>JANPHI010000135.1:0-1688 GCA_031424355.1 Betaproteobacteria bacterium
TCGGGCTGCACCTGCTGGATGATGCGGATCAGGTTGGTCGAGTCGGTCAGGTCGCCGTAATGCAGCGAGAAGCGCTGGTCGTCGACGTGCGGGTCCTGGTAGAGATGGTCGATACGGTCGGTGTTGAACAGCGACGAGCGCCGCTTGATGCCGTGCACGGCATAACCCTTTTGCAGCAGCAACTCGGCCAGGTAGGCGCCGTCCTGCCCGGTGACGCCGGTGATGAGTGCGGTTTTGGTCATGACGTTCGATTGAGCACAGAAGAAGCGCGAAAAGGCGCGAAGTGGCGCGGAAGATATCACTGCCCGGCCACGCGGCAGCCTTGGCGCGCGGTGAGAATCCACGCCCTTGGAGCCCTTGGAACGGGGCATCGCAACTCTGCTCGGGAAGCCCATGAAAGTCACTGTCGTCGGCACCGGCTACGTCGGCCTGGTCACCGGAGCCTGCCTGTCCGAGATGGGCAACCACGTCGTCTGCCTGGATGTCGACGCGCGCAAGATCCGCGTCCTCAACGAGGGCGGCATCACCATCCACGAGCCCGGGTTGAAGGAGATCGTGCAGCGCAACGTCGCCGCCGGGCGGCTGCAGTTCACCACCGACATCGCCGCCGCCGTCGGCCACGGCACCATGCAGTTCATCGGCGTCGGCACGCCGCCCGACGAGGACGGCTCGGCCGACCTGCAATACGTGGTCGCCGCGGCCACCAACATCGGCCGCCACATGACGGACTACAAGGTCATCGTCGACAAGAGCACGGTGCCCGTGGGCACCGCCGACAAGGTGAAGGCCGCCGTGCAAGCGGCCCTGGTGGCGCGCGGCTTGGGCGACACTCAATTCGCCGTTGTATCGAACCCCGAATTCCTGAAAGAGGGCGCGGCGGTGGACGACTGCATGCGCCCCGACCGCATCGTGGTGGGTGCCGACGACGAGCGCGCCATCCTGCTGATGCGCGCCCTGTACACGCCCTTCATGCGTAACCACGACCGCCTGCAGGTGATGGACGTGCGCAGCGCCGAATTCACCAAATACGCCGCCAACGCGATGCTGGCCACGCGCATCAGCTTCATGAACGAGCTGGCCCTGCTGGCCGAGCGCGTGGGCGCCGACATCGAGATGGTGCGCAAGGGCATCGGCAGCGACCCGCGCATCGGCACGTCCTTCCTCTACCCCGGCACCGGCTACGGCGGCAGCTGCTTCCCCAAGGACGTGAAGGCGCTGATCCACACCGGCAAGGAAGCTGGCATGACGCTGGGTGTGCTGCAGGCCGTGGAAGACGCCAACGACCGCCAGAAGCACGTGCTGGTGGACAAGATCGTGAAGCGCTTTGGCGAAGACCTGGCGGGTCGCACCTTCGCGCTGTGGGGCCTGGCCTTCAAGCCCAACACCGACGACATGCGTGAGGCGCCCAGCCGGGTCATCGTCGATGAACTGGTTCGCCGTGGAGCGGCAGTGCGCGCCTATGACCCTGTGGCCATGGAAGAAGCCGCGCGTGTGATGCAGGGCATCCCCGGCTTGCACTTCGCTGCCAGCCAGGCCGATGCGCTGACCGGCGCCGACGCGCTGGTGGTCGTCACCGAGTGGAAGGAATTCCGCAACCCCGACTTCGACGCCATCAAGGCGGCGCTGAAGCAGCCGCTGATCTTCGACGGCCGCAACATCTACGACCCAGCGCTGATGCGCCTGCAGGG
>JANPHI010000136.1:0-1988 GCA_031424355.1 Betaproteobacteria bacterium
TGGTCACGACCTTGTAGCCCTCCATCGCCGCCTGGAGCGCGTTGATCGGGTCGATCTCGGTCACCCAGACCTGCGCCGAGAGCGCGCGCAGCGCCTGCGCCGAGCCCTTGCCGACGTCGTACGAGTCGCTGTGCGAGAAGAGCTCGTTCTGGGCGATCGTCTGGTTCGCGAAGCTCGACGACATCACGAAGCTCGGGTGGCCGGTGCCGCAGCCGAGGTTCACGAGCCGGCCCTTGGCCAGCAGGATGATCTTCTTGCCGTCGGGGAAGATCACGTGATCGACCTGCGGCTTGATCTCTTCCCAGTTGCAACTCGACAAACCCGCCACGTCGATCTCGTTGTCGAAGTGGCCGATGTTGCAGACGATCGCCTGGTCCTTCATCGCCGCCATGTGCTTGAAGGTGATGACATCCTTGTTGCCGGTGGCCGAGACGAAGATGTCGGCCTTGTCGGCGGCGTATTCCATCGTCACGACGCGGTAGCCTTCCATCGCGGCCTGCAGCGCGTTGATCGGGTCGACCTCGGTGACCCAGACCTGCGCCGAAAGCGCGCGCAGTGCCTGCGCAGAGCCCTTGCCCACATCGCCGTAGCCGGCGACCACCGCCACCTTGCCGGCGATCATCACGTCGGTCGCGCGCTTGATCGCGTCGACGAGCGACTCGCGGCAACCGTAGAGGTTGTCGAACTTGCTCTTCGTGACCGAATCGTTCACGTTGATCGCCCGGAACATCAGCGTGCCCTTGGCGCTCATCTCGTTCAGGCGGTGCACACCGGTGGTGGTTTCTTCGGTCACGCCGATGATCTGCGCGCCCTTGCGGCTGTACCAGGTGGGGTCGACGGCCAGCTTGGCCTTGATGGCGGCAAAGAGGATGGTCTCTTCTTCGCTGCCGGGGTGGGCCAGCACGCTGATGTCGGTTTCGGCCTTCTTGCCCAGGTGCATCAGCAGCGTGGCATCGCCGCCGTCGTCCAAGATCATGTTCGGGCCTTCGTGCACGGCGCCCGAAGCGCCAGGGGCGCTTCCTGGTTTGCCCGCGCCGAACTCGAAGATGCGGTGGGTGTAGTCCCAGTAGTCGGTGAGGTTTTCGCCCTTGTAGGCAAACACCGGCGTGCCCTTGACCACCAGTGCAGCGGCGGCGTGGTCCTGCGTGCTGTAGATGTTGCAGCTGGCCCAGCGCACGTCGGCGCCCAGGGCTTGCAGAGTCTCGACCAGCACGGCGGTCTGGATCGTCATGTGCAGGCTGCCAGTGATGCGTGCGCCGCGCAGCGGGCGGACAGCGGCGAACTCTTCACGGATGGCCATCAGACCGGGCATTTCGGTCTCGGCGATCTTGATTTCCTTGCGGCCCCAGTCGGCCAGCGACAGGTCGGCGACGGCGCTGTCGGGAAACTGTGCCTGCGTCGGCAGGGCTTTCAGAACGTCATTCATGGTTCAAGCTCCAAACGGGTTAGGAACCTGCACAACACGCCGACGGTGGAGCTTTGATCCGCTCACCCACGACAAGCCATCGTGCAGGTGAGCGTTGTTGCAATTGAAGTTTCCGAGCCTGGCCTTCAGGACGAAGGTTGCAACGCTCCTCGGAAACTGCCGGCATTCTAGCCACGGACAGCGTCGGCCGCCTGCGGCGTCCGTGCAAAACTTGGCGGATGGGTTCCCGATTGCCGTTGCCGCTGGCCTCGCTGCCGCCCGCCAGCCTGGCTGGCGCGGTCGCCCTGATGACGGACATCGACGACACGCTGACCCGCGACGGCGCCATCGAACCCGCCGCGCTGGACGCCCTGCAGGCGCTGCAGGCCGCCGGTGGGCGGGTGGTGGCCACCCCCGGCCGCCCGCTCGGCTGGAGCGAGCCCTTCGCCCGCGACTGGCCGGTGCGCGCCATCGTCGCGGAGAACGGCGGAGTGGCCTTGCTGCGCGAGGGTGGAGGGGTGGTCGCCGAATTCGTGCAGGACGCCACCACCCGCGCGGCCAACGCCCTGCGCCTGCGCGCCGC
>JANPHI010000137.1:0-12221 GCA_031424355.1 Betaproteobacteria bacterium
CATCGCGTGCTGCGCAACTTCGAGGCCGAGGCCGATGGCGTGGCCATCGCCGACATCCTGGCCGCGCTGCGCGAGCAGATCCGGGTCGATTGACGGATTCCCTGGCGATGTTGGCCACGTCCGCGATTCGGGCGCAAACCGCAGACCTTGACCTCGTCATCCGCCACGTGCTGGCGGGGCTGGGCCACGGCTTGCACGCTGGGCGCGAACGCGGTGCGGGCGTCGAGTTCAGCGAGTACCGCGCCTACGCGCCAGGCGACGAATGGCGGCGCGTCGACTGGAAGCTGCTGGCCCGTGCCGACCGCTACTACGTGCGCGAGGCCGAACGCGACAGCCACGTGGCGGTGTGGCTGCTGCTGGACGCCAGTGCCTCGATGGCCGAGCCCAGCCGCCGCCTGCCCGGCGTGGACAAACTGGGTTTCGCGCGCACGGTGCTGGCCTGCGTGGCAGCCATCGCGCAGCGCCAGGGCGATGCCTTCGGGCTGGTCGTGGCCGGCGGCTACCGCATGAGCGTCACGCCGGCTTCACGCGGGCCGCGCCAGATGCACCGCGTGCTGGCCCAACTGCAGCGCGCGCAGGCCGGCGGCAGCCTGCCCGACGCCACCGCCCTGCGCGCCAGCCTGCACTTCGCGCGCGCACCCAGCCTGGTCTTCGCGGTCAGTGATTTCCTGGAATGGCCGTCGCCCTTGTCGGAAGCCCTGCTGCGTTTGCGCGCCATGCAGCACGACGTGCGCCTGCTGTGTCTGCAGACCGAGGCCGAGGCCGAGGGCCGCTTCGCCGTCGGCACCGGCTACCGCGACCCGGAAGCCCCTGAAACGGCCGACGGCCTGCACCGCTACGACGCCGCCGCGCAGGCAGGCTACCGCGCGGCGCGCACGGCCCACTTCGACACGGTGGCGACGGCCTGCCGGCAGCGCGATCTGCCGGTCCACACCGCGTCCATCGAAGCCGCCGTGGGTGGCGTGTTGCGCGCCTGGTTGCAGCGGGCAGGGCGGAAGTGATCGGTTCCCTTGCGCTGTGGTGGCTGGCGCTGCCGGTGCTGCTGCTGCCGATCTGGTGGCACCGCCAGAAACGCCAGCGCACCCAGGCCGAGCCCTTGGCCACCGCGCGCTTTCTGCCGGCTGCCGCGCCGCAGCAGTTGCGCATCTGGCGTTGGGCCGACCCGCTGTTGCTGCTGCTGCGTCTGCTGCTGCTGTTGGGCCTGATCGCCTGGTTGGCCGATGGGGTGCTGCCCTGGCGGGGCGACACGGTCTTCGTGGGCGCGCACGCCGACCCGGCCTGGGTCGAAGCGCAAGTCCAGGCGGCGGGCCTGGCCGCCGCCACCCGCACCGTGTTCTGCGCGCCCGACGCCGACGGGCGCACGCGGGCACCGGCCGCCGGTTGCGCGCTGCAGACGGCCGACCCGCTGGCCTGGCTGGCTGCGCACCAGCGTGAATGGCGGGCCGGTGCGCGCCTGGCCATCGTGGCGACCGGCGATGCGGTGCCCATGCCGGCGCACCGCCCCGCGCTGGCCTTGCGCGTCGATGTGCGCCTGCAACCGGCGCGGCCTGACAGCGGCCCCCGCGAACACCGCATCGTGCTGGCCAGCACCCGCCCAGCGGCCTGGCGCCCGCTGTTCGCCGCCTTCGAAAGCGCGGGTCTGGGCTTGGACCGCTACGCCATCGCGGCCGAACCCGACGCGCAAACCGAGCTGATCATCTGGGACCGCCCCGGCACGCCCGACCCCGCTTGGCGCGCCGCGCTGTGGTGGGCGGTGCAGCCGGCGGCCTTCCCCGAACTGGCCGCCGCGCGCCAGGCTGGCGGCCTGCGGGTGGCCGATACGGCACGCGGCCGCGTGTGGGCGCAAGACCGCTGGCCGGTGGACGAAGCCGACCCGCTGGCAGCGGCCCGTGCGCTGTTCGAAAACCGCGACGGCCTGCGTCAAGCGCCGCTGCCCTTCGCGGCGCCGACCCTGACGCTGGCCGCGGGCACGGCCCGTTCTGCAGAGGCCGCCAGCGGCGCCAGCCACGCGCTGCTGGCGCCGGGGCTGGCCCTGCTGTTCGCGCTGGAACGCCTGCTGGCGCACCGCGCCGCGCGCCGGCTGCGCGCACAGGCGGCGGCCCGCACCCCGCCCACACAGGCTGCGCGATGACCGGCCCGATAGCTCCTGTCGCTCCTGTAGCTCCTGCCGTCCCCGCAGGGCCGACGGCCCCGGTCGCCGCCGCGCTGAACCAGCGCCTGCTGCGCGCTGCGCTGTGGCAGCGCGTGCCTTGGTGGTTGGCGGCCTTGCTGCCCTGGCTGCTGCTGCGCTCGGTGCCGGGGCTGGCCTTGTGCCTGTTGGGGCTGGTGGTGGAGGCCGTGCGTTTGCGCCAGCGCGTGGGCGCTGGCGGGCTGCGCTGGCTGGACGCCGCTGCACCCGCGCTGGAAGACAGCAGCGCCTGCCTCGTCAAGGCCGAGACGCCGATTGCGCGCCTGCAGCAGCAGCGCCTGCTGGCGCGCCTGAACCGTGTCGTCGATGCCGCGCTGCTGCGCCGGATTGCGCACAGCCGCGTGCGTTTTGCATGGCCCTGGTTGGCGCTGAGCCTGGTGGCGGCCGCTGCGCTGTGGGCCTGGCCCCACACGCAGGCCGTGGTGCCGGCAGGGCCCGCTGGCGCCGCGCCGGCCGCTGCGGCCAGCAGCCTCACGCTGCAGGTCACGCCGCCCGCCTACACCGGCGTCGCGGCCTTCAACAGCGCCCCGCGTGAACTGCAAGTGCCCGAGCACAGCCGGGTGCGCTGGTGCCTGCAGGGGCCAGCCGGCGACGCCATCGAACTCAGCGACGGCGCCAGCCTGCCGCTGGAGGCGGGTTGCGCCAGCTGGTTGGCCACCGAATCGGTGTCGTGGCGCTGGCGCGGCTTGCGCCACACCTTGCGCGTGCTGCCCGATGCCGCGCCGGCCATCACCGTGCGCGCGCCCGATGAGTTGATCCGCACGCTCGGCCCCACCGAGACCAGCACCCGCATCGCGGTGAGCGTGCGCGACGACTACCAGGTGGTGCGCGTCAGCCTGCACCTGACGCTGGCGCGGGGCAGTGGCGAGAACGTGCGCTTCAGCGACCGCGAACTGCCGCTGCCGCAAGGCCGCGATCCGCGCGTTCGCGAATGGGAGAAAACCTGGACGCTGAAGGAACTGGGCATGGAGCCCGGCGACGAGCTCTACTTCTTCGTGCGCGCCAGCGACAACGCCGAACCACGGCCGCACATCAGCACCTCGCCCACCGTCACGCTGCGCCTGCCGGGGCCGGTGGCGGCCACCGACGAGGCGTCGGCGCTGCCGATGCTGGTCAAGCCCGAGAACCTGCGCAGCCAGCGGCAGATCATCATCGACACCGAACAGCTGCTGGCCGACCTGAAGGCCGCGCCCAAGCCCAAGGCGGCCGACGTGCGTGCGCGCAGCGAAAGCATCGCCAGTGACCAGGCGCAGCTGCGCCGCCGCTACGGCCAGTTCCTGGGCGAAGAGTCCAGCCTTTTCGGCGACGCCGACGACCACGACCACGAGGCGGAACACGGCGGCGGCAAGCCCGACCTGATGGCGCAGTTCGGCCACCTCCACGACCAGGCCGAGAACGCCACGCTCTTCGACGAGGCCACGAAGAAGGTGCTGCGCCGCGCGCTGTCGGCGATGTGGGACGCCGAGAAAGCGCTGCGCGCCATCACGCCGCAACCGGCGCTGCCTTTCGAGTACCGCGCGCTGGAGGCCATCAAGCAGCTGCAGCAGGCCGACCGCATCTACCTGCACCGCACGGCCTTCGTGCCGCCACCGCTGAAGGAAGAAAAGCGCCTGAGCGGCGACGTGCTGGGCGCGCGCAACAGCCGCCGCGAACAGGGCGCGATGTCGGAAGCCGTGCCCGTGCCGCTGCGCGAACTGGTGCTGGCGCTGGCCGGCGATGGGCCGCTGCCCGCGCTGTGGCCGACCACCGCACGGGCCTGGATCCGCGAACGCATCGTCGTGGACGACGACCGCCTGGCGGCGCAGCGCGCGGTGCAGGACGTGCAGGACGGCTGCGCGCCCTGCCGCGCCGGCTTGCGCGCCTGGCTGCGCAGCGGCATCACGGAAAACCTGCCGCGCCTGCAGGCGCAGGAGGCCGTCGGAACCGCCTTCTCGAACGCGCTGCAGCAGGACCGCTTGCCGCCGCCGTCCCGGAGCCCGCGATGACGGCGGGTTGGTTGCTGACGACGGCCGACCCCTGGGCCTTCGCGGCTGCGGCGGTGGTGGCCGCCGTGGGGGCGGTCAGCGCGCTGCTGTTCGTGCGCCAGCGGCGCGGGTGGGATGCGGGCTGGGCGCTGCTGGCCGGCATGGCGCTGGCAGCGCTGCTGGCGGACCTGGCCGTGGTGCGCAGCCCGGCCGGCACGCTGGCGGTGGCTGACGATCTGACGCCCGATCAAGCGCGCGCCGCCGCCACGCTGACGGTGCAGGGCGCCGGCCTGCAGCGCGAAGGCTTGCCGGCGGCGGCCTGGCACGACCTGCCCAGCCGCGCCTTGCAATGGACGGCGCCGCAGGACCCCGTCATCACGCTGGACTTCCCGCGCCAGCTGGCGCTGGGCCGCCCCTTCGAGCTGACGCTGCGGCGCAGCCTGCCGCTGGCCGGCTGGCGGCTGCAGCTGCTGGACGAAAACGGCAAGCTGCTGGCCCAGGCCAGCGCCACCGCGCCGGGCACCGAGGCCACGCTGCGCTGGCTGCCGCCGGTGGCCGAAGCCCTGGTGCTGCAGGCCCGCGTGCTGGGCGCCGACGGCCGCGTGCTGGAACACGGGCCCGTGCCGGTGCAGGTGCAGGCCGGCACGCCGCTGCAGGTGCAGGGGCGTTTCGGGGCGGCTTCTTTCGACGTGCTGGCGCTGAACCAGCTGCTGGTGGGCAGCGACGCGCTGGTCGATTGGCAGGTGACGCTGGGCAAGACCGTCACCCGCAACGAGACCGCCCGCGTGGCCATGGCCGCGCCCGACCTGCTGGTCATCGACGCCGCGCATTTCGAACGCGCCACCGGCCCCGCGCGCGCCGCCTTGCTGTCGCAGGTGGCCCGGGGCCTGCCGCTGCTGGTGCTGGGCGCCAACACCAGCGAGTCGGCGCTGTGGCTGCGCGAACTGCAACTGCCGCTGGTGGCCACCGTGGGTGAAGCCACACGCGCGCTGGGCGCGGGCGCCGGCCCTGACACCGGCCTGGTGCTGCCCGTTACCGCGTGGGCGCCGGCCACCACCGCAAGCCCGGCGCGCAGCCCCTGGACGGCCAACGACGCCGCCGCACCGTGGCTGTGGCAACGGCCCTGGCAGGCCGGCCGCATCAGCTGGCTGGGCGTCAGCGACTGGCACCGCGCCGCCATCAGCGCCCCGCAGGCCCTGGGCGCCTGGTGGCAGGTGGTGATCGACCAGGCGGGCGTGCGGCGCGCGCCGGCGCGGGTCTGGGACTTCCCCGACGCGATGCCGCTGGTGGGCGAGCGCAGCCGCGTCTGTGCCCGGGGCGAAGGTGCCGAGATGGCGGTGTCTGTGCCCGGCACGGTGGTGCAAGGGCTGCAGCTGCAGCGTCGTGCCGACACCGCCGACGCGGCCTGTGCGGCACTGTGGCCGCAGCAGGCGGGCTGGCAGCCCGTGCAGCCCGTGCAGGTCGCGAAGGGCACACCGGACTCACCGAACGCACCCCACGCCCAGGCGGGCCCGCCTGCTGCCTTCTACGTCTACAGCGCCGAAGACTGGCCGCAGTGGCAGCGAGCGTTGCGCCGCGAGGCCACCGCGCGTTACGCCCTGCGCGCGGTGCCGGCGCTGGCACCGGTGACCACGCCCTTGCCGGCCTGGCCCTGGGCATTGCTGGCGGCCGGCGCGATGCTGACTTTGTGGTGGCGCGAACGCCGCTGAGCGCGGCGCGAATTGGTGGCACTTGGCGTCAGGGATGCACCTGAGCGCCCGGCGCGTGTTGTTTCCCAGAATCCAGGCACCCCCCCAACCGCCCAGGATTCTTGATGAGATGGCTCCGCTACGCCGCCGCTGACGGCCCCCGACTTGGCCTGCTGCAAGGCAGCCAGGTGCACGACCTCACGGCCCTGCACATCGACCTGCGCGACGGCGCGGCGTGGCTGCGGCTCAACGCTTCGGTGCGCGCCGACCTGCAGACCCGCGCGCTGCTGGGGCCGGGCATGCCGCTGGCGGGGCTGCCGTTGCTGACGCCGCTGGCCCACCCCGGCAAGCTGATCTGCCTGGGCCTGAACTACGCCGACCACGCGGCCGAAGGCGGCCACAAGGCGCCCGAATACCCGGCCTTCTTCATGCGTGGCGCCACGTCGCTGCTGGCCCCCGGTGCGCCGCTGATCCGCCCGCGCTGCAGCGACAAGCTGGACTACGAGGCCGAACTGGCCGTGCTGATCGGCAGCCCGGCGCGCCACCGCACGCTGAACGACGCGCTGCAGTGCGTGGGCGGCTACAGCATCTTCAACGACGGCACGCTGCGCGACTACCAGCGCAAGGCCAGCCAGTGGACCATCGGCAAGAACTTCGACCTCACCGGCCCCTTCGGTCCCTGGGTGGTGTCGCCCGATGAACTGCCGCCGGGCGCCAGCGGCCTGCGCATCCAGTCGCGGCTGAACGGGCAGGTGATGCAGGACTCGAACACGCGGTTGATGATCACCTCGGTGGCCCAGGCCATCGTGCTGCTCAGCGAGTGCCTGACGCTGGAAGTCGGCGACGTCATCGCGATGGGCACGCCGGCCGGCGTGGGCTACGCGCGCACGCCGCCGGTGTTCATGAAGGCCGGCGACCGCATCGAGATCGACATCGAACAGATCGGCGTGCTGGCCAACCCCGTCGAAGACGCGGCATGACGCTGCCGCGTCGCGTCTTCATCGCAGCGGCGGCCGCAGCGGCCGTGTTCGCGGTCACGCTGGTGGCCAGCGCGGCGCACGCCCAGGTGGGGCAACCCGCCCCGCCGGCGGCCTGGCCGGCCAAGCCGCTGCGGCTGGTCGTCAGCTTCGCCCCGGGTGGCCCGGCCGACATCGTGGGCCGGCTCGTCGCGCAGCAACTGCAAGAACGCCTGGGCCAGCCGGTGACGGTGGAAAACCGCGCCGGTGCCGGCGGCAACATCGCCGCGAAGTTCGTCGCCGGGCAGGTGGCCGACGGCTACACGCTGCTGGTCACCACCAGTTCGATGGCCGTCAACCAGACGCTCTACAAAGACCCGGGCTACGACGCGCTGCGCGACTTCACGCCCGTGGCCAACCTGGCCGCCGGGCCGAACATCATCGTGGCCCACCCCAGCGAACCGGCGGCCGACCTGCGCCAGTTCATCGCGCAGCACAAGGGCAGGGCGGTGTCCTACGGCAGCGCCGGCGTGGGCAGCACGCCGCACCTGACGGCCGACCACGTGCTGCGCGTGCTGGGCAAGCTGGACGCCGTGCACGTGCCTTTCCAGGGCGCCGGCCCGGCGCTGAACGCCACGCTGGCCAACCAGGTGCCGCTGGCCAGCGTGGCGCTGCCGCCGGCCGTGCCGCTGGTGAAGGCCGGCAAGGTGAAGGCGCTGGCCGTGACCAGCCTGAAGCGCGTGGCGCAGCTGCCCGACGTGCCCACGGTGGCCGAGTCGGGCTACCCCGATTTCGAGGACTACACCTGGGTCGGCGTGTTCGGCCCGGCGCGCCTGCCGGCCGATGTGGTGATGCGCCTGAACGGTGCCTTGAACGAGGCCCTGCGCGACCCGGCTTTCCGCGAACGCCTGCTGGCCGCCGGCCTGGAAGCCACGCCCGGCACGCCTGCCGAATTCGGCGCCTACCTGCAGCGTGAAGTGGCCAAGTGGGGCCGCATCGTGAAGGAAACCGGCGTCGGCCAGCAGTGACCGCACGCCAGGAGAAGCCCATGGACAACGACAGCGCCAGTCCCGAACCCCGACCCCGAGCCACCTGGAACGGCCAGGTCCGCCGCATCGTCACCGGCCACGATGTGCAGGGCCGCTCGGTCGTCACCGAAGACCGCGCCGCGCCCTCGGTGCACACCAACCCCAAGCGTGTGGGCTATGTGCTGACGCAGCTGTGGGCCACCGACCGGACGCCGGCCTTCGTCGGCAACGAGCCCGACCCCACGGCGCGCGCGCTGAAGCTGGAACCGCCGAAGAACGGCACCGTGGTGCGCATCATCGAATTCGGCCCCGAGGGCGAGTGGATCGAGAAGCTCAGCACCGCCGACACGCAGCTGGCCTGGGGTGCCCTGGGCACGGCCACGGCCAGCACCAACACCACCGGCCGCGCCAAGCACCCCTTCATGCACCGCACGCAGTCGGTGGACTACGCGCTGATCCTGGAAGGCGAGATCACGCTGGTGCTGGACGACGAAGACGTGCTGATGAAGGCCGGCGACTTCCTCGTCGAGCGCGGCACCAACCACGCATGGGCCAACCGCAGCGGCCAACCCTGCCGCATTCTTTTCGTGCTGATCGACGGGCAGTTCGACCCGGTGATCGCCGCGCAATTCCAACCCGAAGACTGAAAGCCGACCCATGAAGCCTAACTTTCAATGTGGCTGCCTCGCCGGGCCGGATGTGCAGCGCCGGGGTCTGTTGACGGGCCTGCTGGGGCTGGGCGCTGCGGCGGTGCTGCCGGGTTGCGCGATGCCGTCACCGACAGCCGCTTCCGCCGTGCTGCCCCCGCGCATCGACACCCACCACCATTTCTTCTCACCCACCTACGTGGCCGAGCTCGACAAGGTCGGCCAGGCGCCGCCCATCGTCAAGAACTGGACGCTGAGCAAGACGCTGGACGACATGGCCAAAGCCGGCGTGGCCACGTCCATGCTGAGCCTGACGACACCGCAGACCAGCTTCACCGACGCGGCCAATGCCCGCCGGCTGGCGCGCGAGAGCAACGAATATGCGGCCAAGCTGGCGCAAGACCACAAGGGCAAGTTCGGCAGCTTCGCGATGCTGCCGATGCACGACACCGACAGCGCGCTGCGCGAACTGGCATACGCGCTGGACACGCTGAAGGCCGACGGCATCGGCCTGCTGACGAGTTACGGTGACAAGTGGCTGGGCCACCCGCAGTTCGCGCCGGTGATGGACGAGTTGAACCGCCGCAAGGCCATCCTCTACACCCACCCCACGGCCGCCAATTGCTGCCGCAATGTGCTGACCGACGTGCCGCCCACGGTCATCGAATTCGGCACGGACACCACCCGCACCATCACCGACATCGTGTTCAGCGGCACGGCCGCGCGCTGCCCCGATGTGAAGTTCATCTTCTCGCACGCCGGCGGCACGCTGCCCTTCCTGACCGAGCGCCTGCTGAAGATGCCGGTGCTGGACCCCAAGCTGGTGGCCCGCGTGCCGCGCGGCGTGCTCTTCGAACTGCAGCGTTTCCACTACGACACGGCCTGGTCGGCGCACCCGGGCGCGCTGGCTTCGCTGCTGAAACTGGTGAACGTGTCGCAGGTGCTGTTCGGCAGCGACTACCCCTACCGCACCGGCGAAGACCACGTGAAGGGCTTGACCGACTACGGCTTCAGCCAGGCCGACCTGCGGGCCATCGGCCGCGACAACGCCGTGCGGCTGATGCCGCGCTGGCAAGCCTGAACCGAGACCCCCCATGCGCATCACCGTGAACGGCCGGGCCCATGACGTGGTCGCAGCCGGCGACACACCGCTGCTGAACATCCTGCGCAACGACCTGGCGCTGAATGGGCCCAAGTTCGGCTGCGGCCTGGGCCAGTGCGGCGCCTGCACCGTGCATGTGGGCGGCGTGCCCACGCGGTCTTGCGTGCTGCCGGTGTCGGCGGTGAAAGCCGCCGTGACCACCGTCGAAGGCCTGGGCACCGCCGACCGGCCGCACCCGCTGCAAGCCGCCTTCATCGCCGAGCAGGCTGCGCAGTGCGGCTACTGCATCAACGGCATGCTGATGTCGGCGGCGGCCCTGCTGAAGGCCAAGCCCAGACCGACCGACGCCGAAATCCGCAGCGCGCTGGACGGCAACCTGTGCCGCTGCGGCACCCACCTGCGCATCCTGCGCGCGGTGCGCCGCGCCGCCGGGGGTGCGGCATGAACGCCGTCAACCGCAGGCAGTGGCTGCAGGCTGGCGGCGCGCTGATCGTGTCCTTCAGCCTGCCCGGCGCTGTGCAGAGCCAGACCGCGGCACCCGCCGCCCCTGCCGCACCCGCCGGTGTCGCGCGCGACCAGGGCCTGGACGCGTGGCTGGCTGTGGCCGCCGATGGCAGCGTCACCGCCTACTGCGGCAAGGTGGAACTGGGCACCGGCATCCAGACGGCTTTCGGGCAGCTGGTGGCCGAAGAACTGGATGTCGCTTTCAGCAGCGTCACCGTGGTGATGGGCGACACCGCGCGCTGCCCCGACCAGGGCCCCACGGTGGGCAGCAATTCGCTCTTCCGTGGCGGACCGCAGGTGCGCGGCGCGGCGGCCGAGGCGCGGCAAACGCTGCTGGCGATGGCCGCGGCGCAGTGGGCGGTGCCGGCCGAAAGCCTGAGCGTGAAGGACGGCGTGGTCAGCGGGCCCGAGGGCAAGACCACCCGCTACGCCGACCTGGTGGGTGGCCGCAGCTTCAGCCGCCCGCTGCAGCGCAAGACGGCGCCGAAGGCCGCCGGGCAGCACCGCGTCATCGGGCTGTCGGTGCCCCGCGTGGAACTGCCGGCCAAGGTGTTCGGCACGCACGCCTATGTGCACAACCTGCGCCTGCCCGGCATGCTGCACGGCCGTGTGCTGCGGCCACCGCACCCGCGCGCCATGCTGGCCAGCGTGGACGAGGCCTCGGTGCAGCACCTGCCCGGCCCGGTGCGCGTGCTGCGCCAGGGTGGCTTTGTGGGCGTGGTGGCGGAACGGGAAGAGCAGGCCGTGCGCGCCGCGCGTGAGCTGAAAGTGACCTGGCAGGCCGCGCCCGCCTTGCCGGCGATGCAAGACCTGCCGGCCGCCGTGCGTGCGGTGCCTGCCGTGGACACGGCGCTGGTCAACATCGGTGCGGTGGACGCGGCGCTGGCCGCCGCGCCGACCCGGCTGTCGGCCGAGTACTTCGTGCCGCACCAGATGCACGCGTCCATCGGCCCGTCTTGCGCGGTGGCCGATGTGCGCGCCGATGGCGCCACGCTGTGGTCGGCCACGCAGAGCTCTTTCAACACCCGCGCCAGCGTGGCCGCGCTGCTGGGCCTGCCCACCGAGCAGGTGCGCCTGATCTGGACCGAGGGTTCGGGCTGCTACGGCCAGAACGGCGCCGACGACGCCACGGCCGACGCGGCGCTGCTGTCGAAACTGGCCGGCCGACCGGTGCGCGTGCAGTGGATGCGCCACGACGAACACGGCAACGAACCCAAGAGTGCGGCGATGGTGATGGCGGTGCAGGGTGGCCTGGACGCGCAGGGCAGGGCGGTGGCCTGGGACTACCAGGTGTGGAGCCCCACGCACAGCAGCCGCCCCGGTGGCGACGGCGGGGGCAACACGCTGGCCGGCGCGCAACTGGGCAAGCCCGAGCGCTACGGCAACGTCGGTGCCGACCGCAACGCCGACTGCAGCTATGTTTTCCCGAACAAGCGCACCACGCTGCACCTGTCCAAGGCATCACCCACGCTGCGGGTGTCGGCGCTGCGGGGCCTGGGTTCGCCGCAGAACACCTTCGCCAACGAGTCTTTCATCGACGAGCTGGCCGCTGTGGCCCAGGCCGACCCGGTGGCTTTCCGTTTGCAGCACCTGCAGGACGAGCGCGCCATCGCGGTGCTGAAGGCTGTGGCTGAACTGGCCCGCTGGAGTGACAAGCCCGCTGCGCCGGCACCCGGTTGGGCCGCCGGCCGGGGTGTGGGCCTGGTGCACTACGACAACCTGACCACCTACGCGGCCGTGGTGGTGCGCGTGCTGGTGGAACGCGCCACCGGCCGGGTCCGCGTGCCGCAGGTGGCGGTGGCCCACGACTGCGGCTTGATCGTCAACCCCGACGGCGTGAAGAACCAGATCGAGGGCAATGTGGTGCAGGCCATCAGCCGGGCGCTGCTGGAAGAGGTGCAGTACGGCAGCGGCGGCGTGACCAGCCTGGACTGGGTGGGCTACCCGATCATCCGGTTCAGCGATGTGCCCGACAGCATCGCCATCACGCTGATCAACCGGCCCGACAAGCCCATGGTGGGGGCCGGCGAAGCCACCACCTCACCGGTGGCCGCAGCCATCGCGAACGCGATCTTCGACGCCACCGGCCGGCGCTTGCGCAGCCTGCCGTTCACCGCAGCGCGGGTGAAGGCGGCGCTGGCCTA
>JANPHI010000138.1:0-15176 GCA_031424355.1 Betaproteobacteria bacterium
CACGATGATCACATCGCGCCGCTCCAGCAGGCTCTTCGTGGCGCTCAAACGCATCTGCTCGATGTGCTCGTTGATCGCGCTGTCCTTCTCGATGAAGAGGTCGCGCTGCGGCACGTAGGCCTCGGGCTGGTAGTAGTCGTAATAGCTGACGAAGTACTCGACGGCGTTGCGCGGAAAGAAGTCGCGGAACTCGCTGTACAGCTGGGCCGCCAGCGTCTTGTTGGGCGCGAAGACGATGGCCGGCCGGCCCATGCGGGCGATGACGTTGGCCATCGTGAAGGTCTTGCCGGAACCGGTCACGCCCAGCAGCGTCTGGAACTGCAGGCCGTCCTGCAGGCCTTCAACCAGCTTTTCGATGGCCGCCGGCTGGTCGCCGCCCGGTTCGAACTGCTGGAAGAGCTGGAAGGGCGAATCGGGGAAGGTGATGAACTCACCGGGACCCAGGTCGTCCGGTGTGTCGGAGGCAGAGGCAGCTTCAGCGAGCGCGTTCATGGGGTTCACCTTGGAGGCGGACATTTAGAATCGGATGGGTCCGGCGCGCGCAAGCGTGCACCGGGCAACCCACGAGCGTAGCGCAGCCCGACCGTCCTGTCCGTCACCGGTCGATCGCACGCCCGATATACCGCCAGACACCCCGCCCTCAGGATCACTCCATGTCTTCAGCCTCCCTCTTCGCCGCCGTCGAAATGGCCCCGCGCGACCCCATCCTCGGCCTTAACGAGCAGTTCAACGCCGACACCAACCCGGCCAAGGTCAACCTGGGCGTGGGCGTGTATTTCGACGCCAACGGCAAGCTGCCGGTGCTGCGCTGCGTGGCCGCCGCCGAGAAGCAATTGCTGGAAACGCCCAAGGCCAAGGGCTACCTGCCCATCGACGGCATCGCCGTTTACGACAAGGCCGTGCAGGGCCTGGTGTTCGGCGCCGACAGCGAAGTGGTGAAGGCCGGCCGCGTGGCCACCATCCAGGCGCTGGGCGGCACCGGCGGCCTGAAAGTGGGCGCCGATTTCCTGAAGAAGCTGCGCCCTGGCGCCACCGTGCTGATCAGCGACCCCAGTTGGGAAAACCACCGCGCGCTCTTCCTGCAGGCCGGCTTCGACGTCCAAAGCTACCCCTACTACGACGCCGCCACGCGTGGCATCCGTTTCGACGCCATGCTGGCCGCGCTGAAGGCCGCCGCCCCCGGCACCGTGGCCGTGCTGCACGCCTGCTGCCACAACCCCACGGGCTGCGATCTGTCGCCCGCGCAGTGGGAACAGGTGGCCGCCGCCTGCGCCGCTGCGGGCGTGGTGCCTTTCCTCGACATGGCCTACCAGGGCTTTGGCAGCGGCATCGTGGAAGACGGCGCGGCCGTGCAGTGTTTCCTGGCCACCGGCCTGCAGTTCTTCGTGTCCACCTCCTTCAGCAAGAGCTTCTCGCTGTACGGCGAACGCGTCGGCGCACTCAGCGTGGTGTGCAGCAGTGCCGAAGAAGCCGGCCGCGTGCTGTCGCAGCTGAAGATCGTCATCCGCACCAACTACAGCAACCCGCCGACCTTCGGCGCCCAGGTCGTGGCCACGGTGCTGACCACGCCGGCGCTGCGAGCGATGTGGGAAGAAGAACTGGGCGGCATGCGCGACCGCATCAAGGCCATGCGCCACGCGCTGGTGGACAAGCTGGCCGCCGCTGGTGTCAAGGGCGACCTGTCCTACATCACCACGCAAGTCGGCATGTTCAGCTACTCGGGTTTGTCGAAAGAACAGATGCAGCGCCTGCGCAGCGAATTCGGCATCTATGGCGTCGATTCGGGGCGCATCTGCGTGGCGGCCATCAATGGCGGCAACATCGAAGCCATCGCGGCGGCCATTGCCCGGGTGATGTGACGGCCCTTGTGATGGCGCGTGACGCGGCGCGGTGTGATCTGAGCACGCGAACTGTGCCGCGCCTGCCGCACTGTTCAGCGTGCGGAGGGGCCGCATTCGGCGCAGGATCGCTAGTTCGGCCCCTCTAAATTGCTGCGCTGCAGCAAAAATGGGGATACAGTTGGCTTGAGGTCAGCAAGCAGCGTCAACATGGCGCTTCGGGTCTGAACGATCCTTAACGGAGTTGGTCCATGCTTTACCAGATCTACGAAGCCCAGCGCGCCTTGATGGCGCCTTTTTCGGAATTCGCCTCGGCCTCTTCCAAGCTGTACAGCCACCCTTTGTCGCCCTTCGCGCACACGCCCATGGCGCAGCGCGTCTCGGCCGGCCTGGACCTGATGCACCGCCTGGCCAAGGAATACGAGAAGCCACGCTTCGAGATCACCTCGGCCCAGGTTGGCGGCGTGGACATCGCCGTTCAGGAACAGGTGGCGTTGAACAAGCCCTTCTGCCGCCTGCTGCGCTTCAAGCGTTTCACCGACAACCCCAAGGCGCTGGACCTGATGAAGGGCCAGCCCACCGTGCTGGTGGTGGCGCCGCTGTCGGGCCACCACTCCACGCTGCTGCGCGACACCGTCAAGGCTTTGCTGCAAGACCACAAGGTCTTCATCACCGACTGGACCGATGCGCGCATGGTGCCGCTGGCGGAAGGCCCCTTCCGCCTCGACGACTACGTCGAGTACGTGCAGGACTTCATCCGCTTCATCGGCCCGAATGTGCACGTCATCAGCGTCTGCCAGCCCACGGTGCCGGTGTTGGCTGCGGTTTCGCTGATGGCCAGCCGCGGTGAAACCACCCCGCTGACGATGACCATGATGGGTGGCCCCATCGATGCGCGCCTGAGCCCCACCTCGGTCAACAACCTGGCCACCAACAAGCCCTATTCCTGGTTCGAGAACAACGTGATCTTCCGGGTGCCGCAGAACTTCCCGGGCTCGGGCCGGTCGGTTTATCCCGGCTTCCTGCAGCACACCGGTTTCGTGGCCATGAACCCCGACCGCCACGCCACCAGCCACTACGACTATTTCCAGGACCTGATCAAGGGCGACGACGAAAGCGCCGAGTCGCATCGCCAGTTCTACGACGAGTACAACGCCGTGCTGGACATGCCGGCCGAGTACTACCTGGACACCATCAAGACCGTGTTCCAGGATTTCGCGCTGGTCAACGGCACCTGGGTCGTCAAGGGCGAACCGGTGCGGCCGCAGGACATCACCGGCACCGCCTTGCTGACCATCGAAGGCGAACTGGACGACATCTCGGGCGCCGGCCAGACCAAGGCGGCGCACGACCTGTGCGAAGGCATTCCGGCCTCACGCGCCTTCCATTACGACGCCGTGGGCGCTGGCCACTATGGCATCTTCTCGGGCCGCCGCTGGCGCGAGAAGGTCTACCCGGAAGTCAAGGCCTTCATCAAGCGTTTCAATGTCGCCCAGCAGGCTGCGGCCGACAACGTCACGTCCATCTCGAAAGCGAACACTGCGCCCACCAAGGCGGCCCGCAAGACGCGCAGCCGATAATCCCGGCGGTGACCGCCACCGCCCTTCCCCCCCCTGATGTTCCGACAGCTGTTGCCGCCACGGACGCCGCCAGCGGCCCTGCCGCTGCGGCCCTGGCCGAAGCGCTGAACGACGCGCTGCCGCAGACGCAGTGCACGCGCTGCGGCTACCCCGACTGCCACAGCTACGCGGTGGCCATGGCGGCGGGCGAAGCGGACATCAACCGCTGCCCGCCGGGCGGCGCCGAAGGCATCGCCCGACTGGCCGCACTGACCGGCCGCCCGCTGCAGCCGCTGGACCCTGCGCACGGCCATGAAGGCCCGCGCGCCGTGGCCCTGATCGACGAAGACTGGTGCATCGGCTGCACGCTGTGCATCAAGGCCTGTCCGGTGGACTGCATCGTCGGCGCGTCCAAGGTCATGCACACCATCATCGGCGCGCAGTGCACAGGCTGCGAGCTGTGTGTACCGGTTTGCCCGGTGGATTGCATCGCCATGGTGCCGGTCACGGCCCCGAAAACCGGTTGGGATGCCTGGAGCGCGCCGCAGGCCGAAGAAGCCCGCGGCCGCTATGCCTTCCACCGCATCCGCATCGAACGCGACGGGCGCGAGAACGACGAGCGCCTGGCCGCCAAGGCACAAGCCAAGCTGGCCGACCTGGCCAGCCACAGCCAGATCACCGACCCCGAGGCACTGGCCGCCAAGCGCGCAGTCATCGAAGCCGCCTTGCAGCGCGCCACCGCCCGCAACGACCCCACCCCGCCCGCGAAAGGCCGCGATGAAGCCTGAAGCCGTCGAACACTTCTTCGCCACGCTGGCGGCGGCCAACCCGCACCCGCAGACCGAACTGCAGTACACCAGCGTCTTCGAGTTGCTGGCCGCCGTGCTGCTGTCCGCGCAGGCCACCGACGTGGGCGTCAACAAGGCCACCAAGCGCCTGTTCGCGCTGGCACCCACGCCGCAGAAGATGCTGGACCTGGGTGTCGAGAACGTCACCGAGCTGATCCGCACCATCGGCCTGTTCCGGAACAAGGCGAAGAACCTGGTCGCCACCTGCCGCATCCTGGTTGACCAGCATGGCGGCCAGGTGCCGCGTTCGCGAGCGGCCCTGGAAGCCCTGCCCGGCGTGGGCCGCAAGACGGCCAATGTGGTGCTCAACGTGGCCTTCGGTGAGGCCACGATGGCGGTGGACACGCATGTCTTTCGCGTCAGCAACCGCACCGGCCTGGCGCCGGGGCGCAACCCGCTGGAGGTCGAGCTGAAGCTGCTGAAGCGCATCCCGGCCAAGTACAGCGTGGACGCGCACCACTGGCTGATCCTGCACGGCCGCTACCTGTGCCTGGCGCGCAGCCCGCGCTGCACGGTCTGCGCCGTGCGCGCGTGGTGCGACATGGGCGCTTCTACAATCCAGCCCGGGGAGACACGCTGAAATGGCCAAGCTCGAAGACCTTGCTGAACGGGTGGACCGCCTGGTCCTGCGACACCAGGAACTCAAGCGCACCGGTGCGCTGATCGAACAGCAATTGACCGCCGTGACGACCGAACGCGACAGCCTGCGGTCGCGGCTGGCAGCCGCGCGCGCCCGCATCGACGCCCTGCTGGAACGCATCCCGGCCGACGGCCCAGCGGCTGCCGACGCCGCACCCGGGAAGGCGCCATGAAACAGGTCGAAGTCTCCATCCTGGGCCAGGTCTACATGCTCGGCTGCCCTGAAGGTGGCGAAGCCCTGCTGCAAGCCGCCGTGGCCAGCGTCGACAAGGAAATGACCACCATCCGCGAGGCTGGCAAAGTCAAGGCGCGCGAGCGCATCGCGGTGCTGGCAGCCTTGAATGTGGCCTACCAATTGGCTGAACGGGCCACTGTGGCGCAGGCAGCGGTGGCATCGCCCAGCGCGGTCGGCGCCGGCACCGCCGCGTCGACGGTCGACCTCGACGCGCTGCTGCGCCGCATCGACGACGCACTGGGTGACGACGGCCAGCTTCTGTGACTTGCGGCGCAGCGCAGGCCGGCCTTTGCAGGCCTAGAATGAAACCGTCCGCTGTGAGTTGTTGAGCCTTTTATGTCCTTGAGCCGATGGTCTATGACCAAGGGCTTGGAACATCGCCTGGTTGGTGTGAGCGTCTCGCGTCAGATGAACCCGAAGCCAGGCTGACCTCGCCCACCTGAACTCCCCCTTGGTTCAGGCACCGGGTTCACGGCCCACGGCGGACACCCTCACCTTCTTTGCTGCGCCCGCCATGACCGCTTACTGGCTGATGAAGAGCGAACCTGCCGAAGTCTCGATCGATGACTTGGCCCGCGCACCGCAGCAGACCCTGCCCTGGACCGGCGTGCGCAACTACCAGGCGCGCAATTTCATGCGCGACGGCATGCAGCCGGGCGATGGCGTCTTGTTCTACCACTCGTCCTGCCCGCAACCCGGTGTCGCCGGCCTGGCCCGCATCGCCGGTGGTCTGGCACCCGACGCGACGCAGTTCGACGCGGCCAGCCCTTACTTCGACGCCAAATCCAGACTGGATGCACCGCGCTGGCTGCAGATCGACGTGCGCCTGGAGCGCGTGACGCGCCTGCTGTCGCTGGCCGAACTGCGTGCCGCGCCACAACTGGCCGGCCTGAAGGTGCTGCGCCGGGGCAACCGGCTGTCGATCACGCCCGTGACGCCCGCCGAGTGGCAGGCCGTGCTGGCACTGCTGGACGCCTGAACCCGCTGCAGTAACCGCCGGGCAGGCCACCGCGGCAGACGCGCCTGGCGGCCAGCGAGTGGTGCCTCAGCGGCCCAGCGGCTCCGCATCGAAACGGATGGACGCCAGCGTGACCTGGTTGCCGCCCCGGCGCTGGGCTTCGGCCAGCGCTGCGGTGCAGGCCTCCATCAGCGCTTCGTGCGTCTGCGCCGTGTGCGGGAAACTGGCCACGCCCACCGCCACGCTGAACGCGAATTCCTGGCCTTCGTGCACGACGATCTGCGTGGCGCACTTGCGGCGCAAGCCTTCCATGCGCGCATGCGCCGTGGCCAGCCCCACGCCCGACAGCAGCACGGCGAAACGGCGGTCACCGTGCCGGCAGGAAGCGTCCATCGCCCGCGTGCCGCTGCGCAGCAAGCGGCCCACGGCTTCCAGCAGGCTGCGCTCACCGGCGGCACCCAGCGCCTGCACCTTGGCGGGGGGCGGGTCGATCTCGATGAAGACCAGAGCGAATTCGCGGTGCTCGCGCGTCGACAGATCGACCTCGCGGCGCAACTGGTCGTCGAAGTGGGCACGGCGGTACAGGCCGGTGATCGGGTCGCGCAGCGCCTGATCCGACAACTCCAGGCGCAGGGCCTCGTTGGCCCGCTGCTGCTGTTCGATCTGCAGCAAGGCCAGCCGCAATTGCCCGTCGCGCTCACGCTCCGGGGCCAGGTCGGTCCAGACGGTGCACAGGCAGCGCCGGCCTGCCGCATCGGCCGGGCTGACCACCCGCAGCACCGAAAACTCACGGCGGCTGCCGCCCCAGTCGAAACGTTGCTCGGTGGTCAGCGGCGCCCCCTGCGCCAGCGCCGTTTGCTCGGCGGCGCGCATCGCGGCCGCCAGCACGGGCTCGAAGACTTCGGTGTCGGTGCGGCCCAGCACCTCGGACGCCGGCTGCCGCAGGAAAGACGCCATGGCGTCGTTGACGTGCAGGTAGCGCTGGCTTTGCAGGTCTTTCACCGCCAGCAAGTCGCCACGGCCTTGCAAAACCGCCGGCAGGACGATGGCCATCACGGCCTGCAATTCGGCGGCCGAACGAGCCGGCGAGGTCGGCGGCTTGAACGGGGGGATAGTGGTTGGCTCGCTCTGCACCGAAGGGTCCTCTGGGAGACTGCACCAATCTGCGGCCGACGCCCTATCTTGGTGGCGCGCCGGGGTGTAATCAAGCGTCTTCGGCCGTTTCGCCCCTAATTTGACCCCGTGTTTGCGGGGTTGGCACCAGCGCATGGACAGGCACGGATTCTGCTAGCCATCAGCCCGTGGCGCGATGACGCGCCGCACCCAGGCGCCGGCTGTTGAAACAGCCGCACCACGTGCACAGCGACGTGCGCAGACCCTGTCCCGACTCCGCCGGCTCTTGTCGGCAGCGGGCGCCCTGCATGTCCGCACGAAGGTAACGCCATGAAAAAATCCCAATTGGTTCTGATCGGCAACGGCATGGCCGGTGTTCGCGCGCTCGAAGAGCTGCTGAAGATCGCCCCCGATCTGTACGACATCACGGTCTTCGGTTCGGAGCCGCACCCCAACTACAACCGCATCCTGCTGAGCCCGGTGCTGGCCGGCGAGCAGACGATCGAACAGATCGTGCTGAACCCGCTGAGCTGGTATGCCGATCACGGCATCACGCTGCACCTGGGCAAGACCGTCACCGAGATCGACCGCATCAAGCGCCGCGTCGTCGCCAGCGATGGCACGGTGGCCGAATACGACCGCCTGCTGATCGCCACCGGCTCGACGCCCTTCATCCTGCCGGTGCCCGGCAAGGACCTGCAGGGGGTGATCGCCTACCGCGACATCGCCGACACGCAGACGATGATCGACACGGCCACGAAATACAAACATGCCGTCGTCATCGGCGGCGGCCTGCTCGGCCTGGAAGCGGCCAACGGTTTGATGCTGCGCGGCATGCAGGTCACCGTCGTGCACATCATGCCGTGGCTGATGGAGCGCCAGCTCGACGACACCGCCGGCAAGTTGCTGCAGCAGTCGCTGGAACAACGCGGCCTGAAGTTTCTGATGGGCGCGCAGACCGAGGCACTGATTCCCGACAAGGATGGCCGCGTGATGGCGGTGCGCTTCAAGGACGGCACCGAGATCCCGGCCGACCTGGTGGTCATGGCCGCTGGCATCCGCCCGAACACCGCGCTGGCCGAAAAAGCCGGCGTGCACTGCAACCGCGGCATCGTGGTCAGCGACACGCTGCAGACCATCACCGACCCGCGCATCTACGCCGTGGGCGAATGCGCAGCCCACCGCGGCATCGCCTACGGCCTGGTGGCACCGCTGTTCGAACAGGGCAAGGTCTGCGCGACGCACCTGGCGCAATTCGGCATCGGCCGCTACACCGGCAGCCTGACCAGCACCAAGCTGAAAGTCACCGGCATTGACCTGTTCAGCGCCGGCGACTTCACCGGCGGCGAAGGTACCGAGGAAATCGTGCTGTCCGACCCCTACGCCGGCGTCTACAAGAAGCTGGTCATTCGCGGCGACAAGTTGATCGGCGCCTGCCTGTACGGCGACACGGTGGACGGCAGCTGGTACTTCAAACTTCTTCGCGAAGGCCGCAGCATCAACGACATCCGCGACAAGCTGATGTTCGGTGAAAGCAACATCGGCGACGTCGGCCACCAGGGTCACAGCAAGGCCGCGGCCATGGCCGACAGCGATGAAGTCTGCGGCTGCAATGGTGTGACCAAAGGCAGCATCTGCAAGGCCATCAAGGAAAAAGGCCTGTTCACGCTGGACGAGGTGCGCAAGCACACCAAGGCCAGCGCCAGTTGCGGATCGTGCACCGGGCTGGTGGAACAGCTGCTGATGTTCACGGCCGGCGGCGACTACTCGAAAGCGCCGACGAAAAAGGCCATGTGCGGCTGCACCGATGCCAGCCACGAAGACGTGCGCCAGGCCATCCGCCAGGACCACCTGCTCACCATCGACAGCGTCTACCGCCACCAGGGCTGGCGCACGCCCAACGGCTGCAGCAGCTGCCGGCCGGCCGTCAACTACTACCTGATCAGCAGCTGGCCGAAAGAGGCGGTGGACGACCCGCAAAGCCGCTACATCAACGAACGCAGCCACGCCAACATCCAGAAAGACGGCAGCTATTCCGTCATTCCGCGCATGTGGGGCGGCGAGACCACGTCCAGCGAATTGCGGCGCATTGCCGACGCGGTGGACAAGTACAACATCCCGACGGTGAAGGTCACCGGCGGCCAGCGCATCGACCTGCTGGGCGTGAAGAAGGAAGACCTGCAGGCGGTGTGGCAGGACATCGGCATGCCCAGCGGCCACGCCTACGCCAAGGCGCTGCGCACGGTGAAGACCTGCGTGGGTTCGGAGTGGTGCCGCTTCGGCACGCAGGACAGCACGCAGATGGGCAAGGACCTGGAACGCGCGATGTGGCGCATGTACGCGCCGCACAAGGTGAAGTTCGCGGTCAGCGGCTGCCCGCGCAATTGCGCCGAGGCCGGCATCAAGGACGTCGGCATCATCGGTGTGGACAGTGGCTGGGAAATGTACGTGGCCGGCAACGGCGGCATCAAGACCGAAGTGGCCCACTTCTTCACCAAGCTGAAAACGGCAGAAGAAGTGCTGGAGTACACCGGGGCCTTCTGCCAGCTTTACCGCGAAGAAGGCTGGTACCTGGAACGCACCGTGCATTACGTGAACCGCGTGGGGCTGGACCACGTGAAGAAGAAGATCCTGGAAGACCACGAAGGCCGCAAGGCGCTGTGGGCCAAGCTGCAGTTCAGCCTGGATGGCGAGCCCGACCCGTGGTTCGAATTCGACAAGGCCCGCGTCGACACGCGGCAGTTCAGCCCGGTGGCAGCGGTGGGAGCGGTGTGATGGCAAATTGGCAACGGATCTGCAAGGTCGAAGACATCCCGGTGCTGGGCTCGCGCCGGGTCGCACGCGCCAACGGCACGGACGTGGCGGTATTCCGCAACGGCGAAGACAAGGTCTTCGCGCTGCTGGACCGCTGTCCCCACAAGGGCGGCCCGCTGAGCCAGGGCATCGTCTTCGGCGACAGCGTGGCCTGCCCGCTGCACAACTGGACCATCGGCCTGGCAACAGGCGAAGCCCGCGCACCTGACGAAGGCTGCACCGCGCGCTTCAGCATCAAGGTGGACGCCGGCGAAGTCTTCCTGGACGCCTACGAACTGGCCACGCGCGCCCTGCACGGCGACACGGCTGCAGCGTGAAAGAGACGCGGTCCACGTGCCCCTACTGCGGCGTTGGCTGCGGTGTGGTCATCGAAAGCGAAGGCACGCAGATCACCGGCGTGCGCGGCGACCCCGATCACCCGGCCAACTTCGGCCGCCTGTGCACCAAGGGGCAGACGCTGCACCTGACCGCCAGCGCGCCCATCACGCTGCACCAGCGCTTGCGTGCGCCGCAATTGCACGGGCGGGCGGTGAGCTGGGACACGGCGCTGGACACCGCAGCAGACCGCTTTGCGGCCATCGCCCGCGCGCACGGACCGGACGCGGTCGGCTTCTACATCTCGGGCCAGTTGCTGACCGAGGACTACTACGTCTTCAACAAGCTGGCCAAGGGCCTGTTCGGCACCAACAACGTCGACACCAATTCGCGCTTGTGCATGAGCAGCGCGGTGGCCGGCTACAAGCTGACGCTGGGCGCCGACGCGCCACCGGCCTGCTACGACGACGTCAACCACGCGCAACTGCTGTTCATCACCGGCAGCAACGCGGCCTGGGCCCACCCGGTGCTGTACCGGCGCATCGAGGACGCGCGCAAGGCCAACCCTGCGATGAGGATCATCGTCGCCGACCCACGCCGCACCGAGACCGCCGAGCAGGCCGATCTGCACCTGCCGCTGCTGCCCGGCACCGACGTGGCGCTGTTCAACGGCCTGCTGCATCTGCTGCTGTGGGACGGCCACGTCGACACGCGCTACATCGCCGCGCACGCCGAAGGCTTCGACGCGCTGAAGGCCATCGTCCGCGACTGCACGCCGGCCGTCACGGCGCGCATCACCGGCCTGAAGGAAGAGGCCATCGTGCAGGCGGCGCGCTGGTGGGGCGAGTCGGTGGCCACGCTGTCGCTGTACTGCCAGGGCCTGAACCAGAGCAGCAGCGGCACGGCCAAGAACGCGGCGCTGATCAACCTGCACCTGGCCACCGGGCAGATCGGCAAGCCGGGCGCCGGGCCCTTTTCACTGACCGGTCAACCCAACGCCATGGGTGGGCGCGAAGTGGGCGGCATGGCCAATCTGCTGTCGGCCCACCGCGACCTGGGCAATGCCGACCACCGCGCCGAAGTGGCGCGTCTGTGGGGCCTGCCCGATGTGCCCGCAAAGCCCGGCAAGACGGCTGTGGAGATGTTTCAGGCCGCTGCCGATGGCGAGATCAAGGCGCTGTGGATAGCCTGCACCAACCCCGCACAAAGCCTGCCCGACCAGGCCACGGTGAAGCGCGCGCTGGAACGCGCGGAATTCGTCGTGCTGCAGGAAGCCTTCGCCGGCACTGCCACCGCGCGCCACGCGCATCTGCTGCTGCCGGCCAGCAGCTGGGGCGAGAAGGAAGGCACGGTCACCAATAGCGAACGCCGCATCAGCCGCGTGCGTGCGGCGGTGCCGGCGCCCGGTGACGCACGGGCCGACTGGGCCATCGTCTGCGACTTCGCGCAGCGCGTCGAACAGCGACTGCGCCCCGGCGCGCCGACGCTCTTTCCGTATGCCGATGTCGAGTCCATCTGGAACGAACACCGCGAGAGCACGCGCGGCCGCGACCTGGACATCACCGGCCTGAGCTGGGCCCAGCTGGACGCCGGCGCGCAGTGCTGGCCCTACCCGGAAGGCGCGGCGCAGGGCCAGGAACGCTTGTATGCCGACGGCGTCTTCCCCACCGCCAACGGCCGCGCCCGCTTCTCGGCGGCACCCTACAAGCCCGTGGCCGAACCGCGCGACGCGCGCTTTCCCTTCGCGCTGAACACCGGCCGTTTGCGCGACCAGTGGCACGGCATGAGCCGCACCGGCACGCTGGGCCGGCTCTTCGGCCACACGCCCGAACCGACGCTGGACCTGCACCCACAAGACGTGTTTCGCCTGCGCATGGTGGACGGCGACATGGCCACGGTGCGCTCGCGCCGGGGCACGCTGGTGCTGCCGGTGCGCGGCACCGACAGCGTGGCGCCCACGCAGGCTTTCGTGGCCATGCACTGGGGTGATGAAGCGGTGCTCGGCGGCGTCAACACGCTGACCTCGCCGGCCGTTTGTCCGCAGTCCAAGCAACCCGAGTTGAAGCACGCCGCCGTGCAGATTGCACGCGCCGATCTGCCCTGGCGGCTGGTGGCACTGGCGTGGTGCGACGACGTGCAGGCGCTGCAGTTGCGCGCGGCCCTGCGGCCGCTGTTCGAACACTTCGGCTATGCCGCCTGCGTGCCTTTCGGCCGCGAACGCAGCGGCGTGCTGTTCCGCGCGGCGGCGACCGGCGCCATCCCGGACGAACTCTTGAAGCGCATCGCTGCGCTCTTCGGTTTGGAGGGCGCCGACACCTTGAGTTACGCCGACCCCCGGCGCGGACAGCGGCGCAGCGTGCGGCTGTCGCGAGCGGGCGGCGAACAGCATCTGGACGCCTTCCTGCTGGCCGGCGACACGCGCGCCGAAGCCTGGATCGCGCCCTTGTTGCAGCAGTCCCTGCCCGCCCAGGCCTACGGCCGTTTTCTGCTGGCGCCCGGCGCCACGCCGCCCGGTCCGGCGCCCGTGCGGTCCACCCAGGTGTGCAGCTGTTTCGACGTGAGCGAATTGGCCATACAGCAGACTTTGGCGACTTGCGTGGGCCCACCCGAGGTCCGGCTATCCACCTTGCAGGCCACACTGCACTGCGGCACGCAATGTGGGTCTTGCCTGCCGGCGCTGAAGCGGCTGGTGGGCTTGCAAGCGGTCACGGCCTGATCCCCCTGGCAGTGTGGAGCAGGCCCCATCTCGGCCCAGAACTTGCGAAGCGGTGTGTAAGGGAAGAACAAGGTCATGAGCATCGCCGTTTACCTCAAGGACATCGGCCGCGGCGCGGCCGGCTCGCGTGCACTCAGCGTGCAGGCGGCCCACGAACTGATGGCCGAGGTGCTGGCCGGCCGCGCACCCACGCCGGCCGTCGGTGCCTTCGTGATGGCCATGCGCATGAAGGGCGAGACGCTGGACGAACTGGTCGGCTTTCTGCAAGCCGTGCACGAACAGTGCGTGCCCGTCCCGAGCAAGCAGCCCGTGGTGCTGATCCCGTCCTACAACGGTTCGCGCAAGCTGCCCAACCTGACGCCGCTGCTGGCCCTGTGGCTGGCCCGCGAAGGCCTGCCGGTGCTGGTGCACGGCCCGGTGACCGAACCCGGACGGGTGACGACGGCGGCTATCCTGCACGACCTGGGCATGCCCCCGATCCTGAACGTGCAGGACATCGAACGTGCCTGGTCGCGCCGCGAGCCGGCCTTCGTGCCCACGGAAGTGCTGTGCCCCGCGCTGCAGGGTCTGCTGGAATTGCGCCGCGTCATCGGCCTGCGCGGCCCCGGCCACACCGTGGCCAAGATGATCAACCCGGTGCAGGGCGCGCCCGTGCTGCGGCTGGTCAACCACACCCACCCGGAGTTCGGCGCGCTGATGAGCGGCTGGGCCCAGCGTGAATGCATCGACGCGATGCTGCTGCGCGGCACCGAAGGCGAGCCCGTGGCCGACCCGCGCCGCCAGCCGCGCATCGACACCTGGCTGGGCGGCACGCTGCGCGCCGAACTGTCGATGCCCGCCCACGAAGGCGTGCTGACCGAACTGCCGCTGCTGCCGCGCGACACCGACGCCGCCAGCACCGCGGTCTATGTGCAGGAAGTGCTCAGCGGCATGCGGCCCGCGCCGGCGCCGCTGGCGCGGCAGGCTGGCCTGGTCCTTGCCGCCGCTGCCGCCTTGCAAGCCCGCCTTGCCGGCCTGGAATTGAGCGCATGACCAGCCCCAGACCGGCCAACACCCACACGGCCCGCAAGCCGCGCAAGGTCGTCAGCAAGCCCTGGTGCGCCCTGGTTGGCGCCGGCCCCGGCGACCCCGAACTGCTGACGCTGAAAGCGCTGCGCACGCTGCGCAGCGCCACCGTGCTGCTGGTCGATGACCTGGTGGCTGACGCCATCGTCGCGCTGGCCCTGCGCGGCCGCCGCAAGCCACCGCGCGTGGTGCATGTCGGCAAGCGTGGCGGCTGCAAGAGCACGCCGCAGGCCTTCATCGAACGCCTGATGCTCAGCGAAGCGCTGGCCGGCGAACGCGTGGTCCGCCTGAAAGGCGGCGACCCCTTCGTCTTCGGCCGGGGCGGTGAAGAAGCCGAGACGCTGCGCGCCCACGGCGTTGAGGTTGAAGTCATCAACGGCATCACCTCGGGCCTGGCCGCCACCACCGCCCTGGGCGTGCCCTGGACCCATCGCGATCACGCCCACGGCGTGATGCTGGTCACCGGCCATGCCCGTGACGGTACGCCGGGCCCTGACTGGTGCGTGCTGGGTGCCGCGGCGGCGCAGGGGCTGACGCTGGTCATCTACATGGGCATGACCCGTCTCGCGGCGGTTCAGGCCGGCCTGCTGCACGCCCTGCCGGGGCACACGCCGGCCGCTGTGGTGCAGCACGCGGGCACGCCGCAAGAACGCGCCTGCGACTGCACGCTGGCCAGCTTGTCCGAAGCGGTGCGAACCCACGGCCTGGGCAGTCCGGCCATCGTCATCGTCGGCCATGTGTTGTCGGCACGGGCCGCCCTGGCCGCCGCCGAGCGCCGGGTGGCGTGACCCGCATTCAGGACTTGCTGACCACCCGGTTTTCCGGTCTATAATGACGGGCTTTGCTGGGTTCACCAGCTCGCCCATTTGCTGCTCCAGCAAGACCGCACGGCACAGTCCGCTACAGACAAGCGGGCGCAAACTTTCGGGATTCCAGATTACATGACCACCATCCGCGTCAAAGAGAACGAACCTTTCGATGTTGCCCTGCGCCGCTTCAAGCGCACCATCGAGAAGATCGGCCTGCTGACCGAACTGCGCGCCCGCGAGTTCTACGAAAAGCCCACCGCCGAGCGC
>JANPHI010000139.1:0-5824 GCA_031424355.1 Betaproteobacteria bacterium
GGCCACGTGCGTCAATTTGGGCCGTGGCGGCCGCAGTACGCTGAGCTATCGCGCCGAAGGCTTGTGGGATGCGGTGCTCGAACGCGTGCGGGCCGCCCCCACGCCGACCCGCGTGCATGTGCTGATCCAGTTCGGCCACAACGACCAACCCGGCAAGCCCGGCCGTTCGACCGACCTGGCCACCGAATATCCGGCCAACCTGGCGCGCTATGTCGCCGACCTGCGCGCCTTGGGCGCGCTGCCGGTGCTGGTGACGCCGCTGACCCGGCGCAGCTTCAAGAACGAGCAGCTGGCCGACGACCTGTTGCCCTGGGCCGAGTCCATGCAGCAAGTGGCGCGCGAACAGCAGGTGGCGCTGCTGGACCTGCACGCCGTCAGCGCGGCGGCGGTGCGCGAACTGGGCTCGGCCAAGGCCGACGAACTGGCCCAGGCCGCCCCCGGCCAGCCGGCCTTCGACCGCACCCACGTCGGCCCGCGCGGTGCCTGCGTTTTCGCTGAACTGGTGTCGCGTGAACTGGCCCGTGTGGTGCCGGCGCTGGCCACGCCGCGCAGCCCGGCGCCCGATTGCGCCAGCCTGCCGCCGCCCGCGCCGCCCCCTGCGCCGCCGTCGCCGCTGTCGCCGCTGTCGCCACTGTCACCGGCCGGCGACAAGCCGCAACTGAACAGCGCCACCCACGACCAGGCCGGCTGGGCCGTCGGCACGCTGGGCGGGCGCGGCGGGCGCATCGTCAAGGTCACCACGCTGAAAGACAGCGGCGCCGGTTCGCTGCGCGCCGCGCTGGACGCCAGCGGCCCGCGCAACATCGTCTTCGAGGTCGGCGGCGTCATCGACCTCGATGGCCGCGCCATGGAACTGAAGCAGCCCTTCGTCACCATCGCCGGCCAGACCGCGCCCCACCCCGGCATCACGCTGGTCAAGGGCGGGCTGAACATCCGCACCCACGACGTCATCGTGCAGCACATCAGCATCCGCCCCGGCGCCTACGGCCGCGCCAAGCGCAGCGGCAAGGACCAGGACGGCATCAGCACGCATGGGGGGAAAGACGGCGGCGCCCACCAGGTCATCGTCGACCACTGCAGCTTTTCCTGGGCCACCGACGAGAACCTGTCGATCGGCGGCCCGCGCTTCGACGGCGCCACGCCCGAGGCCTGGCGCCGAGCTACCAGCTTTGAGATCACCTACAGCAACAACATCGTGGCCGAGGGCCTGGCCGACAGCGTGCACAGCAAGGGCGAACACAGCAAAGGCAGCCTGGTGCACGACAACGCCAGCGGCGTGCTGCTGCTGGGCAACATCTACGCCAGCAACAGGGAACGCAACGCGCTGTTCAAGGGCGGTGTGCATGCGGCCATGGTCAACAACCTGATCTACAACCCCGGCGCCAAGGCCGTGCACTACAACCTGGTGGCCCACGAATGGGCCGGCCAGCCCTACCAGACCGGCAAGCTGGCGCTGGTGGGCAATGTGCTGCGTTACGGGCCCGACACCGTGCCCGGCGTGCCGCTGTTCAGCCTGGGCGGGCATGGCGATGTGGAACTGCACCTGGCCGACAACATCGCGGTGGACGCCAACGGCAACAAGGCGCCGCAGACCGGCCGCTACACCGCCGGCGAGGCCCGCATGCTGCCGGCCGGCGGCACCGACCGCCCGGCCTATTTGCCGCCGCGCCTGACCGTGCTGGAGGCGCGCTTCCTGGAAGACGCCATCTATCTGAGCGCCGGCGCCCGCCCCTGGGACCGCGACCCCATCGACTTCAAGCTGCTGTCCGACGTGGCCGAAGGCCGCGGCCGCATCGTCGACAGCGAGACCGATTCCACCGGCCACCCGCGCCACGCGCCCACCGCGCGCGCCTTCGACGAGAGCGCCTGGCACCTGGCCGACATGAGCCCGCGCGTCGGCTGGGCCGCCTTTGCGGCGGCGGCGGCGGCCCGCGCGCCCGGCCACTTCAAGCACTGAGCGGCTGCAGGTCCACCCACCGTGTCTTGCACCCTGCCGCGACCCGATCGACGGCGCCTGATGGGTGCGGGCTTGCTGGCCGCCTGGGCCGGCCCTGCGCGCGCGCAAGCCCCGTCAGACACGCAGGTCACGCATGCCAAGGTTGCGGCTGCGACTGCAACACCGCCCTCCCCGGCGCAGCGTGAAGGCCAGCGCCGGGCCGACCGGGGCGATGGCACCTACCTGAACCCGGTACTGGCCGGTGACCGCCCCGACCCCACGGTGTTGAAAGTGGGCAGCGATTACTACATGACCCATTCGTCCTTCGAGGCGAACCCGGGCCTGCTGATCTGGCACAGCCGCGACCTGGTGAACTGGGAACCGCTGGGCACGGCGCTGAACACCTATGTGGGCAGCGTGTGGGCGCCGGAGTTGATCCAGCACCAGGGCCGCTTTTACCTGTACGTGCCGGCCAAGCACCCGCAGGGCAATGACATCTGGGTGCTGACGGCCGACGACATGCGCGGGCCTTGGTCCGCGCCCGTGCCGCTGGGCATAGCCAAGATCGACCCCGGGCATGCGGTGGACGCACAGGGCCGGCGCTTCCTGTTCCTGAATGGCGGCTACCGCGTGCGCCTGACGGACGACGGCCTGCGCAAGGCCGGACCTGAAGAAAAGGTCTACGAAGGCTGGGCCTACCCCGAAGACTGGGACGTGGAAAGCCACTCGCAGGAAGGCCCCAAGCTGACCTGGCACGGCGGCTGGTGGCACATGACGCTGGCCGTGGGTGGCACCGCCGGGCCGGCCACCGGGCACATGGTGGTGTCGGCCCGCGCCCGCACGCTGGACGGCCCCTGGCAGAACAGCCCGCACAACCCGCTGGTGCGCACGCTGTCGGTGGCCGAACCCTGGTGGTCGCGCGGCCACGCCACGCTGGTGGAAGGGCCCACCGCCGGTGACTGGCACATGGTCTATCACGGCTATGAAAACGGCTACCGCACCCTGGGCCGGCAAACGCTGCTGGCGCCCATCGAGTGGACGGCCGACGGCTGGTACCGCGCCCGCCCCGGCTCGGGCGACGCCGGCCAGCCTTTGCCGGTGCCGCGCGGCGGCCAGGCGCTGCCGAACGGCATGGCCTTGTCCGACGACTTCCAGGGCCCGCGCCTTGCGCCGCAGTGGAGCTTCTTCAGGGGCGACGCGCGCGACACGCAGCGCCTGCAGGTGGGCGGCGGCGTGCTGACGCTGCAAGGCCGGGGCACATCACCGGCCGACAGCGCCGCGCTGTGCTGCGCGGTGGGCGACCGCAGCTACCGCGTCGAGGTCGACATCGCCTGGGACGCCGGCACGCAGGCCGGCCTGGTGCTGCTCTACAACGACAAGCTCTATGCCGGCATCGGCATGGACCTGCGCGGCTTCGTGCTGCACCGCTACGGACAAGACCAGCGCCGCGGCCAGCACGCCGGCGGTCGGCGCGATGTGCGCGCGCTGCGCGTGCGCCTGACGAACCGCGAACACGTGCTGACGCTGCACACCAGTGCCGACGGCGGCAGCACCTGGCAGAAATACGGCACGCAGATGGAAGTGTCCGGCTACCACCACAACGTGGCCGGCGGCTTCATGGCGCTGCGCCCGGCGCTGTATGCCGCGGGCACCGGCGCGCTGCGGTGCCGGCGCTGGCGCTACACCGCGCTGGCTTGAACCTCACCACCCCAAACATCACACCTTTCCGGAGACCCGCCATGAAGTTCCCCCTGACCGCCCTGAGCCTGTTCGCCAGCGCCTGCGCGTTGCTGCTGGCCAGCACCGCCCAGGCCACCACCTTCCGCAGCGCCGACGTGCACAACAGCGACGACTTCCCCACCGTGGCCGCCGTGCGCCACATGGGCACGCTGCTGAGCCAGAAAAGCGGCGGCAAGCACACGGTGAAGGTGTTCAACAAAGGCGCCTTGGGCACCGAGAAGGAAACCATCGACCAGCTGAAGATCGGCGCGCTGGAGATGGCACGCATCAACATCGGCTCGATGAACAGCATCTGCGCCAAGACGCAGGTGCCCACGCTGCCCTTCCTGTTCCGCGGTGTCGAGCACATGCGCAAGGTGCTGGACGGCCCGGTGGGCGAGGAAATCCTGAAGGGCTGCGAAGACCAGGGCTTCGTCGGCCTGGCCTTCTACGACAGCGGCGCGCGCAGCCTGTACGGCCGCAAGCCCGTGAAGACGGTGGCCGATGCCAAGGGCATGAAGATCCGCGTGCAGCCCAGCGACCTGTGGGTCTCGGTGATCGGCGCCATGGGCGCCAACCCCAGCCCCATGCCCATCGGCGAGGTCTACACGGCCTTGAAGACCAGCCTGATCGACGCGGCCGAAAACAACATCCCCAGCTATGAAGGCTTCAAGCATTACGAAGCCGTGAAGTTCTATTCCCGCACCGAGCACAGCATGGCGCCCGAAATGCTGCTGATGAGCAAGCGCGTGTGGGACAAGCTGCCGCCGGCCGAGCAGGCCATGGTGCGCGCTGCGGCCAAGGAAAGCGTGGCGTTCCAGCGCCAGAAGTGGGACGAGCAGGAAGCCAAGAGCCTGGCCGTGGTGAAGGCCGGCGGCGCCGAGATCGTCGAGGTCGACAAAGCCAGCTTCCAGGCCGTGATGGGTCCGGTCTACGCCAAGTTCATGAACACGCCGGACCTGCAGCGCCTGGTCAAGTCGGTGCAGGACACCAAGTGAGTTCGTACACGCGGCTTTGCGCCGCACTGAGCAAGGCCGCCCTGGTGCTGGCCGTGTGCGGCCTGATCGGGCTGATCCTGTGCGTGCAGTACCAGGTGGTGGGCCGCTACATCTTCAACGACACGCCCACCTGGGCCGAGGGCCTGGCGCTGCTGCTGGTGCTGTTCGTCACCGCGTTTGGGGTGGCGGTGGGCGTTCGCGACGCGGGCCACATCGGTCTGGAATCGATGGTGGCGTTGTTGCCCGATGCGCTGCGCCACAAGGTGGAACTGCTGATCCACGCACTGGTGGGCCTGTTCGGCGCGCTGATGGCCAGCAGTGCCTGGGAATGGGCCACGCTGAAGTGGGACGAGAAGAAGCCCATGCTGGGCGTGCCCGAGGGCATGGACTACGTGCCGCTGGTGATCGCCGGCGTGCTGATCGTGCTGTTCAGCGTCGAGCACATCGTGGCGCTGATGCAAGGTGAAGTGGTGGAGCCGTCATGGAACTGACCGTGCTTTGCATCAGCTTCGCGGCGCTGCTGCTGCTGGGTGTGCCGGTGGCCTTCGCCATCGGCCTGTCCAGCATCGCCACCGTGCTGGCGGCCGACCTGCCCATTGCCATCGTCTTCCAGAAGATGGTGGGCGGCATGCAGGTGTTCAGCTTCCTCGCCATTCCCTTCTTCGTGTTCGCGGGCGAGCTGATGCTGTACGGCGGGATCGCCGAGCGCATCGTGAAGTTCGCCAACAGCCTGGTGGGCCACGTGCGCGGCGGCCTGGGCATGAGCAACGTGCTGGGCTGCACGCTGTTCGGCGGCGTGGCGGGCAGCCCGCTGGCCGATGTCTCGGCCATGGGCAGCGTGATGATTCCGCTGATGAAAAAAGAGGGCTACGACGCCGACTACGCGGTCAACGTCACCACGCACTCGGCGCTGGTGGGCGCGTTGATGCCCACCTCCCACAACCTCATCATCTTCACGCTGGCCACCACCGGCATCGCCAGCGTCAGCGTGTTCAGCCTGATCCTGGCCGGCATTATTCCCGCGCTGCTGCTGACCATCTGCAACCTGATCGCCGCCTACTACGTGGCCGTGAAGCGCGGCTACCCGATCCGCGGCGCGTTCCCCGGCTGGGGCGAGGTGCTGGCGGCCTTCATCGGCGCGCTGCCGGGGCTGCTGATCGTGGTGATCATC
>JANPHI010000140.1:0-19649 GCA_031424355.1 Betaproteobacteria bacterium
TTCCTGTACACGCTGCTGGGTTCGCTGCTGATGCTGGTGGCCCTGGTCTACCTCTACTTCAAGAGTGGCGGCAGCTTCGACATCCTGGCCTGGCACAAGCTGCCTTTGCCCCTGCACACGCAGACGCTGCTGTTCTTCGCCTTCTTCGCCGCCTTCTCAGTCAAGGTGCCGATGTGGCCGGTGCACACCTGGCTGCCCGACGCCCACGTCGAAGCGCCCACCGGCGGTTCGGTGGTGCTGGCGGCCATCATGCTGAAGCTGGGTGCCTACGGCTTCCTGCGTTTCAGCCTGCCCATCGCGCCCGACGCCTCGCGCGAGTACGCCTGGGTCATCATCGCGTTGAGCCTGATTGCCGTGCTCTACATCGGCCTGGTGGCGCTGGTGCAGCAGGACATGAAGAAGCTGGTGGCTTACAGCTCCATCGCCCACATGGGTTTCGTGACGCTGGGTTTCTTCATGTTCAACACCCTGGGTGTTGAAGGCGCCATCGTGCAGATGATCAGCCACGGCTTTGTGTCGGGCGCGATGTTCCTGTGCATCGGCGTGCTTTACGACCGCGTGCATTCGCGTGAAATCGCCAGCTACGGCGGCGTGGCCAACACCATGCCCAAGTTCGCCGCCTTCGCCGTGCTGTTCGCGATGGCCAATTGCGGCCTGCCGGGCACCGCCGGTTTTGTCGGCGAATGGATGGTCATTCTGGGCGCCGTGAAATACAACTTCTGGATCGCCTTCCTGGCGTCCACCACGCTCGTCTTCGGCGCGGCCTACACGCTGTGGATGGTCAAGCGCGTCTACTTCGGCGACATCGCCAACGACCACGTGCGCGAACTGCAAGACATCAACGGCCGCGAGTTCCTGATGCTGGGTCTGCTGGCCGTTGCCGTGTTGGCCATGGGCCTGTACCCCAAGCCCTTCACCGATGTGATGAATGTGTCCGTGGCTGAACTGCTGAAGCACGTTGCGGCTTCCAAGTTGAACTGACCGCCGACGGCAACCAGAAAACCACAAGACCATGACACCGATGAACTGGCCCGTCGTTTATCCCGAGATCTGGTTGCTCATCGCCGGTTGCGGTGTGCTGCTGATCGACCTCTTTACCAACGACCCCGAACGCGGCCCGGCCTACTGGTGCACGCAAGTCGCCATCGCCGTATTCGTCGCCATCCAGCTGGGCGACTACAACGCCGGCACCACCGCCTACGGCATGGGCGGCATGGTGGTGGTCGACCCGATGGGCCGTCTGCTGGCTGCCTTCGCGGGCCTGAGCGTGATGCTGACGCTGGCCTACGCGCGGCCCACGCTGGCCTCGCGTGACATGCAGAAAGGTGAGTTCTACATGCTCACCCTCTTCGTGCTGTTGGGCATTTCGGTGATGTGCTCGGCCAACAACTTCCTGGTCGTCTACCTGGGCCTGGAAGTGATGAGCCTGTCGCTCTACGCGCTGACGGCCATGCGCCGTGACCACGCGCTGGCCACCGAAGCGGCGATGAAGTATTTCGTGCTGGGCGCCTTGGCCAGCGGCTTCCTGCTGTACGGCCTGAGCATGATCTACGGCGCCACCGGCACGCTGGAAATTCCCAAGGTCTTCGACCACATCGCCAACTTCCGCATCAACAAGGAAGTGCTGGTCTTTGGCGTGGTCTTCGTCGTTGCCGGCCTGGGCTTCAAGCTGGGCGCCGTGCCCTTCCACATGTGGGTGCCCGACGTCTACCAGGGCGCGCCCACGGCGGCCACGCTGCTGATCGGCGGTGCGCCCAAGTTCGCGGCCTTCGCCATCACCATCCGCCTGCTGGTGGAAGGCATGCTGGGCCTGGCGGCCGACTGGCAGCAGATGCTGGTGGTGATGGCCGTGGCCTCGCTGGCGGTGGGCAACCTGGCGGCCATCGCGCAGAGCAACCTGAAGCGCATGCTGGCCTACAGCACCATCGCGCAGATGGGCTTCATCCTGCTCGGCCTGGCGGCCGGCGTGGTGGGTGGCAACACGGTCTCGGCGGGCAATGCCTACAGCTCGGCCATGTTCTACCTGGTGGCCTATGTGCTCACCACGCTGGGCACTTTCGGCCTGATCATGTTCTTGTCGCGCCAGGGTTTCGAGAGCGAACAGATCGCCGACCTGGCCGGCCTGTCGCGCCGCGCGCCCTGGGTGGCCGGCGTGATGACGGTCTTCATGTTCTCGCTGGCCGGCCTGCCGCCGATGGTGGGCTTCTTCGCCAAGCTGGCCATCATCCAGGCCCTGGTCACCACCAACGTCAGCGCCAACATCTGGCTGGCCGTGGTGGCGGTGATGTTCTCTTTGATCGGCGCCTTCTACTACCTGCGCGTCGTCAAGGTGATGTGGTTCGACGAGCCGGTGCAAACCGCGCCCATCGTGCGCGGTGCGGGCGTCAGCGCCTTGCTGGCCGTCAACGGTATCGCGGTCTTCGTCTTCGGCCCCTTCTCGGGCGGCCTGATGGCGATGTGCCGCGACGCCATCGTCAAGGCTCTGGCCAATTGATCAGCGAACAGATCGCTTGAGTGACGACGCCCACCTGATCGAGCACCGCACCGGCAGCACCACGCTGGTGTCGGGCGGTTTCCTCGAAGTCCGCAAGGACACGGTGCGCTTGCCCGATGGCAGCGCCGCCACGCGCGAATACATCCAGCACAGCGGCGCGGTGGCGGTCATTCCGTTGCTCGACGACGGCCGCTGCGTGCTGGTGCGCCAGTACCGCTACCCGCTGCAGAAAGTGCTGCTGGAATGGCCGGCCGGCAAACTGGAAGCCGGCGAAAAGACCGTCACCTGCGCCATGCGCGAACTGCTGGAAGAAACCGGCTACACCGCAGCGGAATGGGCCTACGGCGGCGAGATCCACAACGCTGCCGCCTATTCCAGCGAAAGCATCTGGCTGTGGTTCGCGCGCGGCCTGGTGGCGGGTGCCACGCAACTGGACGTCGGCGAATTCGTCGAAACGGTGCTGATGACGCCGGCTGAACTGGAAGCGCTGTCGGCCCGCGACGAACTGCCCGACGTGAAGACGCAGATCGGCCTGGCGTGGTTGGCGCGGGCGCAAGCGGGGCTGCGGCCCTTGGCCTGGCTCAGCGCCGAGCAGGCCGCCGCCCTATGATGGCTGCACGATGAAAGTGCTGGATCTGCGCTGCCACAACGGCCACGGCTTCGAGGGCTGGTTCGGCTCCGACGAAGACTACATGTCGCAGAACGGCCGCGGTTTGATCGAGTGCCCGATGTGCGCCGACAAGGTCGTCACCCGCATGCCCTCGGCGCCGCGTTTGAACTTGTCGGGTGCACGCGAAACCCGCGTGGCGCCGGCCGCTTCAACGGCGGGTTCTGCGGCTGGTTCTGCGGGCGCAGCGCTCGCAGACAGCGCCAAGGCGGTGGGCACGCCTGCGGCCCAAGCCCTTGCGCCGTCCGACCTGCAAGCCGCCTGGCTGGCCACGGTGCGCCACCTGGTGGCCAACACCGAAGACGTGGGCCCGCGTTTCGCTGAAGAAGCACGGCGCATCCACTACGGTGAAACGCCGCAGCGCGGCATACGCGGCCAGGCCACGCCCGACGAGCGCATGGCGCTGCAGGAAGAGGGCATCGAAACGATGGCGGTGCCTGTGCCGCGCGGGCTCGAAGGCCCGCTGCAGTAGCGTCCGCAAAACCCGGCTAGATCACCCGCCCCGGGTTCATCAAGCCCAGCGGGTCCAGAGCCGCTTTGATGGCGCGCATCAGGTTCAAAGCCACCGGCGATTTGCGAAGCGCCAGCTCGTCGCGCTTCAAAGAGCCGATGCCGTGTTCGGCCGAGAAGGAGCCGCCGAATTCAGCCACCACATCGAACACGATGGTGTTCACCGCGTGTTCGTGCTCAGCCAGGAATTGCGCGGCGTTTGCACCCGCCGGGCCTTGCACGTTGTAGTGCAGATTGCCGTCACCCAGGTGGCCGAAGTTGACCAGGCGGACGCCGGGCAGGTGCTGCTGCAGCGCCGCGTCGCTGCGCGCGCAGAAGGCAGCGATGGACGACACCGGCACCGAGATGTCGTGCTTGATGTTCACCCCTTCTTCGGCCTGGGCCAGCGGGATGGACTCGCGCACCTGCCACAGTGCTTTGGACTGCGCCAGGCTTTCGGCCACCACCGCGTCCACCACCAGGCCGTCTTCCAGCGCGGTGGCGAGCAGGGCCTCGAAGCGCGCACGGGCCTGGGCTTCGCCTTCGGTGTCGCTTTGTTCCAGCAGCACGGTCCACGGCGCGGTCGGCAGCGGGTTGGGCAGGGCGGGGAAATGTCGAACCACCAAATCGAGCGCGAAACGGCCCATCGCTTCAAAGCCGGTCAGGCCGGCGCCCAGCCGCGCGCGCGCCAGCTTCAGCAGCGCCACGCAATCGTCCAGCGTGGCGCAGGCGGCCAGTGCGGTGGTGGTGGCGGCCGGCAGCGGTGCCAGCTTCATCGTGGCGGCGGTGATGATGCCCAGCGTGCCTTCGCTGCCGATGAACAGGTCGCGCAGGTCGTAGCCGGTGTTGTCCTTGCGCAGGCCCGACAGGCCGTCCCAGATCTCGCCTTGAGCGGTGACCACTTCCAGCCCCAGACAGAGTTCGCGCGTGTTCCCCCAGCGCAGCACCTGCGTGCCGCCGGCGTTGGTGGCCAGGTTGCCGCCCAGCGTGCAACTGCCCTCGGCGGCCAGGCTCAACGGCAGCAGCAGGCCCTGATTGCGGGCCGCCTGCTGCGCCGCTTGCAGCACGCAGCCGGCGTCGGCGGTGAGGGTCAGGTTGGCCTCGTCGAGGGCGCGCACGCGGTTCATGCGTTGCAGGCTCAGCAGCACTTGCGTGCCGCTGTCGTCGGGCACGCCGCCACCGACCAGACCGGTGTTGCCGCCCTGCGGCACGATGGCCACGCGGTGCGTCACACAGGCGCGCACCACGGCGGCGACCTCGGCGGTGCTGCCCGGCCGCACCACGGCCAAGGCCTTGCCGCGCCAGCGCCGCCGCCAGTCCAGTTCCCAGGCCGTCAGGTCGCCTTCGGTCAGCACCTGCCCCGGGCCGACTGCGGCGCGCAGGTCGGCGAGCAACGCAGCGCTCATGCGCCGGCCGCCGCCAGCCGCGCCCCGTTGCGCAGCCGCCAGCGGATGTACACGCCGGCCACCGCAAACAGCAGCACGCTCAGCACGATTTCAGTCAGCGCCAGCGCCGCTCCCAGGCCGCTCTCGCTGGTGGCGCGCACCACGCCTTCCAGGAAGTACAGCCAGACCAGCAGGCTCAGCCAGCGGAAGGTGTACATGCGGTGGCGCCACAGCCCGGCCACGCAGAAGACCAGCGGCAGCACCTTCAGCGCCAGCGTACCGCGCCCGGTGGGCGCCAGCCAGAGTTCCCAGGCCAGGCCCAGCGCGATCAGGGCCACAAGGGCTGCCAGGGCTGCAGCGCGGGTGCTGCGCACCACGCGGTCGGGCTCGTTGCGGGTGGCGCTGTCGGGCGTGCTGGTCGAGGTCATCCTGTCATCATAGACCGCATGAATCTTGCCCCCAGCCGTGTCTCAACCCTCATCGACGAAGCCCGCGCCCAGGTCCCCGTCCTGCTGCAAACCCTGCGCACCTGGCCCTGGTACGAGACCCTGCGCACCCTGCGCCTGCGCTTCCGCGAAGACCGTCTGGGGCTGACCGCCGGCAGCCTGACCTTCACCACGCTGATCTCGCTGGTGCCGCTGGTGACGGTGATGCTGGCGGTGTTCACGGCCTTTCCGATGTTTGCCGGTTTCGAGGGCGCGCTGGAAAAGTACTTCCTGCAGAACCTGGTGCCGGACACCATCGCCAAGCCAGTGCTGCGTTCACTGACGCAGTTCGCCGGCAAGGCGCGCGGCATGGGCACCGTGGGCCTGCTGCTGCTGGTGGTGACGGCGCTGGCCCTGGTGCTGACCATCGACCGCACGCTGAACGCGATCTGGCGGGTGCGCACGCCGCGGCCGATTGCGCAACGCATCCTGGTGTACTGGGCCGGCCTGACGCTGGGGCCGCTGGCGCTGGGTTTGAGCCTGTCGCTGACGTCGTATGCGGTGTCGGCCTCGCGCGGCCTGGTGGCGGCCCTGCCGGGCGGTGTGGAGATGCTGCTGGAATTGGTGCAGTTCCTGTTGCTGGCCGCCGCCACCGCCGGCCTTTTCCACTACGTGCCCAACACGGCGGTGCGCTGGCGCCACGCCTGGGCCGGTGGCGTCTTCGTTGCGCTGGCCTTCGAGCTCGCGAAGAAGGGCCTGGGCTGGTATGTGGCTTCGGTGCCGACCTACTCGGCGGTTTACGGCGCCTTTGCTACCGTGCCCATCCTGCTGCTGTGGATCTACCTCGGCTGGGTCATCATGCTGCTGGGCGCCGTGATCGCCGCCTACGCACCCAGCTTGCAGATGCGCGTGACCAGCGCCGCGCTGACCCCCGGCTGGACCTTCGAACTCGCGCTGGCCCTGCTGCGCCGCCTGGCCGATGCGCGCAACGGCAGCGAACGCGGCCTGTCCCTGGCTGCACTGGCCGAGCGCCTGCGCACCGATCCGCTGCAACTGGAACCGGTGGCTGAACTGCTGATCAAGATGGATTGGGTTTCGCGCCTGGACGAAGGCGACACCGCGCGCCTGGTGCTGTTGTGCGAGCCGACGGCGACGCCGTTGACCCCGCTGATCGACCGCACGCTGCTGGCGCCCGGCGCGGCCACGGTGGCCTTCCGCATGCGCAACGGCTGGGACCAGCAGACGCTGGCCGAGGCGCTCGGCCTGTAAGGTCTGCAGGGCCGAACGGGCGCTTCAGTCGAGGGCGATGACCGTGTCGCCCGGCCCGGCCACACAGCCTTCAGCCATCGCGTCCCAGCCGCGATGGATCACCACCTGCTGCGCGTTGTGGCAGATCTCGACCCGGCTGGCGGCCGGCACCTCGCGGCGCACGAAGGCCTCGATCGACGCCGGCATGCTGACGCGGTAGACGGCCTGCGCGAGGTCTTCGTCGGGGTGGTCGTCGCTGTGCAGCCAGGGCATCACGTTGCCCAGCGCCATCAGCAGCCGCGAGCCCACGTCCATCACGGTGGGGGTGTAGCCGCGCGCCTTCAGCCACTGCTGCGCGTCCTGCCGGGCCGTGGCCTGGTTGGCGGCGGTCACCGGCAGGGGCGCCCAGGCCAGGGCCAGCACTTCCATCACCCACTGGTTGCAATTCTGGTACTGGAGGCTGTAGGGGTAGGCGTTGGCGCTGTAGCGGGCGTTCAGCACCTGCAGCGCCTGGCGGTTGTCCAGCGCGGTGGCTTCCAGCGCTCGGGCGGCGGCTGGCGGCAGGAAGACCAGCGAGATGTAGCCCACGGCCGGCTCGTCGGTGCCGAGCACGAAACCCGACATGCCTTCGTCGTAGATGCGCGGGCGTTCTTCGTCGCAGGCGTAGTACAGCTGGCGCACCGACCAGGGCGTGTTGGCGCTGGCCTTCAGCGTCAGCCCGGCGTGCGAATAGCGGGTGCCGAAACGGCTGAGGTTCAGGCCCGAACGGGCGATCAGCGCCAGGCGTTCGCCGGACTGTTCGAGTTCGGCCTTGACGATGGCGCCGAAGCGAAACAGCCGGTCTTTTTCGGCGGGGCTCAGCGCCTCGGGGTTGGCGCAAAGGCGCAGCGCGCTGGCCTCGGCAGCCGTTGCCAGCAGACCCAGGCTGGTCAGCAGCGCGGCCGCCGCCTGCCTGGGGCGTGACGTCACGTCAGAGCACGACCGGCTTGCTGTCCAGTTCGCGGAACCAGTCGTCGCGCATCACCAGAAAGAAAGGCGCGCGCGCCGTGCCGACGCCGGCCGCGAATTCGATGCCGTAGGCGCGTTGCTTGGCGCTGATGACGGCGCCACTGGCCAATTGCCCGCGCGCCACGGCCACCGTCGGCAGTGTCAGGTACAGCTCGCCGTTGAGGCTGTCGTCGGCGGCGGCCTGCAGCTTGACGCGCAGCTTGCCGGGCTGGTCGGCCGCGGCCGCCACCTCGATGACGCGGTAGTCGCCCTCGGCCACGTCCTTGTCCTTGCCCGATGAACTGTCGCTGGACTTGCCGACCGAATTCGACAAGCTGCCCACCGACGTGGAACTGCTGCCCGAAGACTCGGACGAAGCCGAACTGGCGGCCAGTGCCGGCAGGGCCGCACTGGCCATCAACAGGGCCAGGCTGGCGACGGGAAGAAGGCGCTGCGTGCTGCGAGACATGGCGAATCCTGTCGGGGTGTGGAAGGGTGATGGGATATTAGCGCCCGCCCGGCGCCGCAGCGGGCGCCCCGTCCGCTGCGCTGCGTAAAACCAGGCGCAAGTTGTGCAGGACTGCATCCGGGCATTCGGCCATCAGGTGGTGGCCGGCGGGCACGGTGTGCACCTGGGCCTTCAGCACCTCGGCCACGGCGCGTGCGCCTTTCGGGCTGGTCATCTGGTCGAACTGGCCCAGCACCAGGTGCGATGGGCAGGTGACCTTGGAAGCGGCCAGCAGGCCGTCGGTGTAGCCGTTGCAGGCGGTGAAGTCGGTGTGGAACAAGGCGCCATCGCCCTGCGCCGCCAGCACCTGGCGCATCAGCGCACGGCCGGCGCCGCGCAGCCACACGCCCGGGCCGGGGTAGGACGGCTTGGCAGCCAGCGTCGAGAAGGAAAAAGTGACCACGCGGTCGATGGCCGCCAGCGGATCGCTGCTCGACAGATCGAGCAGGGCCTGCGGCACCGGCATCGGCACGCAGGTGCCGAACATCGCCAGGGCGGTGGCGCGTTCAGGCGCCCGGGCGGCAGTGGCCAGCGCGATCAAGGAACCCAGGCTGTGCCCGACCAGCGCCGCGCGCTGCACACCGGCGGCGTCCATCAGGGCCAGCACCCAGTCGGCCATCGCCTCCACCGTCTTCAAGGCCGGCCCTGCGCTGCGCAGGTGGCCCGGCAGGTCCACCGCCAGCACGCCGTGACCGTGGTGGGCGCACCAGCGCGCCAGCAGCGTCCACACGCTGTGGTCGTTCATCGCGCCGTGGATGAAGACGACGCAGGGCAGGGTGGCATCGAAGGGCTTGCCGCCGGTGTAGGCATAGGCCGACGCCGGGCCGTGGGGGCCGTGGACGGTGAGCTTCACAGCGCTTTCTCCGCGACCTTGAAGGCGCGCTTCAGGTCGTCGATCAGGTCGTCGGCGTCTTCCAGTCCGATGCTCAGCCGGATCGTCCCTGGCGTGATGCCGGCCGCGCCCAGCGCCGCGTCGTCCATGCGGAAATGCGTGGTGCTGGCCGGGTGGATGACCAGGCTGCGGCAGTCGCCCACATTGGCCAGGTGGCTGAAGATCTTCAGCGCCTCGATGAAGGCCTTGCCCTGCTGGCGCGAGCCTTTCAGGTCGAAGCTGAACACGGCACCGCAGCCGCGCGGCAGCAGCTTCTTCGCCAGCGCGTGGCTGGGGTGGCCTTCCAGTTCGGGGTAGCCGACGCCCGCGACCATGGCGTGTGCCGCCAGGAAGGCGACGACCTTGCGCGTGTTCTCGACATGCCGCGCCATGCGCAGCGGCAGCGTCTCGATGCCCTGCAGGATCAGCCAGGCGGTGTGCGGGCTCATGCAGGCGCCGAAGTCGCGCAGGCCTTCGCGGCGGGCGCGCAGCAGGAAGGCGCCGTCGGTGCTTTCTTCGCTGAACACCATGCCGTGGAAGCCGGCGTAGGGCTGGTTCAGTTCGGGGAAACGGTCCGCCTGGTGCCAGTCGAAGCGGCCGCCATCGACCAGCAGACCACCGATGACGGTGCCGTGGCCACCCAGGAACTTGGTGGCCGAGTGGTAGACCAGGTCGGCGCCGTGCTCGAAGGGCTTCATCAGCCACGGCGTGGTGAAGGTGCTGTCCACCAGCAGTGGCAAGCCGGCCTCGTGGGCGATGGCGCTGACCGTGGGGATGTCCAGCACGTCCAGCCCCGGGTTACCCAGCGTTTCGCCGAACAGCAGCTTGGTTTCGGGGCGTATGGCCGCGCGCCAGGCGTCCACGTCGCCCGGCTTGACGAAGGTGGTGCTGATGCCGAAACGGGCCAGCGTGTAGTGCAGCAGGTTGTGACTGCCGCCGTACAGCGCGCTGCTGGCCACGATGTGCGAACCGGCGCCGGCCAGCGTGGTGACGGCCAGGTGCAGCGCCGCCTGTCCGCTGGCCGTGGCCACCGCGCCCACGCCGCCTTCCAGCGCGGCGATGCGCTCTTCCAACACGGCATTCGTCGGGTTGCTGATGCGGCTGTAGACGTGGCCGCTGCGTTCCAGGTTGAACAGGCTGGCCGCGTGTTCGCTGCTCTCGAAGACGAAGCTGGTGCTCAGATGAATGGGCACCGCCCGCGCGCCGGTGGCCGGGTCGGGCGCCGCACCGGCGTGCAAGGCGAGGGTGTCGAAACCGGGGTCGGAATAACCAGGCATGGCGCACCTTCGAAGGCCGTGGAAGTCCACGAAAAGTGGCGCGGATTGTGGGCTATATTGACTCTGCAATCACAGGCGGCCCGCCGCCCAAAAGACCCGACATGAAAGTCACCGACATCCTGCGCGTCAAGGGCAACACGCTCTACACGGTGCAGCCCGATCAGCTGCTGGCCGAGGCCGCGAAGACCATGGCCGAACTCGACATCGGTTCGCTGGTGGTGATGGAGCACGGCGACCTGGTCGGCATGCTCACCTTCCGCGAAGTCATACAGGCGGTGGTGGCCAACGGCGGCACGGTGGGCACGCGCACCGTGCGCAAGGTGATGGACGACGCCCCGCTGACCTGCACGCCCGAAACCGAGATCGACGAGGTGCGCCGCATGATGCTGCTGCGCCATGCCCGCTACATGCCGGTGCTGGAACGCAGCACGCTGATGGGCGTGGTGTCGTTCTACGACGTGGCCAAGACCGTGGTCGATGCGCAAGACTTCGAGAACCGCATGCTCAAGGCCTACATCCGCGACTGGCCGGAAGAAGGTTCGCAGGCCTCGGCACCCTGAAGGCGCGCAGCACCGCCGCCTAGAATCGAGGGTACTCTTTCCAGGGCCCGCCACGGGCAACGCCCATGTCCGGCAGCACTTTCGGCGAACTCTTCCGCGTCACCAATTTCGGCGAAAGCCACGGCCCGGCCATCGGTTGCGTCATCGACGGCTGCCCGCCCGGCCTGGCGCTGACGGAAGCCGACATCCAGCACGACCTGGACCGCCGCCGCCCCGGCACCAGCCGCCACGTCACCCAGCGCAACGAGCCCGATGCGGTGGAAATCCTGTCGGGCGTCTACGAAGGCCTGACCACCGGCACGCCGATCTGCCTGCTGATCCGCAACACCGACCAGCGCAGCAAGGACTACGGCAACCTGCTGGACACCTTCCGCCCCGGCCACGCCGATTACACCTACTGGCGCAAATACGGTCAGCGCGACCCGCGCGGTGGTGGCCGCAGCAGCGCACGACTGACCGCGCCCATGGTGGCGGCCGGTGCCGTGGCCAAGAAATGGCTGCTGGAAAAACACGGCACGCGCTTCATCGGCTGGATGAGCGCGCTCGGTGAAATCGCCATCCCCTTCGACAGCACCGAACACATCGCGCACAACCCCTTCTTCGCGCCCAACGCTGCCATCGTGCCGCAGCTTGAAGCCCACATGGACGCGCTGCGCAAGGCCGGCGATTCCTGCGGCGCGCGCATCGAAGTCCGCGCCACCGGCATGCCGGCCGGCCTGGGCGAACCGCTGTTCGACAAACTGGACGCCGACATCGCCTACGCGATGATGGGCATCAACGCGGTCAAGGGCGTGGAGATCGGCAGCGGCTTCGCCACCGTCAGCGAACGCGGCAGCACGCACGGCGACGCGCTGACGCCGCAAGGTTTTGAGACCAACCACGCCGGCGGTGTGCTGGGCGGCATCAGCACCGGGCAGGACCTGGTAGTCAGCATCGCCATCAAGCCGACCAGCAGCATCCGCCTGCCGCGCCCCAGCATCGACCGCGCCGGTGCCGCCACCACGGTGGAAACCCACGGCCGCCACGACCCTTGCGTGGGCATACGCGCCACGCCCATCGCCGAAGCCATGCTGGCCCTGGTGGTGATGGACCACGCGCTGCGCCACCGCGCGCAGTGCGGCGACGTGCAGCTGCCGGTGCCGGCCATCGCCGCATCGGCGGGATGACGCCGGCAGCGCCCGAGCCGGCGCCGCCTTCGCCGATGCCGGGCTCGCCGATGCCGGTTTCGCTGGTGCGCTTCGGCGCACTGTCGCTGACCTATTTCGCGGCGATCGGTCTTTTCAATCCGTATGCGCCGCTGTGGTTCCAGTCGCTGGGTTTCAGCACGCTGGTGATCGGCGGCATCGCTTCGCTGCAGTCGTGGACGCGGGTCTTCGCGCCCTACGCCTGGAGCTGGTTCGGCGACCACAGCGGCCGCCGCGTCGAACTGCTGCGCCTGTCGGCCGCCGGTGCGCTGTTGTCGGCGCTGGGCCTGCTGGGGGTGGAGGCCGCCGTGCCGGTGGCGGCAGTGGTGGCGCTGATGTTCATCGCCAACAGTGGCGTGGTGCCGCTGTCAGAAGCCACGCTGGCCCATCTGCTGCACACCGCCGACGGGGTCGACCCTGGCCGCTACGGCCGCGTGCGCATGTGGGGTTCCATCGGCTTCATTGCCGCGGTCACCAGTTTCGGCGCGCTGCTGGAATGGCGCGGCATCGCCATCTTCCCGGCCTTCGTGGCGGTGATGAACGCGCTGCTGCTGGTGGCCGCGCTGCGCCTGCCGGCCACCCGCGAAGAGGCCCACCACGACGCGCCCGCGCCGCCCGTGCTGCCGCTGCTGCGCCAGCCCGAAGTGGCCTGGTTCTTCGCTTCGGTGTTCTTCACCGTGCTGGCCCACACCAGCCTGTACGCCTTCTTCTCGCTCTACCTCGTCAGCCTGGGCTATGGCAAGGCGGCGGTGGGTGCGCTGTGGGCGGTCAGCGTGGCGGTGGAGATCGCCTTCTTCGCGACGCAGGGCCGCTGGTACCGCTGGCTGACGGCGCACGGCTGGCTGCAAGCCGCCGCCGGCGTGACGGCCTTGCGCTTCGTGGCCATCGCCGCCGGCGGCGCCTGGATGCCGCTGCTGGTGGTGGCGCAGATGGCCCATGCGGTCACTTTCGCCGCCCATCACGCAGCCTGCATTTCGCTGGTGCAGCGCCACTTCCCGGGCCGGCTGCGCGGCCGCGGGCAGGCGCTGTACACCACGCTGGGCTACGGTTTGTCGGGGGTGCTGGGCGGGGTGGGCGGCGGCTGGTTGATTTTGCACAGCGGCTACCCGGCCGTGTTCTGGGCGGCCGCCGTTTGTGCCGCGCTGGCCAGCGTCTGCGTGGTGCTGGCGCAGCGCGCTGCTGCCTCGGCTGCGGCCGCTACACCGGCTGCCGCACCCGCCGCTGAATCCGCCGCTGAACCCGCTGCCCCGCGCCGCGAATAGCCCACCGTTCGCGGGCCACTTCGGGCGGCCACCGCGCGGGGCGGTGTTGACAATGAAACCCCCGCACACCCGTGGTCGCAGCCCCTGCCCTGGCCATCCGCATGAACAACTTGCGCCTCTCTTCGCACCGCAGCGCCAGCGGCCTGGCCAGCCTGATCGGCCTGTTGGGCGTGGCCGGCGTGGCGGTGCTGCTGGCCAGCGTGGCCCTGGCCGTGGGCGGCCCGCTGCTGGACCTGCCCGGCCTGGACTTGGACGCCCGCGCCTGGGCGGTCGGCGCGGCGGGGCTGGGCGCTGCGGCCTTGCTGGTGCTGCTGGCCTGGCTGCTGCGCAAGCCGGCAGCGGCTGCGGCTGGCCCGGCGCTGCCGACGGCAGCCGCGTCGGCTGAAATGCGCGCGACGGCCCAGCTGCACGCGCTGCTGCAGGCGGTGCCGCAGGGCGTGGCGCTGAGCCGCGAACGCCGTTTCGAATGGGCCAACGCGCTGTTCTGCGAGCAGATGGGCTGGACTAGCGGTGAACTGCTGGGCCGGTCGCCCTACGAATTGTTCAGCTCGGTGAATGCCGACGACAGCCTGGGCACGGCCCTGCGCACCGCCTTTGCCGCCGGCCAGCCCTATGCCGGTGCCTTGAATTTCCGCCGCCGCGACGGCAGCCGGTTTGTCGGCCACCTGCAGGCGCGGCTGGTTGCCGCTGGCGACCCCGCTGCCGGCACCCTGTGGCAGCTGGACCCGCTGGCCGTGCTGCCGGCCGACACGGCAGCGCCGGCTGCGGCCGCCACCCACGACCCGCTGACCGGCTTGCTCAACCGCCCGGCCTTCGAAGCCGCGCTCGCGGCCTGGCTGCAGCTGGCCCCGCCGGGGCAGACCGCGTCGCTGCTGCACCTGGACCTGGACGGCTTCAAGGCCTACAACGCCGCCGCAGGCCCTGTCGCCGGCGACGCCTTGCTGCGCGCTGCCGCCGAGACGCTGCAAGCCCATGTGCGGGCCGGCGACGCCGTGGCGCGGCTGGACGGTGACACCTACGCGCTGCTGCTGCCCGGTTGCGTGGCCGCCGTGGCGGTGCAACTTGGCCAGCGCCTGCGGCTGGAACTGACCGGGCTGGGCATCAGCCACCAAGGCCAGCGCCTGGGCGTGGGTGCCACCGTGGGGGTGGCCGAGATCGACCGCCGGCTGGCCCGCAGCGCTGAGGCCACCGCCACCACCACCACCGCCACTGCCACCCAGGCGGCGGCCGCCAGCGCCAGCGACTGGCTGGCCCGCAGCCAGGCCGCCTGGTACGAAGCGAAGTACGGCTGCGGTGGCGCGGTGCGCCTGGCAGCACCCACGGCCAGCTTGGCGCTGGTCGTGTCGGCCTGACCGGCACGACCCGCCCGCTACACCCCGGGCGTTTGGCGCCGATATAGGCCATACCGGCCCGTCCCGCACGGGCCTTCACGGCTTCCGTCCATGCCTTTGTCTTCCAACCCCGATGGCGCCCTGGGGCGTCCGCCGTTCCCGCCGCCCGACCCCGCGCCGGCGCCGGTGCCCAACCTGGCCGAAACCCGCGTCTGGGACGCCAGCGCGCTGCGCGTGCGCATCGTCATGTACGTGGCCCTGGCGGCCATTGCACTGGGTGCGGTGATGGGCGGCGCGGCCAATCTGCGCCTGGAAGACGAACGCACGGCCGACGCCGGGCTGCTGGAACAGGCGGCCGCCCAGCGGGCCCAGGCCCAGCAGGTCGGCCGGTTGGGTTTGCTGCTGGCCACCGATGCAGCCGGCCGCAGCGTGCACGCCGATGCCCTGCAAGCCCTGATGAAACAGGCCCGTGTCGAAGCCCTGCGGCTGGGTGAACAACGCGCGGCGCGGCCGGGTCTGCAGCCGCAGGCCAGCCTGGCCGCCGCGCTGGAACTGGAAGCCTGGGAACGCGCCCGCGAACGCCTGTGGTACCGCGCCGAAGGGCTACTGCACGCGGCCGCCAACCAGCCCGACGCCGAACTGCTGCGCAAGGCCCTGGCCCTGCAGGCCGAGGTGGAACCCACGGCCGCCACCGCGCAGCGCCTGTCCACCACCCTGCACGGCGAAGTGGCCGCCCGCGGCACGGCGCTGCACCGCGACGCCCACCTGGGCCTGCTCGCGCTGCTCAGCCTGCTGGTGTTGCTGGCGGTGGTGGTGGTGGAACCCACCGCGCGGGCGGTGCGCCGGCACGGCCTGCGCCTGCGCAGCCAGTCCACCGAACTGCGCCGCCTGGCACTGGTGGCCGAACACACCACGGCGCTGGTGCTCATCACCGACCCCGAAGACCGCGTCGAATGGGCCAACGCCGCCTTCACCCAGTTGACCGGCTGGACGCTGGCCGAGGCCCTGGGCCGCCGCCCGGGCGAACTGCTGGCCCATCCGCAGGCCGACGAAGACCAGCTGCTGGCCGTGCAGCACGCGCTGCGCAAAGGCCAGGGCCTGCGCCAGGAATGGCTGCACCGCAGCCGCAGCGGCAGTGATCTGTGGCTGTCGGTGGACCTGTGCCCGCTGCGCGCCGACGACGGCACGCCGGCCGGCTTCGTGCGGGTCTGCACCGACATCACCGCCCGCGCCAACCAGCAGGCCAAGTTGCAAGCCCTGTGGGCCGTGCTGCCGGCCGGTGTGGTGGTGCAGGACGTCGAAGGCAGCATCGTCGAAGCCAACCGCTCGGCCGAGCGCCTGCTGGGCCTGACGCTGGGCCAGATGCAGGGCCGCACCTCGCTGGACCCGCGCTGGCAGGCGGTGCGCGCCGACGGCAGCGACTACCCCGGCGCCGAGCACCCGGCCATGCGCACGCTGGCCACCGGCCAGGCGCTGCGCAACGAAACCATGGGCATCCGCACCCCCGACGAGGGGCTGCGCTGGCTGCTGATCAACACCGAGCCGCAATTCGACATGCAGGGCGCCGTCAACGGCGTCATCGCCTGCTTCAGCGACGCCACCGAAAGCCGCGTGCTGCAGGACCGCCTGAGCACCAGCGCCCGCACCGACGCGCTGACCGCACTGCCCAACCGCGCCGTGGTGATGGAACGCCTGCAGCGCGCGCTGGAACACCTGCGGCGCAGCCCCGGCTACGGCTTCGCGGTTCTGTTCATGGACTTCGACCGCTTCAAGCAGGTCAACGACACCCTGGGCCACGGGGCGGGCGACGAACTGCTGCGCCAGATTGCCGTGCGCCTGAGCCTGGCCGTGCGCCCGGGCGACGCGGTGGCGCGTGTGGACGCCCCCGAGTCGGTGGCCGCGCGCCTGGGCGGCGACGAATTCGTCGTCGTGCTGGACGGCGTGCGTGACGAAGCCAGCGCGCAGGCCGTGGCGCAGCGCCTGCTGCGCGAGCTGTCGGAACCCTATCTGCTGGGCGGCTGCACGCCGCTGCAAAGCTCGGCCAGCATCGGCATCGTGTTGTGCACCGGCGAGATGCTGACCGAGACCGGCCCCACCGCCGAAGACCTGCTGCGCAACGCCGACACCGCGATGTACGAGGCCAAGCGCGCCGGCCGCGGCCGCTACGTGATGTTCAACAATTCCATGCACGAACGCCTGGTGCGGGCGCTGGAAGTGGAGACCGACCTGCGCCGCGCCCTGAAGGACGACGAGCTCTTCGTGGTCTACCAGCCGGTGGTGGACATGGCCGACCGCAGCATGGTCGGCGTCGAGGCGCTGGTGCGCTGGCGCCACACGCAGCGCGGCCTGGTCAGTCCGGTGGAATTCATCGGCATCGCCGAGGAATGCGGTCTGATCGATGCCGTCGGTGGCCTGGTGCTGCGCAAGGCCTGCGCGCAATTCATGCAGTGGCAAACCAGCCTGGGCCCGGCCGCGCCGCGCCAGCTGGCGGTGAACCTGTCGCGCGCGCAGCTGGAACGCGAAGGCGTGGTGGCCGAGGTGCTGGCGGTGCTGCAGAGCTGCCGCATGCCGCCCGAGCAGTTGCAGCTGGAAGTGACCGAAAGTCTGGCGGCGCAGGGCGTGCATGTGCAGGCCAACCTGCGCAAGCTGAAGAGCCTGGGCGTGCGCCTGGCGCTGGACGACTTCGGCACCGGCTATTCCAGCCTGGCCTGCCTGCACCAGCTGCCGGTGGACACCGTGAAGGTGGACCGCAGCTTCGTGCAGCACGCCGAGACGGTGGAATACCACCGCGTGCTGATCGAGGCCACCATCCGCGTGGCCCGCACCCTGGGCATGACCACGGTGGCCGAAGGCATCGAAACCGAAGGGCAGGCCGACCTGATGCGCGCGCTGGCCTGCGACCGCGGGCAGGGCTATCTGTTCAGCCGCCCGCTGGAAGTGGCCGACCTGGAACGCTGGGCCTTGCACCAGCCCGCGCGCCGGCTGGAAGTGGTGCCGGCCGAGCCGGCCTGAGCCCGCCGCACCCGCCGCACCCGCCGCACCCGCCGCCAGCGCGGCGCCATCCGACGCCGCCGCAGTTCGTCGCCGACTTCATGCGCTTCGTCGCAAGGTCAAGCGCGCATCACCTGCCGGAAACGAAACTTCACGCCGTTGCAGCGCCCGTGCTGCACGCAAGGTGGGGGTTGAGGCATGAAGAAGCATTGGTGGCTGGGTGGTGGTGTGGCCGTGGTGGTCCTGGTCGGGGCCGGCGTGGCCTTCAGCTTGGGCGCCTTCAGGCCCGCTGGCGCGGCCGACAAGGTGGCCAGCAAGGCCGAGGCCGGCAAGCCTGAGAAGGGCGAGAAGGGCGACAAGAAGCCCGAAGTGCCGCTGGAATTCGTCAGCCGCGAGGTGGTGCAGCCGACCCTGGCGCGCCTGCCCGGCGTGGTCGAGTTCTCGGGCCCGCTGGTGGCGCCGCAGACCGCGATGGTGCGTGCCAAGGCCGGCGGCACGCTGTTGGCGTTGACGGTGACCGAAGGCAGCCGCGTGCAGGCCGGGCAGGTGCTGGGCCGCATCGAACTGGCCGACCTGGCCAGCCGGGTGGCCGAGCGCAACGCCAACCTGGAAGCCATGCGCGCCACCCTGGTCCAGGCCGAACGCAGCCACGCCAGCAACGAACGCCTGGCCGCGCAGCAGTTCATCTCGGGCATCGCGCTGGAGAACTCGCGCGCCGCGCTGGACACCGCCAAGGCCAACCTGAATGCCGCCCAGGCTTCGCTGGACACCACCCGGGTCAGCCTGCGCGACGGCACGCTGCTGGCGCCGATTTCGGGCATCGTGGCCAAGCGCCACGCGCTGCCGGGCGAGAAGGTGGCGGTCGAACAGCAGGTGCTGACCATCGTCGACCTGGCCACGCTGGAGCTGGCGGGCAATGTCGGCACGCATGAGGTGGCGCGCATCGCGGCGGGCATGCCGGTGCAGGTGCAGGTCGAAGGCGTGACGCAGACCGTGCAGGGCCGCATCGCGCGCATCGCGCCAGCGGCCGAACCGGGCACCCGCAGCATTGGTGTGACGATCGCGCTGGCGAATCCGAAAGAGCAATTGCGCGCCGGCCAGTACGCGCTGGCCCGTGCCACGCTGGCGGACGACGCCGACCGCCTGACGCTGCCGGCCACGGCCGTGGGCAACACGTCCGGGCAAGACCACGTGTGGGTCATCGAAAGCGGCGTGCTGGCGCGCCGTGCCGTCACCGTCGGCCGGCGCGACGCCCGCGAAGGCCGCGTGGAAGTGCTGCAGGGCGTGACCCCGGCCAGCCAGGTGCTGGCCGCGCGCTTCGACAACCTGCGCGAAGGCGCCAAGGCCAACATCGTGGCGGCCAAGGCGGCGCCAGTGGCGTCGGCAGCGGCTTCGATGCCGCTGGTCAAGTGAACACCGGTGGGAGCTGAATCATGTGGATGACCCGCGTCTCGATCAACAACCCCGTCTTCGCCGTGATGGTGATGGTGGCCCTGTGCGTGCTGGGCCTGTTCAGCTACGCCAAGCTGGGCGTCGAGCAGATGCCCGACATCACGCCGCCCGGTTCCTACGTCGAGATCCGCTACCCCGGCGCCAGCCCTGAGGCGGTCGAGCGCGAACTGATCAAGCCGATGGAAGAGGCGGTGAACAGCATCGCCGGCGTCAAGCGCATCACCTCGCGCAGCGGTGAAGGCCAGGGCATGATGAACATCGAGTTCGGCCTGGAAGCCGACATGGGCCGCGCGATGCAGGAGGTGCGCGACCGCATCGCTGCCGTGCAGGCCAATTTCCCGAAAGACGCCAAGCAGCCGACCATCGCGCGCTGGAACAACGACAACAACCAGCCCGTCGTCAACCTGGCGCTGGTCAGCAAGACGCGCAGTGCGCGCGAGCTGTCCATCCTGGGTGAGCAGCAGGTCGGCAAGCGCCTGCAGCGCGTGGAAGGTGTGGCCCGCGTCGAGATCAACGGC
>JANPHI010000141.1:0-19600 GCA_031424355.1 Betaproteobacteria bacterium
AGTGCACGCCGCCGCGCAGGTCCAGGCCCAGGTACATGGGCAGCGCGTGCAGGCTGACCATCCACTGCGGTGTGTTCGACACAAGGTTCAGCGCGACCACGTAGCGCGGGTCGGCGGCGTCGGGGTTCAGCGCCCGGCTCAGCGCGTCCTTGGCCTTGAGCTGGGTGTCGGTGTCGGCGAAACGGGCGCGCACCGAGCCGTTGTCGTACTGCACGAAGACGGGCTTGATGCTGGCGGCCTGCAGCACCTGCTGCACGCGTTCGACCATCGCCGCTTCCACCTTGACCGTGGACTTGGCGCCCGACAGCTGCACGGCCGGCGCTTCACCGTAGAAGTTGGGCACGGTGTAGAGCAGGCCGATCAGCAGCGCGATGCCGAGGATCGCGTACTTCCACAGGGGGTAGCGGTTCATGCGGATTTCCTAGGGGCTCGCTTTGAGGGCGGGCGATGCGGCGACTTGCGGCGCGTGATGCACCTTTGCAAGCGGGGGTTTGCCCCGGGACGCCAGCGCGCCGGGGGCAGGCGCCCGGTGCTTACTTGTAGGTGCCTTTGGGCAAGACCTGGATCACGGCGCCGCGCTGCACCTGCAGCTCGACGTTGTTGGCCACCTCGACGTGGACGAAGGTCTCGCCCAGCTTGGCCACGCGGCCGATGACGCCGCCGCCGATGACGACTTCGTCGCCCTTGGCCAGCGCCTCGATCATGGCCTTGTGTTCCTTCTGCTTCTTCATCTGCGGCCGGATCATGATGAAGTACAGCACCACGAACATCAGCGCCAGGGGCGCCAGGCTCAGCAGCGAGGATTCGGCGCCGCCAGCGGCAGCGGCCGGGGCGGTCTGGGCAAAGGCTTCGGAAATGAACACGGCGGGCTATCCTGATTGGGGCGCCCGGCAAGCCCGGGCGAACCGCGAATTCTAAGGTGCCCCGCCCGGTGGGCCCATTCCGTTGCCGGTCGGGCTTTCCAGCACCCCCGGCGCGCCTCCGGGTTGTCGTGCGGCGGCCAGCCAGAGCAGCACCAGCAGCAGCCACAGGAAGCGCGGTGCGTCGATCAGCGTGTTCAGCGCACCCGACACCGCGAAGCCCAGCAGCGCCGGCACCGCAGCCACCACCAGCGCCTGGCCGCGCCACAGCGCCAGCGCGCCGCCGCCCAGTGCCACCAGGGCCAGCACCGACCACGCCAGTACCCCCAGCCAGCCCTGGTCGAAGAGCACCGCCACCGGCAGGCTGTGCAGCTGCCAGGGCGGGTCTTTGTCGGTGGCGAAAAACCAGTGGTCCATGCCGTCCGCGAAATGGCCATTGGCCAGCAGTTCGTCGCCCAGGGCGGTGCGCAGGTGCACACCCGTCACGTCCACCCAGCCTTGTTCGGGGGTCAGCAGCGACAGCTTCAGCGGTGCCCGCCAGGGCGCCGGGCGGGCCAGCAGGCGCGAGGCATCGAGCACCCATTCGGCGCGCTGCCAGGGGGCGGCTGAAGCGGCAGCCGCTGGCGCTGCTGGCGCTGCTGTGGCCGCTGGTGCCGCCGTGGCCGCGGCACAGCCCAGCGAGGTCAGTGTCCATTTCTCGCACAGCAGGGCTTGCGGCGCGGGCTGGCCGGCGCTGGCGCGCCAGTCCAGCGACAGGCGCAGCGCGCCGATGTCGGGGCGCTGGATGATCTGCTCGATGTAGAGCGTCGCGCCCTGCCCCAGCCGCAGGTAGCGCCGCTCACCCGCGCCATCGGCCTCACGCGCCAGGCTGTAGCTGGCGGCGTGGACGGGTTCACTGCTGCGCCAGTAGTGGGCCTGCGGGTAGCGGCCGACACCCATGCCGATGAGCGCCGTGGTCCAGCTGCCGTCGCGCAGCGCCAGGCCATCGGCCCAATGGGCCTGGCGCACGGCCAGGTCCTGGGTGGACTGCGCCAGGCGCTGCCGCGCGTAGCTGCCCACCGCAATGGGCAGCGCCACGGCCAGCAGCAGCACCGCCACGCCCGCGCCCAACAGCCCGTTGCGCCAGGCCGGCGCGCGCGGCCGCTGTGGCAGTCCGGGCAGCCCGGGCAAGGCCTGCGCCTGCCACGACGTCAGCCATGACGCCGCCCAGGCCGACAGCAGCACCACCGCCAGCGCGGCGTAGCCGTTGCGCGAGTAGGTGACCATCGTCGCGTAGCCCGCGCCCGCCAGCAGCGCCAGCGCGGCCAGGCGCCAGGGCCAGCGGCTGAGCAACGGCCCCGGCTGCAGGACCGCCGCCAGGGCAAAGGCCGCAGCCACGGCCAGGAAACATTCGATGCTGGCGCCGCCCTTGTGCATCGCCGAAAAAGGGCCGGTGACGCGGAAGTCGGCCGCAAAGTCCCACAGGCTGGCGAAAACGGCTCGCTCGAAGGCGACGACCGCCACGGTCAGGGCCAGCCCCGTCAGCACGCCGGCGCTGAACACGCGGGCACGTTGCGCTGCCGGGTTGGGCAGCCGACGCCACAGGGCCACGAAGAGCCAGGCCCAGACGGCCCCCTTGGCAATGCGCAGCGCATTGAAGGCGCTGGTGTAGCTGTTGAAACTGTTGTCGTCCGGCCAGGCCGGCGGCCCGCTGAGCGGCCACAGCGCGCGCAGGCTGCTCAGCGCCAGGCTCAGGCCAAGCAGCGCAAAGGCCAGCGTCAGTGGCCGCAGCCGGCGGGGGCCAGGTGTCGGCGGCATCGGATGGGCCACGGGCGGCAGGCGGGCCAAGGCGACGGCCACGCAGACCGCCTGCAGCAGGTCGAACTCGTCCAGGAAAAAGCGCCCGCTCCAGGGTGCCAGGTCCAGCACCGGCAGCGCGGCCGGCACCAGGCCCAGGGCCAGCACCGGCCAGCGGCCGACGAGCAGCGCCGCGGCGGTCAGACCCGCCAGCAGCGCGACCGGGAAAGCCGGAAAGGCCAGCGCCCACAGGGCCACGGGCGGCAGCACCAACAACCACGGCCAGCGCGACGCTGCAAGCGGGCCCTGGCGGGCAGCCTGGGGGGCGCCCGCCGCCATCGAGGCTGGCCCGGCAGACTGCCGTTGCGCCATCGCCAGCACGGCCAGGGCCAGCGCGTTGCCGGCCACGGCCACCAGGGCGTTGGTGGGGTCGGCGTGCAGTTCATCGACAAAGAGCTTGCCGAATTCAACCACCAGCACCAGACCCGCCGTCAGGGCTGCGGTGAGGCCGGCTTTTTGCCCGCGCGCCCAGCCCAGCCCAGCCACCGGCAGGTACATCAAGGCCACGCTGCCCAGGCTGAACAGCGCCAGCGCTTCCGACGTGTAGTAGTGGTAGTAGAAGGGCAGCAGGTGGGTCGACTGCCACGAAGCCCAGGCCCCGTCCGCGCCATGCCAGGTGTGCCTGAACGCGCCATTCACGGCCGCCAGCAGGGGCAGGTAAAGCGCCCACAGCGGCAGCACCCAAGGCCGCAGCGCGGCGCGCAGGCCGGCCCAGCCCTGCACCTGCACCCAGGGCAGCAAGGCCGCGCCCGCCGCCACGCCCAGGCCCCGGCTGAACACCGACGCGCCCTGGCTGATGCCCGAGGACACGAAGAACTGGCCGACTTCGATGACTGCGCCCAGCAGCAAGCCGGCGAGGCCGGCGCGCACCGGCCAGCCCCCCCGCCGCCGCTGCAAGGCCGGCAGCGCGCCGATGGGCAGGGCCATGGCCACTTCCACCAGCCACTGCAGCCCGGTGAAGAACAGCCCGCGGTCTTGCCGCGCCAGCCACCAGCCCCAGTGGCTGGATTGCCATTTGCCGGCCAGCTCGGCCTGCGACAGCAGCAGGTCGTAAGGGAAGAAACACAGCAGCACGTAGCCCACCGCGTACAGCTCCAGCAGGTGGGGCAGCAGCCGGGCGCCGCCACTGCGCCAGCCCTGCGCCAGGCGGTCCAGCCAGCGCGACAGCAGCGGCGCCGACCACGCCCCCAGCACGCTGCCGATGCACTCGGCCAGGATGTCGTTCTGCGAAACGGTGCGCGCGGGGAAGAAGAGCTGGGTGAATTCCACACCCACGGCCAGGGCACAGCACAGCAGCGCCGTCAGCACCGCCGCCAGCACCTGCGGCAGGCCGCGCTGGAAGGCCGCGCGGGCGCCCAGGAAGGCCAGCGGGGCGTAGAGCACGCCGTTGGCGACCCAGTCGGCCCGCGATTCCAGGCCCAGCTTCAGGAAAGGAATGTGCTGGAAGCGGGCCCAGGCTTCGTCCAGCGGCAGGGCCCGGAATTCCAGCGGCACCAGGCTGCCGTAGACGACGAACGCGCCGTAGGCCAGCGCCAGCCACAGCGCGGTGGCGGGGCGGTTCATGCAGCGGGGGTGTGGGGCAGCGTCACACCGCGATGATGCCGCGTGGCCCGGTGTGGCCAGCGCCCGGCGCCGTCACACGGCACCCGGGGCGGTCAGCGTCGCGCGATCAGGGCGCGCGGGTGGCGGGTGCCGCGACCGGCGGCTTCTTCACGGGCGCGCGTTTGTCCGTGGTGGACAACACCACGACGTTCGAAACCGCCGAGCAGGGCGTCAAACCTGTGCCGCCGATGCGCGTACCGGTGATGTTGCGACCCCCGTAATTCGCGCCGCAGAAGGTGTAGGTGTTGCTGCTGCTGACGAGGCAGACGTCGTAGGTGTAGATGCCACCGCCACCGCCGTAGGTGTAGGTGACGGTGTTGTCGGCGTTCACGACGTAGGTGCCCACGGGCGTCGGTGGGTCCACCGGGTCGCCAGGGCCTTTCTTGTAGTCCACCACCGGGCCGGACGCGCCACCGTTGTGCCACTCTTGCCAGACTTCGCCACCGACATTGCCGCAGACCATCTTGTTGGTCAGCAAGCCGGCCAGGGCTACGGCGTCGGCGGTACGGGCAGCAGCGCTGTTGCAGGTGCAGACGGGCACTTGGGCTTGGGCAGCACCGGCAAAAGCCATCAACAGGCTGGCGGCGAGCGCGAATTTGGAGGTCATGGAGGCACCTGGTCTGTGAGCGGCGGAATTGCCTTCAATCGTAAGTGACGCCCGGTAGCGCAACAAGGCGCACTGCACCCCCGAACCCGGGGTCGCCAGCGTGGTGGATTGCACGCTGTGCCGGGCTTTCAGACCAGCACTTCGGCGCAGGCCGGATGGCCCAGAAAACCTTGCGGGCTGGCACTGGCGCCGTAGGCGCCGGATTGGAAGACGACCACGAAATCGCCCTCCTGCGCCACCGCCAGCGGCAGGCGGTCGGCCAGCAGGTCCAGCGGCGTGCACAGCGGGCCGACGACGCTGGCCACTTCGCGCGCGGTGTCGTTCATGCGGTTGGCAATCGTCACAGGGTGGTTGCGCCGCAGCACCTGACCGAAGTTGCCCGAAGCCGACAGATGGTGGTGCAGGCCGCCGTCCACCACCAGGAAGACCTGCCCGCGCGAGACCTTGCGGTCGATGACGCGGGTCACGTAGACGCCCGCTTCGCCAACCAGGTAACGGCCCAGTTCCAGCACCAGCGCCGCCTGCGGCAGTTGCGTTCGTGCCCGCTCGACCAGGCCGGCCAGCGTGGCGGCCACCGGCGCCAGGTCCAGGCGCTTTTCGCCCGGGAAGTACGGGATGCCGAAGCCGCCGCCCAGGTTCAGCGACAAGACCGGCGACGGCGCGTGTTCGGCCAGGCGCAGTGCCAGATCGAAGCTCAGCGTCTGCGCTTGCGCGATGGCTTCAGCACGCAGATTCTGCGAACCGGCGTAGAGGTGGAAACCTTCGAAGGCCAGGCCCGAAGCCTGCAATTGGCCGATGCGCGCCAGCAACGCCGGCACCGCTTCGGCATCGACGCCAAAGGGCTTGGGCCCGCCGCCCATCTTCATGCCCGAACCCTTGAGCTCGAAGTCGGGGTTGACGCGCACGGCCACGCGGGCCGGCAGCCCCAGCGCCTGCGAGGCCGCCGCCAGCACCGGCAGTTCGCGGGGCGACTCGACGTTGACCAGCACGCCCGCGCGCACGGCTGCCTGCAGTTCGGCGTCGCGCTTGCCCGGCCCGGCGAAGCTGATGCCGGCCGGCCGTGCACCGGCGGCCAGCGCCACCTGCAGTTCACCCGCCGAGGCCACGTCGATGCCGTCCACCAGGCCGGCCATCAGTTGCACCATGGCCGGCAGCGGGTTGGCCTTCATCGCGTAGTGCAGCAACAGGCCCGCTGGCAGCACTGCGCGCAGGTCGGCCACGCGGGCTTGGACCAGGCTGCGGTCGTAGGCATAAAAAGGCGTCTGACCGACCTGCGCGGCCAGCGCACTGACGGTGTGCCCGCCGACCACCAACTCGCCGCCCTGCACCGCGAACTGGTCCATCGCGGCGTGGGCAGGCGCAGCGGGCGCGGCAGGTGACGCGGGCGGCACGGGTGGCGCCAGTGGCGCGGGCAGCTTCATCGGTGGTCGGCCACGATGCGCTGGCGGTCCAGCTTGCCGTTGGGGTTGCGCGGCAGCGCGGCCCGCGCCGCCACGATGCCGGCCGGCACCATGTAGGCCGGCATCTGCAGCCGGCACGCGGCCATCAGCGCCGGCGCGTCCAGCTGCGCCACGCCCGCCGGCGGCGTGGCCACCACGTGGATGGCCTGCCCCAGTGCCGCATCGTCCACGCCGAAAGCCACGCATTCGCCGACCAGACCGCTGGCCTGCAGCACGGCTTCGACCTCGGTCGGGCTGACGCGGTAACCCGAGGTCTTGATCATCTCGTCGCGGCGGCCGACGAAGTACAAGAACCCGTCAGCGTCGCGCCGCACCGTGTCGCCGGAGAACACGGCCACCTCGGGCAGTTGCAGGCCGCCGCCCGCCGCACCCGGGCGGCCAGCTTGGTCGCCGCGGCCGGCCAGGCCGGCCGGCAATGGACGGTAGCGCTGGGCCGTCTTTTCGGCGTCGCCCCAATAGCCCAGGCCGACCAGCGGCCCGCGGTGCACCAGTTCGCCGGCTTCGTCGTCGGCGCACTCGCTGCCGTCGTCGCGCAGCACCAGCACCTCGGCGTTGGGGATGGCACGGCCGATGGAATCAGGACGGCGGTCAACCTCTTCCGGTGGCAGATAGGTCGAGCGGAAAGCCTCGGTCAGGCCGTACATCAGGAAGGGCTGCGCGCGCGGCACGCGCTGGCGGATGGCGGTCAGCGTGTCCAGCGGCATGCGCCCGCCGGTGGTGGCGAAGTAGCGCAGGTGCTCGGCAATGGCCGGCGGCCAGTCCAGCGCGGCCAATTGCATGTACAGCGGCGGCACCGCCGTCAGGCCGGTGACTTTTTCGCGGTCCAGCGCCTGCAGCACGTCGCGCGGCACCAGATGGTTGAGCAGCACCACGCGGGCACCAGCCAGGAAGGCGGTCGTCAACTGGCTGAAGCCCGCATCGAAGGACAAGGGCAGCACGGCCAGCAGGGTGTCGTCGGCGCGGTTGTCGAGGTAGTCGGCCACACTGCTGGCGCCGACGACCAGGTTGCGGTGGCTGAGCACCACGCCCTTGGGCGCGCCGGTGCTGCCCGAGGTGTAAAGGATGGCCGCCATGTCGCTGTCGATGACGCGGTGGCCGCCGCGCGGCGCGCTGGCCAGCAGGTCGGACCAAGGCAGCACGGGCAGCGGGAAGGCCGTCAGCGCGGCGGGCGGCGCGGTCAGGACCAGGCGGCGCAAGTCGGGCAGCGCGGCCCACAGCCCGTCCAGCAAGACCGCGCGCTCGGGGTTGGTCAGCAGCGCGCAGGCGCCCGAGTCGCGCAGGATGTGCGCCACCTGGGCCGGCTTCAGCAAAGGGTTGATGGGCACGAAGACGGCACCGGCCGCCGCGGCCGCGAAGCACAGCACCACGGTCTCGGGCCGCTTGTCCAGCCACACGGCCACGCGCTCGCCACGCTGCACGCCCTGCGCAACCAGGCCGGCCGCCACCGCTTGCACGGCGCCGGCCAGCGCGGCGTAGTCCAAGGTCTGCACGCCCGAAGTGAGCGCCACGGCTTGCGGTGCGCGGTGGGCGGCCTGCAGCACCAGATCGGCCAGCAGGCGCGGCTCGCGCGGCCCGGCTGCCGGGCGCGCGCGCGGGCGGTCGGCCTGGGCCGAAGCGGCGGGCGTGTCGGGCTTGATGGGCTTGGCGTTCGGGGCGGGGGCAGGCGGAGAAATAGGCGGCCTCTAAGGGTCAGCGTCCAGCAGGGCAGATTGTGGCGGCAGGCCCGCAGCCTGCGGCGCAACGGGCACTGCACCCTGCCGTGAACTAAGCCACGGGCGCGGCGCGGCACTGGCGTGCGGGGGGTCGCCGCGCCCGGTTGGGCCGCAGGTGCAACCTATACTGACCGTTAGCCTGAAAGGGGCATGGCGGTGGATGTTCTGCCTCACGTGATACAGGTATTGGACGAAGTCCTGGCCCTCGGCGGCCGGGGCTTGGCGTTCACGCGACTGACCCCGCTGCTGGGCGCGGTGCCCGAGCTGGATTCGATGGCCGTGGTGGCCCTGATCACCATGCTCGAAGAGCGCCTGGGCATCGAACTGCCCGACGACGAAATCGACGCGCAGGCCTTCGCCACCGTCGGTGCGCTGGCCGATTTCGTCAGCGCCCACAGCGGCCCCTGAAGCGACCGTGGCGCTGGCGCTCGAAGCGTTCATGCTGCCCGCAGGGGCTGGCCGCGAAGACCGCCTGATGGCCCTGTGGCACCCGCCCGCTGGCGCCCCGGCCGGCGACGCGCGCGGCCTGGTGCTCTACGTCCACCCCTTTGCCGAAGAGATGAACAAGACCCGCCGCATGGCCGCGCTGCAGGCGCGCGCGCTGGCAGCGGCGGGCTACGGCGTGCTGCAGATCGACCTGAAAGGCTGCGGCGACAGCAGCGGTGAATTCGGCGACGCCAGCTGGCAGGACTGGGTCTCGAACGTGCACACCGCGCTGCGCTGGCTGCGCGAACGCGGCAGCGCCCCACTGACCTTGTGGGGCCTGCGCGCCGGTTGCCTGGTGCTGGCCGATGCGGCGGCGCAGCTGCCCCACGACTTGTCTGGCGAGACCTGCGACGTCGTCTTCTGGCAACCCACGCCCAGCGGCGCACCGGTGCTGCGCCAGTTCCTGCGCACCGCCGCCGCGGCGGCTTTTCTGGACGGCGGCGGCAAGGGCGTGGTCGACACGCTGCGCAAGAAGCTGGCCGCCGGGCAGGCTGTCGAAGTGGGCGGCTACCGCGTCCACCCGGCCCTGGCCCAGGGCCTGGAACAGGCCCGCCTGCCCGTGCCACCGCGCCTGGGGCGCCTGGTCTGGCTGGAATGCAGCGCAGTGGCCGGGCCGGCGGCCAGCCACCCGCCGCTGACGCCCGCCAGCGTCAACGCGTCGGCCCCGTGGCGCCAGGCGGCGGCCGGCTTCGAAGTGCGCCTGGTGCCCGGCCCGCCGTTCTGGCAAACCGCCGAAATCGAAACCGCTCCGGCCTTGATCGAGGCCACCCTGGGTGCCCTGCAAGCGGCCGGCGCAGCCGCCGGGCCACGGGCATGACCGGGCTGACGGCAACCCGACCGACCGTCGGCGAAACCCCGCTGGTCTTCGCGGTGGGCGACGACGCCCTGGTCGGCGTGCTGACCGCGCCCGAAGGCCCGTCGCGGGACACCGCCTTGCTGGTCGTCGTGGGCGGTCCGCAAGTGCGCGCCGGCAGCCACCGCCACTTCGTGCAACTGGCGCGCAGCCTGGCCGCGCAGGGCCATGCGGTGCTGCGCTTCGACGTGCGCGGCATGGGCGACAGCAGCGGCACGCCGGGCGGCTTCGAACAGCTGCAGGGCGACATCGCTGCGGCCGTCGGTGAACTGCAACGGCTGCGCCCCGAAGTGCAGCGCGTGGTGCTGTGGGGCCTGTGTGACGGCGCTTCAGCGGCGCTGCTCTACCTGCAGCAGACGCGCGACCCGCGCATCGGCGGCCTGGTGCTGCTGAACCCCTGGGTGCGTTCGCCCGAAACCCTGGCCCGCGCCACCCTGCGCCACTACTACGTGCAGCGCCTGATGCAGCCTGGCTTCTGGCGCAAGCTGGTCGGCGGCAGCGTGGGCCTGGCCGCCGTGCGTGGCTGGTGGCGCAACTTCCAGACCGCGCGCCAACAGGTGCGCCTGGCGCGCGGCACCGAAGGCCTGCCCTTCGCCGCGCGCATGGCCGAGGGCTGGCGCGGTTTCAAGGGGCCCATCCTGCTGGTGCTGTCGGGCGACGACGTCACCGCCCACGAATTCGCCGGCCATGCCGGCAGCGACACGCACTGGCGCGGCGCGCTGGCCATGCCGCAGGTGAAGCGCGTCGACCTGCCCACCGCCGACCACACCTTTTCCAGCGCCGAAGCCGGGCCGCAGGTGCTGGCGCTGACGCTGGATTGGCTGCGCGGCATCGGCAGCGCCGGCGCGCGGTGAACGCGGCAGGCAAGACGATGGCCGCAGCCCCGATCGCGTGGCCCCGGCCGGCAGACGGCAGCCACGGTGCGGCGGCGGTCTGCAGCGACTTCAGCGCGCTGCCCGCCGACGTGCTGGCCTTGCTGGACACCGCCGGCGGCGCCGACTTCCAGAGCAGCCCGGCGTGGTGGCTGAACTTCACGCAGACCGTCGATGTCGGTGACGCCGTGCCGCAGCTGCGCTGCTGGCGCGACGGCGGGCGCGGCGACGGGGGCGAGGGCGGCCGCGTCGTCGCCGTGCTGCCGCTGCTGCTGCACCGGCGCGACGGCCGGGCCACAGCCCTGGGCAACTACTACACCACGCGGTATGCGCCGCTGCTGGCGGGCGGCCTCAGCACCGACGAAGCCGCCGCCGCCCTGCAGGGCCTGCTGGCGGCGCTGCTGCGCGACGAACCCGGGCTGCACACGCTGCGCTTCGAACCGCTGCAGGCCGGCTCGCCGGCCGAAGCCGCTTTGCGCCGCGCCCTGCAGGCCAGCGGCTGCGCGGTGTTCGGCTTTCACGCCTTCCAGAACTGGCTGCTGCCGGTGAGCGGCGACTGGCCCCGCTACCTGGCCGCGCGCGACGGCAAGCTGCGCACCACGCTGTCGCGCATGGGCAAACGCTTTACAGCGCGCGGCGGCCGGCTGGAACTCATCCAGGCCGAAACCGCGCGGCTGGACATCGGCATCGCCGCCTACCTGAAGGTCTATGCCGCCAGCTGGAAGAACGCCGAGCCGCACCCGCGCTTCATGCCCGGCCTGATCCGCGCGGCGGCGCGCAGCGGCGTGCTGCGCCTGGGCGTCGCCTGGCTGGGCGATGTGCCGGTGGCCGCGCAGGTGTGGATGGTGGCCGGCGGCCGCGCCGACATCTACAAGCTGGCCCACGACGAAGCGCACAAGGAGACGTCGCCCGGCAGCCTGCTGACGGCGATGTTGATGCAGCACGCCTTCGAGCAAGACCACGTCAGCGTGGTCGACTACCTGAGCGGCGACGACGGCTACAAGCGCCTGTGGATGAGCGAGGTGCACGAACGCACGGGCCTCGTCGCCTACCGCCTGCGAACGCCGCGCGGGCTGCTCGGCGCCGCGCGCGAACGCGCAGGCCGCTGGCTGCGCGGCCTGCGCCGCCCACCCCCATCGACCGCTGCACCATGACCACCGTCAGCGTCGTCATTCCCAGCTACAACTGCGCCGCCTACATCGCGCAGACGCTGGCCAGCGTGCTGGCCCAGCCCGTCGAAGCCCTGGAAGTGCTGCTGGTGGACGACGGTTCCAGCGACGCCACCGTGGCCATCGCGCAAGGCCTGAACGACCCGCGGCTGCGCGTCATCCAACTGGCCAACGGCGGTGTGTGCAAGGCGCGCAACCGCGGCATTGCCGAAGCGCGCGGTAACTTCATCTGCCTGCTCGACCACGACGACTGGTGGCTGCCCGACAAGCTGCCGCGCCAGCTGGAAGCGATGACCCGCCACCCGGAAGCCGGCGTCGTCTTCAGCAGCTTCCAGCGCTGGTTTCCGACCGAGCCCGGCGGCACGTTTGCGGCGCCCGAAAGTGTCGATGTCGGCGCCGATAGCCCAGTCACCGACGACATCGACCCCGACTTTTCAGGCTGGATCCACCACCAGTTCCTGCTGGACTGCTGGATGCTGACCAGCACCTCGATGTTCAGGCGCGAGGTCTTCGAGCGCTGCGGCACCTTCGACGAAAGCCTGCCCTACAGCGAAGACTGGGACCTGTGGCTGCGTGTGGCGCGTGAGTTTCAGTTCATCCAATTGCGTAGACCGACCACGCTCTACCGCATGCACGCCAGCCAGGGCAGCGGCTACCACCGGCCGGTGGACTACCGCACGCGGTTGCTGGAACGCACGGCAGCCGTTCACGGCCTGGCCAGCCGTGACGGCCGGACCGTCACGCGGCGGCAGTTCCGCCACCAGATCGCCCGCTACCACGCGGACTTCGCGCGGGGCGAACTGGGTGCCGGGCGCTTGCGCAGTGCGCTGTTGTCCTATGGCAAGGCCTGGCGGAACCACCCGCTGGGCTGGAAGTACACCGCTTACCTGCTGGCGGTGCTGGGCGGCTGGCGCGGGCAGGCGTTGCCGTGAACGAAAGCCCCGCCGCCGCGCTGCCCACCCTCGGCGCGGCGCTGCGGGAGCCACCGCCCGCGATGAAGCCCGAGCTGTCGCTGTACCTCGACGCGGTGCGCTTCGTGGCTGCGCTGACGGTCTTCATCTCGCACTTCGCGCTGCACCGCCTGAGCGGCGGCTTCCTGTGGCAGCTGAACGCCTACGGGCACCAGGCGGTGGCGGTGTTCTTCGTGCTGTCGGGCTTCGTCATTGCCTACGCCACCGACACGCGGGAACGCGACGCCCGCAGCTACGTGATCAGCCGCCTGTCGCGCATGTATTCGGTGGTGCTGCCGGCGGTGGTGCTGACGGTGGTGCTGGACCTGATCGGTGGCGCCTGGCGGCCCGACGTCTACAACCCGGACTGGGGCTTTGCCCACGACTGGACTTTCGCCCACCTGTTCGCGGCGCTGACCTTCACCAACGAAATCTGGTCGCTGCATGTCAAGCTGGGATCGAACGCCGCCTACTGGTCGATGGGCTACGAGGTACCCTACTACGTGATCTTCGGCCTGGCGCTGTACGCACCGGCGCGCTGGCGCACCGCAGCCGTGATGGCGGCTCTGCTGGCAGCCGGGCCGGCCATCGTGGTGTCCATGCCGCTGTGGCTGGGTGGGGTGGCTGCGTACCACTTCTGCAAGCGTGACACGCTCTCCGCGCGCACCGGGTTGTGGCTGTTTTTCGGCTCGGCGGCGGGGTGGTTGGTCTACGAAACGCTGGCCTGGCGCTACGGGCGGCCCCTTCTGGCTGGCGGGGTCTACTTCAAGCGCACCGAGATGCTGCAGGACTGCATCATCGGCCCGCTGTTCGTGGCCCACCTCATCGGCTTCAACGCTGCCGCCAAACAGCTAGGCCCCTGGCTGCTGCGCCACAGCGTTGCCATACGCTGGACGGCCGGCGCCTCATTCACGCTCTACCTGTGCCACCTGCCGGTTGCGCAATTCCTGCTGGCCTGCGCACCCTGGCCGGTTGCCGACTTGCGCACCCACGGGCTGGTGGTGATCGGTACGCTGCTGGCGGTATTCGTGCTGGCCGAGTTGACCGAACGGCGCAAGAACGCGTGGCGGACGGCCTTCACCTGGCTGGGTGACTGGTGGCAGCCCCGTCGTCCATCACACTGACGTGCCCAAGCACTGGCGGACTGGCGGACTGGCGGACTGGCGCAGAGCCTGTCATCTTCAGCCGGGGCCGCGCGCTGCCAGTTTGCGCCGCAGCCAGTCGCGCGACGGGTTTTCAACCCAGCGGTAGGTCAGCCACGCAAAAGGAATGACCGCCAACGAGCCGATGAGTGCAAAGGACAGCGCGGCAAGCGCACCAACGGCCTGCGGCTGCCAGGCTTGCAACAGCAACAGTGCCAGCGGCCTGAAGGCGTTGTGGATGAGGTAGAGGGAATAGGAGGTCACGCCGAGAAAGTAGAACAGCGGCTTGCCCAGCCAGGCGTTGACGCGGCCGCTGTTGTGAGCCACCGCGACCACCACCCACGGGAACAACAGCACGACCAACAAGTCGATTCGAATGACCAGCAAGACCACCGTCAGCACGAGCAGGCTGGCCGTCACCCTGTCCTGGCCGAGCCAGGCCGACACGTCCTTGCGGACCCAGTAACGGTAGGCCGCCATGCCCAAGGTGAACTCGGTGACACAGCGCATGCCGCCCAGCAGCGGGCCTTCCGAGGCCATGCCCAGCCGGGCGTTGGACAGCGCCACGAAGAGCAAGCCCGCCAAGGCGATGGCGATGGTCAACCCCAGCACGGCCCTGCGTTTGCTGAAGGCCCCGAAGATCAGCAGCGGAAATGAAAAATAGGCCAGGAATTCGGCACTGACGGACCACGACGGCCCGTTCATGTTGCGACCGATGCCCAGGCCCTGCAGCATGAACAGGTTGGTGACGACGTCGAATGGCAGGCGTATGTCGCCGAAGAAGATATTGCGTTGCCACAGCTGCAAACTCAGCCAGCCCAGCAGCAACAGCGCGGCGGTGACAAACACATTCAACGGCAGGAGCCTTATCGCACGACGGAGCAAAAAGTCGGGGTACGTCTGCCAACCCTGGCGCTGAAATGCGGCCAGGTAGGTGTAGCACATGATGTAGCCGCTGAGCACGAAGAAGAAGTCCACCGCGAGGTAGCCGTGGGGCACCAGGGAGGGAATCGTCACCGTGGCATGGCTTTGCGCGGTGGTCGAGAAGTGCTGCATCACCACCGCCATCGCGGCGATGCCGCGCAACGAAGTGAGGCTCTTGATTTCCTTCATGGGGTCAGCGCCTGTGCCAGCTGTTACCAGGGTGCGAAGTAGGACGCAGCCGCCATCAGCACCATCGCCAGCACCGTGACGCGGCTGCCTCTGTCGCGCAACGCGAAAACGATGGGGTCGTCATGCATCTCGCCGCGCGCGGTCTTGATCCACAGGCGCCCGAACCAGTAGATCAGACCCACCGCGACCGTCCACAAAAGATGCGGCTGCGCGAAGCGCGCGGTGGTTTCCGGCGCCGCGACGTAGAGACCGAAAACGACGATGGCGCAGATGCTGGCACTGGCGCCGAACGGCCACAGCACCACCAGGTCGGCCACGCGGTAGTCGCGCCCCCGTGCCGCATCGCGCCCCAATTGCTGCAGGCTGACCAGTTCGCCGCAGCGCTTGACCAAAGCCAGGCTGAAGAAGGTGAAGATGCTGAAGGCCAGCAACCACGGCGACAGCGCGATGCCCGTGGCCACGGCACCCGCCAGCACGCGGTAGGTGTACAGCAGGGCCAGCATCAGCACGTCGATCAGCACATAGCTTTTCAGCACCCAGCTGTAGCCGGTGGTCAGCACCACATAGCCCAGCAGCACCACGCCCACGGGCAGCGACACCCACAGCGCTACCAGCAAACCGGCCAACACCAGGCCGGCTGCGGCCAGCACGCCTTGCAGCACGCCGATGCGCCCGCTGGCAAAGGCGCGTTCACATTTGCGCGGATGCTGGCGGTCGCTTTCCAGGTCCCATAAATCGTTCATCACGTAGGTGCCCGAGGCCGCCAGCGAGAAGCCGACGAAGGTCAGCAGCACGGCCACCACCTTGCTGGCGTCGGTGAAGGCGAAGGCGGTGAACAGCGGCACGAAGAGCAGCAGGTTCTTGAGCCACTGGTGCACGCGCAGCGCCTTCAGCCACAGCTTCCAGCCGGCAGGGGGCTGGACGAATTCGGCCTCGACACGCACGCCGGGCCGCACCTGGGCGGCCAGCGCGGCGGGCACGCCCGCGAAAACCACCGCTGCACTGGCGCGCCAGATCGGCAGGTCGGCCTGGCTGTCGCCGGCGTAGACGAATTCAGGGCCGACGGCAGCGCGGATGGCCGCCAGCTTGTTTTCCCCTTTGAGGTTGATGTGGGCGTCGGTGGCCAGCACCTGGTCGAAGAGTTGCAGATGCGCCGCCACCGCGTCGGCAATGCTGCGGTGGGCGGCGGTGGCCAACACCACCTGGCGGCCGGCCGCGCGCTGCTGAGTCACCCAGGTCAGCAGGTCTTTGCGCCAGGGCAAGGTGGCCACATTCAGCTGAACGCGCTCGGCCACGCGGGCCTTCAACACCCGCGCGCCCGACAAGGCCCACAGCAGCACCGGAAAGATGTACAGCGGGTTGCGCTTGAGCAGCACCAGCACCGATTCGAAAAGCGTGTCGGTGTAGGTCAGGGTGCCGTCAAGGTCGAGGACGAGAGGGGGCATGGCGTCCGTCATGAGGGGCGTGAAGCGCTGGCGTTCAAGACGCGTCTGGGGGTGGCCGATTCTGTTGCATCGGATCCCTTCAGCAGCCCGCTGCGCAAGCGGAGACGGTCCCCAGTTGCGCCAGCAGTGACAATTTCACGTGGCTGTGGCTGTCCGGCGCTTGCAGGCTGCATGGACGGCCGATCTGTCAGCGCGGTGCATCTCGAGTCGGGCATGCTTGAGTTTGTTCGGGTTGGACAACCAGCCACTGCCCTTGCGAACAGGACTTCAGTTGCTTTTCACCACCGCGCATTTCGTCCTTCTTTTCCTGCCTATCACGCTGGCCGGCTTCTTTCTGCTGGGCGCTCGATCGCCCTTCGCCGCAGCGGGCTGGCTGTTCGCCACATCGCTGTTTTTCTACGCCTACTGGATGCCGCAGTTCACGCTGCTGCTGCTGGCGTCCATAGGCTTCAACTTCGGCATGGGTGCGCTGATTGCGCGGGCAAGAAGCGACGGCCACCGCATCGGCCGGTGGCCCGCCGCGACGGCCTGGCTGACACTGGCCATCGCCTGCAATCTGGGCTTGCTCAGCTACTACAAGTACGCCAACTTTTTCGTCGGCAACCTGCAAGCTGTGCTGGGCACGCACTGGCATCTGGCTGAAGTGGTGCTGCCCATCGGCATATCGTTCTACAGCTTCACGCAGATTGCCTATTTGGTGGACACCTGGGCCGGCAAAGTCCACGAAGCGCGCGCTGTGCATTACGGCCTGTTCGTGAGTTACTTTCCCCACCTGATTGCGGGGCCGGTGCTGCACCACGCGCAAATGATGCCGCAGTTCGAGCGTGCCGAGACCTACCGCTTCAACAGTGCGAACTTCACGGCCGGGGCGGCCCTGTTTGCGATGGGCCTGTTCAAGAAGATCGTGCTGGCCGACGGCATTGCGCCCTACGCCGATGCCGTCTTTTCGGGTGCTGACGCCGGCCTGAAGCCCACCGCCCTGGAAGCCGGCCTGGGCGCGCTGGCCTACACCGGCCAGCTCTACTTCGACTTCTCGGGCTATTCGGACATGGCCCTGGGTCTGTCGCGCATGTTCAACGTCACCCTGCCCTTCAACTTCAATTCGCCCTACAAGGCCTTGAACATCAGCGACTTCTGGCGGCGCTGGCACATGTCACTGTCGACCTTTCTTCGCGACTACCTCTACGTGCCACTGGGCGGCAACCGCAAGGGACCAGCGATGCGCTATGTGAACCTGGCCATCACGATGATCCTGGGCGGGCTGTGGCACGGCGCCAGTTGGTCGTTCGTGCTGTGGGGCACGTTGCACGGCGTGTACCTGGTCATCCACCACGCATTCAGGGCCGTGGCCGAACGCGCCGGTTGGGCCGGTGGGCTGGGCCGCAGCCGGGTCTTCGCGGTCACATCCTGGCTGCTGACCTTCACGGCGGTGGTGTGTGCGTGGGTGCTGTTCAGGGCACAAAGCCTGGGCGGCGCCGGGCGGGTGTTGGGGGCCTTGGTGGGGCAGGGCGACCCCGGCCTGGACGCGCACGCGCTGGTCTGGAACGCGGGCCTCAGCATGCCGACCGGATGGCTCTGGTGCGCGGTGCTGACGGCTGCGGCGGTGGCCCTGCCCAACACCAACCAGTTGGGACTGCGCATCCTTGACGCGGTGCAGACCTCGTCCACAGCCCGCGTGGCTTGCGCGGCTGCGGCCTGGCTGATGATTGCCTTCCTGGTGCTGGTGAACACCACGCGCGATTCGGTCAGCGCTTTCATCTACTTCAACTTCTGATGCAGACGATCCGAACCCTTGCGGTGGCTGTCCTGTCCGCCCTGGCCTGCCTGCTGGCGCTGGAAGGCGTCTTTCGGGTGCTGCCGGTGTCCACCGCCACGCTGATGGGCTATCACCATGACCCGGACCTTCTGACCTACCCGCCGCATCACCAATGGACCATCTCCACGGGGTGGGACCTGCGCAATGCGCAGACCTTGCGCAGCAATGCCAGCGGCTTTGCAGCCGACCGAGACTTTGTGCGCGACCCCGATGCGGTGGCGCTGATCGGCGACAGCTACGTTGAGGCGTCGGCCCTGCCGGCACCGGACCGCCCTGCGCCACAGCTGCAGCATGCATTGGGCGGTGGCCGGGCGGTCTACGCCATGGGCACGCCGGGCACCACTTTGCTCGACTATGCGCAGCGCGTGCGCTACGCCAGCCAGCAATTCGGCACGCGCGACTTTGTGTTGTGGCTGGAGGCCGGCGACCTGCGACAGGTGCGCTGCGGTTCAGGAAACATCGTGAGCCGCTGCCTGGACCCGGGCACCCTGGCCCCACGCATTGAACGCTGGCCCGCGCCCGATGCCATCAAGCGCCTGGTTCGGCACAGCGCGTTGGCGCAATACATCTTTGGACAGTTGAAGTTCAACCCGGGCAAGGCCTGGGCAGACCTGCAACGCGTCGGATCACCCGCCCATCGGCCGGCGAACCCACCGCAGACCGCCACCGAAAAAGCGGCCGCTCAGGCTTTGGCCAAAGCCGCGGTGCAAGAGTTCCTGGCTCAAGTGCAGCCTTACCAGGCCCGCCGCCTGCTGATGGTGGTGGACGGCCATCATGACGGCTCGGCCCTCGGCGACGGCGCCATCGACGGCGAGCGGCAGGTGTTGATCGAACACCTGCAGGTCGCCGGGCTGGAGGTGCTGGATTTGCAGCCGATTTTCGCGCGCCACCGGGCGGCGTCGCGGCTTTCGCCTGAAGTTGGGCCTTATGACCACCACCTGAATGCGCAGGGGGTCAGGATGGTCATGCAGGCGATAGCGGCGCGATTGCACCCGTGAAAAAGCAAGGACTGGACTCAAGCAGGGTGGACGTACCAATCGTCAAATCTGCAAACATTTCCCAACACCCTGATGTAGCCGTTTGCAGACTGCAAGTCATGAATCAGCGCTCGAATGGGCGTGTAGTTGTGCTCGCAGGTGATGGATCTTGGCGCGCTAGATTGCGCAAGGCTCGCGCCATAAGCCACTTGGCTGTCAAAGTTGGCTCGACTGCCAGTCGACGGACGGCGAGGCTTTCGCGTTGAGCCCAACATAAAGCAACAAACTCTCGTCGTAGCCGCAGACGAGAGCGCCGGGTTCGAGCAATACCGCCGTCCGACCGAGCGCGATATGTTTCTGGCGACGATGGAGAAGATCGTCCCCTGGGCCTAGTTGTGCAGCGTGATCTAGCCGCACCACCCGAAGCCCGGCAACGGACGCCAACCTGTGGGCCTGGAGCACACGCTGCGGATGTGCTCCGGGCAGCACTGGTTCAACCTGGCCCATGCGGCCTACGAGGACGCGCTGCTGAAGTTCCGCCGCCTGCTGGAGAAGCACAGTAAGCGGTCAATAAACGGCGCCCTTGAACCGCGAGCGCATGCCTGAGAGCCTACGTGTCCACGTAGGAAGGTGGGCACGTAATGACAGAGGAAATCGAGGCGATTGCCAAGCGGCTGGTTGTCGGCCACAAGCGCGACGG
>JANPHI010000142.1:0-31263 GCA_031424355.1 Betaproteobacteria bacterium
CCCGCTCAGCATCTACACCTCGGCGCAAAGCGACGACATGGGCGCGCTGGTGGCCGGCTTCGAAAAGAAGTACGGCCTGAAGACCACCACCTGGCGCGCGGGCAGTGAAAACGTCCTGCAGCGCACGGTGACCGAGGCGCGTGGCAACCGGCACACGGTGGACATCGTCGAGACCAACGGCCCCGAGATGGAATCCATCCACCGCGAAAAGCTCTTCCAGCCGGTGAAGTCGCCCAATCTGGCGCAGCTGATCCCGCAGGCGCTGCGGCCGCACGGCGGCTGGGTGGGCACCCGCCTGAATGTGTTCGTGCAGGCCTACAACACCAAGGCCGTGAAGGCCGACGAGGTGCCCAAGAACTGGGAAGACCTGCTGAACCCGCGCTGGAAAGGCCGGCTGGGCATCGAGGCCGAAGACCAGGACTGGCTGGCCGGCATGTGCGCCGAACTGGGCGAAGCCAAGGGCATCAAGCTGTTCAAGGACATCGTCGCGGCCAACGGCATTTCGGTGCGCAAGGGGCACACGCTGCTGGCCCAGTTGGTGGTGTCGGGCGAGATTCCGTTTGCGCTGACGGTCTACAACTACAAGGTCGAGCAGCTGCGCGCCAAGGGCGCGCCGGTGGCCTGGCTGTCGGTGGGCACGCCGATTGCGCGGCCCAATGGCGTGGGTGTCGTGCGCAACGCCCCCAACCCGCACGCGGCCGTGCTGTTCTACGACTACGAGATCAGCGAAGAAGGCCAGAAGATCCTGCAGACGCGGGACTTTGTGCCGGTCAGCACGCAGCTGGAATCGCCTTTCAGCAAGGGCCCGCTGCGCTTCGTGGACCCGGCCAAGATGCTGGACGACGGCGACAAGTGGAACAAGCTCTACGCCGAGATTTTCTCGGGCAAAAACCGCTGAGCCGCCGGGCATGAAATCCTTGCTTCGAAGCACCGGCCTGGTCCTCGGCAGTCTGCTGGCCGCCGCCGCACTCGCCCAGTCACCACTGGCCACCTACGAAGGTGCAGACCGCCACGATCGCCTCGTCGCGGCCGCGAAGAAGGAAGGCGCGCTGACGCTGTACACCACCATCGCCGAGAAAGACCTGCCCACGCTGATCAAGCCTTTCGAGGCCAAGTACGGCATCCCGGTGAAGGTGTGGCGGGCGGGCACCGACAAGGTCCTGCAGCGCACGCTGGCGGAATCGGCGGCCAAGCGTTTCGAGGTCGATGCCATCCATTTCGGGTCGCCGGAAATGGAGGCGCTGTCGCGCGAAAAGGTGCTGCAGGCTGTGCTGTCGCCGGCCTACAAGGACTTGGTGCCGGGCTCGGTGCCGCCCCACCACCAGTGGGCGGCCACCTTGCTGTCCGTGTGGGTGCAGGCCTACAACACCAACGTGGTGAAGAAGGCCGATCTGCCCAAGACCTACGCCGACCTGCTGAACCCGAAGTGGAAAGGCAAGCTGGGTCTGGAGGCCAAGAACCAGGACTGGTTCCAGTCCATCGTCGAGGTGATGGGGGGCGGCGACAAGGGCCTGAAGTTCTTCAGCGACCTGGTGGCCGTGAACGGCGTGTCGCCGCGCACCGGCCACACGCTGCTGACGAACCTGGTGGTCTCGGGTGAAGTGCCGATGGCGCTCAGCGTCTACAACTACATGCCCGAGCAGGCCAAGAAGAAGGGCGCGCCCATCGAATGGTTCGCGCTGGAGCCGGCCATCGCGCGCAGCAATGCGGTGGGCGTGGCGCTGAAGGCGCCGCACCCGGCGGCGGCGTTGCTCTTCCACGAATTCATGCTGACCGACGCCCAGCAGTTGATGACCACCATCGATTACGTGCCGACCAACACCACGGTCACGTCGCCGCTGAAGGGCGTGAAGATCCTGATCACCGACCCGATCAAGTCGCTGGACGAAGCCGAAAAGTGGAGCAAGTTGTTCGACGAAACGGTGATCAAGAAAGCGGGCCGTTGAGATGTCTGCGGTGCTCCCGGCCACCGGCCAGCCAGCTTCCGTCGAGCCGCCGCGCGCGGCCTTCCGCGAGGACTGGTTCATCACCATCGGCCACGCGCTGACGCACTGGTACCCGGCCACTTTCTACCTGCTGCTGCCCATCATCGGCAACGAACTGGGCCTGTCCTTCAGCCAGATCGGCCTGATCATGACCTGCCAGTACATCGCTGGCGCGGTGGCCAATGTGCCGGGCGGCGTGCTGGTCGATACCGTGGGCCGCAAGGGCTTGCTGATGGGGCTGTCGCTGTTCTGGGTGGGCTTCCCCTACCTGCTGATGAGCTTCACCCACAGCTACCTGATGCTGCTGGGCTGCGTGGCCCTGGTGGGCGTGGGCAACAGCCTGTGGCACCCCACCGCCATCCCGACGCTGGCCCGGCGCTTCCCCGACCGCAAGGGCCTGGTGCTGTCGCTGCACGGCATGGGCGGTAACGCCGGTGACGCGGTGGCGCCGCTGGTGGTGGGTGCGCTGCTGGCGGTGCTGAGCTGGCGCCAGGTGGTGGTGCTGAACGTCATCCCGGGGTTGGTGGTGTCGCTGCTGCTGCTGGTGTTTCTGGGCACGCTGCGTCTGGGTGGAAAGGCGGGCAGCAAGCCAGGCAACAAGGCGGGCACGGACGCGCCGATGGACGACCAGCCCGGCCAGACGCTGGCCGAGTACGCCCGCGGCCTGCGCGCCTTGTTCAGCAACCGCAGCCTCGTTTTGCTGTCCACCAGCGGCGCTTTCCGCTCGATGACCCAGAACGCGCTGCTGACCTTCCTGCCGCTGTTCCTGGCGCGTGAACTGCACTACGCGCCGCTCTACGTGGGCGGTGCGATGTTCGCGCTGCAGATCGCCGGCCTGGTGGCCTCGCCGGTGGCTGGCCACTTGTCCGACCGCATGGGCCGGCGCAGCGTGATGATGACCAGCATGGCGATGACCGCCGTGGTGCTGGTCTTCATGGCGCTGGCCGGCAAGAGCACGGCCTTCGTCTACTTCATCGCCGTGCTGGGCTTCTTCCTGTACGCCATCCGCCCGGTCATCCAGGCCTGGCTGCTGGAAGTGACGCCGAAGAACATGGGCGGCAGCAGCATCGGCGTGCTCTTCGGCGCGCAGTCGCTGGGGGCGGCCATCGCGCCCTTGCTGGGCGGGCTGATCGCCGACCGCTGGGGCCTGTCGGCGACCTTCTATTTCCTGGCCGGCACCATCGTTTGCGCCAACCTTTTCGTCCTTCTGATGCCGCACGGCGAGCCGGCGTCGGCGCATGCACCCACTTGATTTGCGGGTGTTCCCCAGGTAAGAACGCAGTTCCATATAAAAGAAACAAACGCTAAGATCGCACGATGGAATCTGCCACCGCCTCCTCCCCCGGTTCGGCCGCCACGGCCGTCGAAAAAGAAGCACCTTCGGGGCGTCTGTCATCGGTCACCTCAGCCTTGCTGGTGCTGAAGGTCTTCTCGGCCGAAGAAGCCGAAATCGGCATCAGCAGCCTGGCCAAGCGCCTGGGCCTGGCCAAGAGCACGGTGCACCGGCTGGCTGTCACGCTGTCGGCCGAAGGCTTTCTGGAACAGAACCCCGAGAACGGCCGCTACCGGCTGGGCCTGAGCCTGTTCACGCTGGGTGCGCTGGCGCGCCGGCGCATGGACGTGTCCAACGTGTCGCGCCCGCTGCTGGGCGTGCTGCGCGACAAGTACCAGGAAGCCACCACGCTGGCCATCCTGTCGCGCTCGTCCATCATGTACCTGCACAACCTGGAAAGCGGCCAGGCCATCGGCACGCGAGCCCACATCGGCGATTTGAAGCCGGCTTTCTGCACCGCCGAAGGCCGTGTGTTGCTGGCCTTCGCGCCGCCGGCCGTGGTGGCCGAAGCGCTGAGCGAAGAACTTGTCGCGCGCACTGCCAAAACGCTGACCGACCGCGCCGCGCTGATGGCCGCGCTGGACGAAGTGCGACAGGCCGGCTACGCCATCGACGACGAAGAAAGCGAAGTCGGCATGCGCTGCCTGGCCGCGCCGGTGCGCGACATCTCGGGCAAGGTGGTGGCCGCCGTCGGCCTGGCCGGGCCCACGCAGCGCCTGACCAAGAAAGACCTGCGCGCGATGGCGCCCGACGTGGTCAGCACCGGCGAAGCCGTGTCGGTGCGCCTGGGTTATCGGCCGCGATGAATTCAGCTGTCCACCGCATCCGCCTGAGCGGCGGTGACGTCGAATTCGCCTGTGCAGAAGGCGACACGCTGCTGCGCGCCGCGCAGCGCGCCGGTCTGGGTTTCCCTTACGAATGCAATGTCGGGTCCTGCGGCAACTGCAAGTTCGAACTGGTCGAAGGCGAGCTGCTCGAAGCCTGGCCGCAGGCGCCGGGCCTGAGCGACAAGGACCGCCAGCGCAAGCGCCACCTGGGCTGCCAGTCGCAGCCGCAGGGCGATTGCGTCGTCAAGCTGCGCACCATGGACCGCTATGTGCCGCCGCACCGCCCGCAGCGGGCGCCCGCGGTGCTGCAGCAGGTGCATGCGCTGACCCACGACATCAGCGAATTCCGCTTCCAGATCGAAGCGCCATTTGACTTCGAACCCGGCCAGTACGCGCTGGCCTGGCTGCCCGGTGTTGAAGGTCCGCGCGCCTACTCGATGAGCAACGTCGTGGATGCGACAGGCGGTTCCGGCACCTGCGATTTCCAGGTCCGCCGCGTGATGGGTGGCGTGAGCGGCGGCGTCGGCAGCGCGGCCTTGTTCGCCTTGCAGCCCGGTGCGCGCATCGAGATCGACGGCCCCTACGGCATGGCCTGGCTGCGCCGCGATGCACCGCGCGACATCCTGTGTCTGGCCGGCGGTTCGGGCCTGGCGCCGATGGTCAGCATCGCGCGCGGCTTCGTCGCCGAGCCGCAACTGGCTGGTCGCCAACTGCACTTCATTTACGGTGGCCGCACGGCCGCCGACATCTGCGGGCAGGACCTGCTGCAGGCACTGCCCGGCTACGGCACGCGGCTGCACTACAGCGCCTTCGTGTCGAACGCTGCCGACGACAGCAGCGCCTACCCGGTCGGCTTCGTCCACGAAGCCGCCCTGCAGCTGCACGGCGAAAAGCTGCGCGACCTGGAGGTCTATTTCGCCGGTCCGCCGGCAATGGCCAACGCGGTTCAAGCGATGTTGCTGGCCGCCGGTGTGCCGCCGGACCAGCAGCACTTCGACCAGTTCTATTGATGCCATTGAGAACGCGACCGAGCCCGAGATGAGCGACCAGCCCGCTGCCCACAGCCTGAACGACCACCGCTACGGCGTGGCGCTGGACGACCACGAACACGGCGAAGGGGCCGACCACGATCACGACGATTTCCAGGCTGGGGCTGACGGCAGCCCGGGCGGCGCCGAGCACGCGCTGTGGGTGCAGGACAACGTCATCCTGCACAGCGTGGGCATCGACATCGGTTCGTCCAGCACCCAGGTGGTGTTCAGCAAGATCCATTTGCAGCGCGTGGCCGACCAGCTGTCCACGCGTTACATCGTCGTCGCCCGCGAACCGCTGTACCACGCGCCCTTGGCGCTGACGCCGTATCAAAGCGAGACCGCCATCGACGCGCAGGCCCTGGGCGCCATCATCGAAGCGGCCTACGCCGGCAGCGGCCTGCACCCCGATGCGGTGGACGCCGGCGCCGTCATCCTGACCGGCGAAGCGCTGCGCCGCGAGAACGGCCAGGCCATTGCGGCCATGCTGGCTGAACAAGGTGGCGAGTTCGTCTGCGCCACCGCCGGCCACCACATGGAAAGCATGCTGGCGGTCTACGGTTCGGGCGCGGCGCGGCGGTCGTTCGACGACAGCAGCCGCATCCTGAACATCGACATCGGTGGCGGCACCACCAAGCTAGGCCTGGTCGAAAACGGTGAGCTGAAAGCCACCGCCGCGGTGCACACCGGCGGGCGTTTGCTGGTGGCCGAAGCGATAGCAGGCGAAGCCGGTTTGCTGAAGATCACCCGGCTCGACCCGCAAGGCCGCGCCCACGCGCGCCGCGCCGGCTTCGACTGGCAGCTCGGCAGCGTGGTGCGCCGCGAACAACTGGCCGAAGTGGCTGCGGGCATGGCCGACGTGCTGGTGCGCGTGCTGACGCAGCGCTACACGCAGGACGATCTGCGCGAGCTGCTGCTGACCGACCCGCTGGACGACCTGGCCGGCATCAGCGGGATGATGTTTTCAGGCGGTGTCGGCGAATACGTCTATGGCCGCGAGCCGCGCGATTTCGGCGACCTGGGCAAGCTGTTCGGCGAAGCCATCCGCGCGCGCGTCGATGCCGGCGCGCTGCCCTGGCCGCTGCTGCCGGCCGGCGAATGCATACGCGCCACGGTGCTGGGCGCCAGCGAATACAGCGTGCAGCTCAGCGGCAACACCACCTACGTGTCGTCGCCCGGTACGCTGCTGCCGCGCAAGAACCTGCAGGTGGTGCCCATCAAGCTGGCGCTGCCCGAAACGATCAACCCGATCGAGGTGACGCAGGCGCTGCGCAAGGCCTTCATGTCGCACGACCTGGTCGAAGGCGACAACGATGTGGCGGTCTCGCTGCGCTGGGACGGCGCCCCGGCCTTCCGCCGCATCAGCGCGCTGGCCCAGGGCCTGTTGGACGGCCTGCCGCAGACCTTGAAGCAGGGCCGCAATCTGTACGTCGTGGTCGATGGCGACATCGCGCTGACGCTGGGCAACCTGATCCACGAAGACAGCCGCGTCAGCGGAGAAGTGCTGGTGATCGACGGCATCACGCTGTGGGGTTTCGACTTCATCGACCTGGGCCGCATCCGCATGCCGTCGCTGACGGTGCCGGTGACCATCAAGTCGCTGGTCTTCAGCGAAGACCCGCGTTCGCACGGCAAGTCCGACCCGGCCGAATGGCACGCGCACGAAGGCGGCGCGATGCACAAGCACAGCGAACACAGCCACGGCCACCACCACCACGGGCATGGCCATGGCCACAGCCACAGCCACACGGAACAGCCATGACGCCCGAACTGCTGGTGCACGGACAAGGCTTGTTGGCCGCGCTGGGGCTGGCGGCGCTGCTGGGCTTTCGCCACGGCTTCGACGCCGACCACATCGCGGTGGTGGACGGCATGACGCGCGCCCGCCAGTTGCACCGCTCGTACTGGACAGCGCGCCTGGTCGGCCTGCAGTTCGCCACCGGCCACAGCGCCACCATCCTGCTGGCCGCGCTGCTGTTCTTCGGCCAGGGCGCGGCACTGCCGCAATGGCTGGACGGCCTGGGCATGGTCATCTCCACGGTGTTGCTGCTGGTCATCGCCGCCAGCAACTTCGCGCATGCGCTCAGCCCGTCGGCCGACGGCGTGCGGCCGATGGGGCCGGTGGCGGCCTTGCTGTTCCGCCTGACCGGGCGCGAACTGCACCCCGCGCTGGTCGGCGTGGCCTTTGCCATGTCGCTCGATTCGCTGGCGCAAGCGGCCTTCTTCGCGGCACGCGGCGGCGACATCAGCGCGTACAGCGGCATCGGCGCGGTGGCCTTGATGGCCGGCGTCTTCGGCCTGGGCATGATGGTGGCCGACGCCACCAACGGCCTGCTGCTGGCCTGGTTCGCGCAGCGCAGCGACCGCCTGGCGCGCCACGCCAGCCGCTACAGCAGCGGCTTCATCGCGGTGCTTGCACTGCTCACGGCCGGTGCCGGCTTGCTGCGGGAAACGCAGGACGGCTTTGCGCAGGCCTGGGAACACGCCGGCGTGTGGGTGGGTGTGGGCCTGATGCTGACCACCTGCGCGTTCTACGGGTGGCGCCTGCTGCTGCAGCGCGCCCGGCGCAGCACCACGGCCGCCTGAGGCTGCGGCGGCTGGCGATGGCTGTTGTGCCGCCACGCCCGCCGCTGGCCTTGCCGGACGAGGTGCCGGGGCTGCAGCAGCCCGCCTCGCCCTGGGAACTGTTCACCACCTTCACGCTGGTTTCGTTGCAGGCCTTTGGTGGCGCGCTGGCCCACATCGAACGCGCTGTGGTGCAGAAGAAGCGCTGGCTCGGCGCCGAAGAATTCCTGGGCCTTTTCGCCATCAGCCAGGCCCTGCCCGGGCCTACCGGCATCAGCTTTTGCGTGCTGCTGGGCGACCGCTATTTCGGCCTGCGCGGCGCGGCGGCGGCGCTGGGCGGCTTCATCCTGGTGCCGGCCGTGGGCGTGCTGGCGCTGGCTGCGCTGTTCCAGCATTTCCAGCAATTGCCTTGGCTGCAGGGCGCGCTGCACGGCATGGGCGCGGCCAGCGTCGGGCTGATCACGGTGACGGCGGTGCGCATGTCGCGCAGCCTGCGCGGTGAACGCCTGGGCATGTTGATCGCCGCGCTGACCTTCGTCGCGGTGGCGCTGCTGCACTGGCCGGTCAGCACGGTGATGCTGACGCTGGGTATGGCCTCGGTGGCCTGGGCCTGGCGCGTGCTGGGGCAGGCCGCCGCCCAGGTACCCCCGTGAGCCTGCAGGCGCTGCTGGCGCTGTTCGTGCACTTCCTGTCGCTGTCCATCTTTGCCACCGGCGGCGGCATGGCGCTGGCGTCGGACATGCATCGCTACGTGGTCGATGAACACGGCTACCTCACGCACACCCAGTTCGTGAACTCGATCGCCCTGGCCCAGGCCGCACCGGGGCCCAACATCCTGTTCGTTACGGTGATGGGCTGGCAGATGGCCGGCCTGCCCGGCGCGCTGGCCACCACGCTGGGCCTGTCGCTGCCGGCGCTGGTCTTCCCGGTGCTGATCTCGCGGGCCAGCCGCCTGGCGCAGTTCAACCGGCTGATCCAGGCCCTGCAACGCGGCCTGGGCCCCATCGCGCTGGGGTTGATGGGCGCCACCTGCTACCTGCTGGCCCGCCAGGCGCCCGGGCCGTGGATGGGCCTGGCCTTCATCGCGGTGTCGGTGGCGGTGCTGGCCTTGACGCGCGTGCCGCCGGTGGCGGTGATCGCGGCTTCGGGCGTGCTGGGGGCGCTGTTGCCGTGGTGAAGGCGCAGGCCGGGTCGCCATCGATTCAGGGTAAGCCTGAGCCGCTGCTCAGGCTGCACCCGGTGGAGTTGCGCGGCGTTCTTGCCTAAAGTCCCACGCAGCGCGGTGGCCACCGCGACGCCTTCAAACCCGCACAGAAAGTACAGACCGGACCATGGACACCACCGCCTTTCAGACCTTCTTGACAACCACGGCCGTGGACATCGGCTTGAAGATCGCCGCTGCGATTGCCTTCTGGATCATCGGCCGCTGGATCATCGGCCGCGTCATCGCGGTGATGCAGTCGGTGATGAACCGCAACCAGATCGACCCGACGCTGACCAAGTACCTCGGGTCCATCGTCAACGTGGCGCTGAACATCGCCCTGGTGCTGGGCATCCTGGGCTACTTCGGCATCCAGACCACCAGCTTCGCGGCCATGCTGGCCGGCGCCGGCGTGGCCATCGGCGCGGCCTGGAGCGGCATGCTGGGCAACTTCGCGGCCGGTGCCTTCATGCTGGTGCTGCGGCCCTTCAAGGTGGGTGATTTCGTCAGCGTGGGCGGCGTGGTCGGCACGGTCAAGGAACTGGGCCTGTTCGGCACCACGGTGCTGACGCCCGACAACGTGCACACGCTGGTCGGCAACGGCAAGATCTTTTCCGACACGGTGCAGAACTTCTCGGCCATGCCGGTGCGGCGCGTCGAACGCACCGCGCAACTGGCCGGGGGTGTGGACTTCGCCGACGCGCTGGCCCGCCTGAAGGCCGCCGTGGCCGCCATCCCGAACGTCAGCACCGCCATGCCGCCCGAAGTGAACGTCATCGACATCAACCTGGTCGGCCCGGTCATCGCCGTGCGGCCCTACTGCCACACCGACCACTACTGGCAGGTGTATTTCGACACCAACGAGACAATCCTGCGCGTGGCGCGTGAAGCCGGCTGGCCGGCGCCCACGCCGGGCCAGGTCGTTCGCGTACTTCAAGGTTGATGACCATGCGCCGCATCGTCTTCAGCGCAGCGCTGGCTCTGGTCTGCGGCTCGGCCCTGGCCCAAGGCCAGACCCAAACGACCGACGAGGTCGAACGCGGCCGCCAGCTCTTCATGGCCAACGGCTGCTACAGCTGCCACGGCACCGTGGGGCAGGGCGGCGAACGCAGCGCCGCGCCGCGGCTTGCTCCTGAACCCTACCCCTTCGAAGCCTTCAAGGTGCTGGTGCGTACACCCCGCGAAGCCATGCCGCGCTTCGACGCGCGTTACCTCAGCGACGAGCACTTGCAGCTCATCCACCGCTACCTGTCGTCCATCGCCAAGGGGCCGGCGGCCAAGGACATCGCGGCACTGCAGTCACTCGCCCGCTAGGCAGCGCCGCCGTTCCGGGGCCGCGCTTGCACCGTCAACACCACAACAACCGGAGACGCCCCATGAAGAAGAACTGGACCCTCGGCCTGCTGGCCTGCACGGGCTACGCCGCCTGGACCGCCAGCGTTGCAGCGCCCGATCCGCGCTTCCCCAGCGCAGCCAGTTTCAGCACCCTGACCACCACGACACTGGCCATCGAAGGGCTGACGGGCGACCAGCAGGGCAATCTGTATTCCACTGGCCGCGCGGCGGGCAATGGCGTGCCCTGCCCGATCTGGCGCATCGCCGTGGGCAGCCCGACGCCGGTGGTGGTGGGGCAGGTGCCGGCACCGAGTGCCAGCGCGTCCTGCAGCCCCTCGGGCCTGGCCTTCGGGCCGGACGGGCAGGTCTATGTGTCCGAGGCCGACAAGGTCTACCGCGTGCGGCCGAATGCCACCACGCCGGCATTGGCCACGGTCTTTGCCAGCGGGGTGAGCGGCACCAACGGTCTGGCCTTCGACCTGCACGGCAACCTGTGGACGGGAGATGGCACCACCGGGCTGGGCCGGGTCTGGAAGATCACGCGGCAGGGCGTGGTCAGCGAGGTCTTCCGCATCCAGCCCATGGCCAACACCACCGGTATCGGGCGGGTGAATTCGACGGTGCCGGCGACCGTGACCAACCCCACGCCCGGTGGCCCGCTGCTGGCCAATCCGCAGCCGCTGGTGGCCAACGGCGTGGCCTTCAACCTGGACGTCAACGGCGAGATGTTCGTGGCCGACACCGCGCGGGGCGCCATCTGGCGCGTCAACTTCAACCGCCAGGGCCAGCTGGTCAGCCCGGTCGGCTGCGACACCACCTTCACCGCCAACACCTTGTGCCTGAGCAATGTGTGGGTGGCCCACCCGCAACTCGAAGGCGCCGACGGCATTGCGCTGGACCGCGAAGGCAATGTGTGGGTGGCCGCCAACGAACGCAATGCCGTCGTCGTGGTGACCACCGAAGGCCGCGTCATCGAGATCTTCCGCAACCCGCCTGACGCCACCACCGGCCTGCGCAACACCGGCCCGCTCGAAACGCCGACCAGCCCCTACCTGCTGAACGACCTGCTGTGCACCGCCAACAGCGACGGCAACCGGCGCGACAACTCGCCGGCCACGGCCGGCGAGATCGGTGGCGCCGGCCAGCCCAAGGGCAAGGTCAGCTGCATGAACCCGCGCCTGAGCATCCCGGGCCTGCCACTGCCCGTGCGCGGGCTGCAATGAAAACCAACACCCCAACCACCCGGAGACACCCGATGAAAGCACGCACCACCACCACCTTGGCCGCCGCCCTGGTTCTCAGCGCCAGCGCCGCCCACGCCCAGGTGCCGCAATACGGCACCAGCGTCAACTACGAAACGGCCCGCCGGGTGGTGGCCGCGGCCATCGCCGATGCCAAGCGGCAGAACCTGCCGATGGCCGTGGCCGTGGTCGACAACGCCGGCCAACTGGTCGCTTTCGAACGCATGGACAACACCCAGACCGCCAGCATCGGGGTGTCGCAGGACAAGGCGGTGTCGGCCGCGATGTACCGCCGTCCGACCAAGGCCTTTCAAGACCTGGTGGCCGGCGGCGGGGTGGGCCTGCGCGTGCTGACGCTGCGCAATGCGAACGCGGTGGAAGGCGGCGTGCCGCTGATCGTGGACGGCAAGATCATCGGTGCCATCGGCGTGTCGGGCGGTTCGTCCGACCAGGACGGCGTGGTCGCCAAGGCCGGTGTGGACGGCCTCGCCGCGAAGTGAAGCGCTGGCCGTGAACCGGCCGGCTGCAGCGGCGTCGCTGCAGCCGGGCTTCAGCCGGTGGTGCGGCGCTGTCGCCGCGTGGTCAGCGCCACCCCGAACAGCCCCAGGCCCAGCAGGCCGTAGGCCGAAGGCTCGGGCACGGCCGCCGCAATGGCCCCCAGCGTGAGGCTGCCCGACAGGTAGACCGCGTCGGCGGCACCGGCCGCGTCGTCCCAGGTTTCGTAGAGCTCCAGGTAGAGCTTGCCGTCGGCCAACACGTTGAAGCTGGCGCCGGCGGCCAGCAGGCTGCCACTGCCGACATAGGTGCGGGTGCCCGACAGGTCGTCGCCGTCGCCCGGGTTGAAGGCCACGCCGTAGCCGTCGGAATTGGTGATGCGCAGTGCCGCCTCGGACAACCAGCTCAGGCCGACCGTGCCGAGGTCGAAGTTCCAGGCGATCAGGTCGACCGCTGCGCCGGGCTGGGCATCCAGCGTCAGCACGGTGTTGAGGGTGGCGCCCTGCTGGTCGGTGCTGCTGAGGCCGGCCAGGCTGACCACCAGGTCGTCGCTGGCGGCATGCGCCGGGTTGAAGGCGGTCAGGGCCGCCAGGGCGGCCAGTGCGGTGAACGCGGTCCGTGCGGCGCGCGCCGGGGTGGGGGTGTGTGAGGTCATCGGGTACTCCGGATTGAGGGTGTGAGGCCGGGCTTCAGCACCGGCCTGCAGACAGGCGATGTCAGGGCAGACGGGGCGGGCCTTCAGTTGGCGATCGCGCAGCCCTTCTTCGTGCACAGGCTCTTCATCGCCGTCACGTCGAGGCTGGTGACCTTGCCGTCGCCGTTGATGTCGGCCTTGTCGTAGGGGCCGGTGGCGGTCTGGCCCAGGCGTGCGGTGATCAGCGCCACGTCGCGGCTGTCAACCGCCTTGTCGCCGTTGATGTCGCCGCGCAGCACGGTGTCGCTGGCCAGCGCGGGCGTGCTGGCGGGTGGCAGGCGGCCCTTGTTCAATTGCTCGAAGGCATACGCCAGCGAGATCAGCTTGGGTTCGCCGAAAGCGCGGCCGGCGAAGGAAATGCCGGTGGGGATTTGCGCCGCGTCCTGTTCGACGAAACCCAGCGGCACGATCACCGTCGGGTAGCCGGCGCGCGCCCACAGGCCGGCGCTGCCGCTGCCCGAATAGATCACCGCGTCGTAGTCGTCGGCCGTGCCTGGCAGGCCGTCGGGGCCGTTCATCGCACCGTCGATGCTGGCCCGCGTCTGCGCAAAGCCCAGGTCGCGGTTGGCGGTGTAGGTGGCGGTGTCGGCGCTGCCCGGGCTGATGTCCAGCGCGTTCGACGCGATGAACTGCACCTGGCCGTACTTCAGCGCCGTCGCCGCGTTGGCGGCGTTGTAGGCGATCAGGTCGCCCAGCGACTGGATGGGCCAGCTGGCGGGCAGGCGGTCGAGGTAGGCGTTGACGTCGCGCTTCTGGCCGTAGTTCAGGATGCCCGGCGCCGTGGTGTTGGGCAGCGCGGCCGTCAAGCGCACCACCGTCGCGCCGGCGGCTTCCATCTTGGCAATGGCCGCGTTCATCAGCGTCAGCCGGTTGCTGGGGATGGGCGCCACCAGCAGGCGCGCGCCGGCCAGGGCCTTGGGCTTGAGGAACTGCGTGTAGTCGCTGTAGCACTTGCCCGGCGTCTGGCAGATGGCGGTGGCCGGGTCGGCCGGGTCGTAGCCGGCAATCACCCCCAGCAGCAGGGCGGCGTCGGCCACGCTGCGCGTCATCGGGCCGGCGGTGTCCTGGTCGGCGGTGATGGGGATGATGCCGTCGCGGCTGACCAGGCCCACGGTGGGCTTGATGCCGACGATGCCATTGGCGTTGGACGGGCTGAGGATGGAGCCCGAGGTTTCGGTGCCGATGGTCAGCCCCGCCAGGTTGGCGGCGGTGGCAATGCCCGAGCCCGAACTGGACCCGCTGGGGCTGAGCAGCGGGCGCCCGTCGCCGCCCGGCAGCAGCACCGGGTTGTAGGGGTTGAAGCCGTAGTTGCCCAGCGAGCTGTAGCCGGCGGGCATGCCGTTGGTCACGTAGTTCGCGAACTCGGTGAGCGTCAGCTTGCCCAGGATGACGGCGCCGGCTTGGCGCAGCTTCCTGGTGATGAAGGCATCGGCCGGCGGGTAGGACCCGTTCATCGCCACCGCACCGCCGGTGGTGGGCAGGTCGACGGTGTCGATGATGTCCTTCAAGGCCACGGGCACGCCGTACAGCGGGCCCACGGTGGTGCCGGGCAGGAAGCGCGCCTGGTCCAGCGCGCGCGCGGTGGCGGCGGCTTGCGTGTTCAGCGTCAGGTAGGCGTTCAACTTGGGGCCGATGTCGTCGTAGGCGGCGATGCGCGCCTGGTACATCAGCACCAGTTCTTCAGACGACAGCAGCCGGCTCTTCATGGCCGCCTGCATCTGCGCCACGCTGGTTTCCAGCAGGCTGAAGCTGTTCGGGGTGTTGGGTGCGACGGGCATGAAGATCGGCCCGCTGCCGAAGGCCGACACGGGCGGCGGACCGCGGTAGAAGGGCCGGGGTTCTTCTTCCTGCGCGGTGGCGGGCAGGCTCAGGCTGCTGCCGATCAGGGCGACGGCCAGGGCGACCAGGGTGGGGTTCATGAGTGGGACTACCTCTTGAAGTCGGTGGCAGCTGGTGCGCGCTGCCACGGTGCGCAACCTCGCTCGGCAAGGTCGGTGCAGCCATGCAGAAAGCGCGCCAGCGCGCAGCCGGTCGGCAGCGAAAATTGGTCGCGCTTGGGTGTGCGTGTTTGCACGGCCGCGGTGCGGCCCGCGCGTTGCACGCGGTGCGGCCCGCGCGTTTCAGGGCATGCCGTTGCGGCCGTGCTTCAGGTAACCGGGGCGTGTGCTCAGCCTTTCGCGGTAGGCCGCCACCGCAGGCAGTGCCGGGTGGTCCATCGGCGTCATGAACCAGCGCTGCACCGCCAGGCCGATGACCACATCGGCCAGCGTGAAGGTGGCGCCCGCCATGTGGGCGCCGGTGTGGGCCAGCACGTCTTCAACGATCTGCATGTGGCGCAGCCACTGCTGCAGGCTGGCCTGTCTGGCGGCGGCATCCTGGTGCGCCGGGCTCTTGCGCACCAGGCCCATGAAGGCGTAGCGCCAGGCGTTGTTCAGCTCGCTGGCCTGCCAGTCCATCCACTGTTCGACGCGGGCGCGTGCGGCCGGTTCGGTGGGCAGCAAATCGCTGCGGCCTTCGCGGCCGGCCAGGTAGCGGCAGATGGTGTTCGATTCCCACAGCACGAAGTCGCCGTCGCGCAGCACCGGCACCAGGCCATTGGGGTTCAGCGCCCGGTATTCGGGCGACTGCAGCTGGAGCGCGCCGGTGCCCCAGGCTTCGTTGACGCAGGGCAGCGCCAACTCTTCGCAAAGCCACAGCACCTTGCGGACGTTGATGGAATTGTTGCGGCCGAGGACTTCCAGCATGGTGGTTCCGACTCAGTCCATCGCCGCGAAACGCGGCTGCCAGCGGCCGTCGATCAGCACGTTCTCGAAGAACATCGCGTGCGGCCGCACCCACAGGCCGTTGGCGCCGTAGAGTGGCCGGTAGACCACCAGCGGCTCCAGCGTTTCGCTGTGCCGCGCAGCACCCACCACTTCGTATTCGCCACCCTTGTAGTGGCGGTAGCGGCCGGTGGGCGTGGCGGGCAGGGCGGGTAAATCGCTCATGGGGGCAGCTCCGGAACGGGATGCCGTGACGATAAGCCCGGGCCCTGCAGCGCGCTGCGTTTCAACGCGTCTGGCAGACCACGTCCAGCAGCGCCGGCTTGCCGCTCTTCACCACCGCCAGCGCGCGCTTCAGCGCCGCGTTCAGCAGCTTCGGATCGCTGATCGGCCCTTCGGCCCACACGCCATGCGCCTGCGCCAGCTTCGCGTAGTCGATGGCGGGGTTGTCGATCTCGTTGCCGATCAGCGCCTGGTCGGGCCGGCGGCGGTGCAGCGCAGCCATGCGCTGCAAGTGCATCACTTCCTGGTAATAGCCGCGGTTGTTGTGCATCACCATCAGCAGCGGGATGTTGTGGTGGGCCGCCGTCCACAACACGCCAGCGCCGTACATCAGATCGCCGTCGGGCTGGAAGGTCACGCTGATCAGACCCTTGTCGCGGTTGGCCAGCGCGGCGCCGATGGCGCCCGGTGCGGCATAGCCCACGCCCTGGCCGCCGCTGCCGCCCAGCATCTGGTGGTACTTCGTCGCCGGCCACAGCGAACGCGCCCAGGGGATGCGGTCGCTGACCACCAGCGCCCACGGCTCGTTCTTGATCACGTCGTAGGTTTCCATCGCCAGCCGGGCGGTGGTGACGGGGCTGGCGTCCCAGCCGCGCGCGGCCGATTCCAGCAGTTGCACGCGCGCCGCCTTGTTTTGCGCACCCAGCGTGGCAGCACGGGCCTGCGCTGCGCGCTGGCGCTCGGGTGTCATCAGCTTCGCAACCTGTTCGGTCAGCGGCGCCAGGCTGCTTTGTGCGTCGCCGTTGATCGACAGGTCGGCCGGCTGGTAGCGCTGGAAGTCCTGGTAGTTGCTGTGCAGGAACACGTCCTGCATCGAGATGTTGATGACCTTCACGCCCGTTTGCGCCACGTAGCGCTGGATCTTGTGCGGGTCGGAAAAGCTGTTGAACTGGCCCCAGGGGTCGGCCACTTCCAGCAGCAGCACCACGTCGGCCTCGCGCACCAGCGCGCGGCGGCGGTCGCTGTGGCACAGCGGGTGCTGGTTCGGAAAGTTCAGCCGCCCGCCCATGTCGACGACGGCCGCGCCCAGCTTCTCGGCCAGCTGCACCAGCGCGTCGACACCGGCCTGGTCGCGCGCGCAGCGGTCGGCCACGATGACCGGATTCTTCGCCTCGACCAGCCAGCGCGCCGCCTCGGCCAGCGCGGCGCTGTCGCCCTGCGCCGGGATGCTGCGGCTGAGCTTGGGGATCTTCAGCCCGGTGTCGTGGATGGCGTCTTCCTGCAGCTCGATGTCGGCCGTGATCAGCACCGGCTCCATCGGCGGCGTGGTGGCGATCTTGTAGGCCCGCACCGTGCTCTCGGCGAAGTGCTGCAGCGAGCCGGGCGCGTCGTCCCACTTCACGAAGTCGCGCACCAGCGCGGCCGGGTCCTGCACCGAGTGGTTCCATTCGGTGCCCGGCCGGCGCTTGTTGGCGTCGATGCCGTTGCCGGCGAACAGGATGATGGGCACGCGGTCCACCCAGGCGTTGTAGATGGCCATCGCCGCATGCTGCAGGCCCACGCTGCCGTGCACCAGCACGCCCATCGGTTTGCCGGCGGCCTTGGCATAGCCGTGGGCGATGGCCACGGCGGCTTCCTCGTGCAGGCAGGTCAGCAGCTCGGGCTTGGTGTTGCCACCGTAGTTGACCAGGCTTTCGTGCAGGCTGCGGAAGCTGCTGCCGGGGTTGGTGGTGACGTACTGCAGGTCCAGCGTCTTGATCACGTCCATCATGAAGTCGGAACCCGGGCGCTCGATCAGCCGTTCACCGGGTGCGGCGCCTGCGGGCGACTTGGCCGCCGGGCTTGCTGCCGGGGCGGCGCTGGCATCGGCCGCGCTGGCCGAGGTCGTGGCCGTGGCTGCGGCCGCTGCCGCAGCGGTGCCGGCCAGCGCGGCCGCCTGGCGCAGGAAGCCGCGCCTGTCGGCTTCAGGCGAGGAAGCGTCCTTGTCGTTCATGGTGGTCTCCGGTGCTTTTGTTGTTGGTGACGGGGCAAGCCTGCGCAGCACGCTCAGCCTGCGCAGCGGGTGCAGTGAACTGGGCGCACTGGTCGGTCGCGGCGATCAGCGCCCGCGCGATGGCCGGGTGGCTGGACGCATGGCCTGCCGCCGGCACGCCGCACCACTGCGCGCGCGGCCACGCGCGGTGCAGGACCTGCGCGGTGGCCGGTGGCGTGACGAGGTCGCGGCTGCCTTGCACGATGAAGCCCGGCACGTCGCGCAGGCGCGCTGCGCCGGCCAGCAATTCGCCTTCAGCCAGGAAGTAGCGGTGGCGCGCGTGGTGCACGCCCAGCCGGGCCATGCGCAGCGCCTGCGCGGCATCGCAGGGCGGCGCGGGCGGCTGCGGGAACGTGGTCTCGGCGTCCATCAGGTCTTGTTCCCAGCGCCACCAGGCCTGTGCGGCGGCGTCGCGTGCGGCGGCGTCGCCGCCGTGCAGGCGGGCGTGCGCGGCGGCCAGTAGCTCGTCCGCCGAGTGGGCAACCGCAGCAGCACCCGCGCCGGCAACAGCACCGACACCTGTACCGATACCCGCACCGGCGCCCAGTCCCAGGCCTGCCCGCAGCCGCTGCCAGGCCGCCGGGTGGCGCAGCGCGGCGCCCTGTTCGCCATAGAGCCAGCGCCGTTCGCAGGCCCGGCCCGTGAACACGCCGCGCAGCACCAGGGCCTGCACGCGTTGCGTGTGCTGCTGCGCATAGGCCAGTGCCAGCGTCGCGCCCCAGCTGCCGCCGAATAGCAGCCAGTCGCGGATGCCCAGGTGCTCGCGCAGGGCCTCGATGTCGGCCACCGCGTGCGCCGTGGTGTTGGCGCGCAGCGGGTCTTGGTGGCTGTCGGTCACCCGCGACCGCCCGGCGCCGCGCTGGTCGAAGCACACGATGCGCCAGGCCTGCGGATCGAACCAGCGGCGGTCGCCCGGTGTGCAGCCCGCGCCTGGCCCGCCGTGCACGAACAGCGCCGGCCGGCCGGCCGGGTTGCCGCTGACTTCCCAGAAGATTTCGTGGCCGTCGCCCACGTCCAGCCAGCCGCTGTCGTGGCACTGGATGGGCGGGTACAGCACCTGCCAGGCGTGGGGGTTGTCGCTGTCCAGCATGGTGATCTTGGCGATCTCGGCGGTTGCGTTTGCGTTTGCGGCTGCGGCTGCGGCTGCGGTTGCGGTCAGCGCAGCGGCTGCAGCCCGCTGCGCCCCAGCGCTGCAGACTGCGGAAAGACCAGGCTCTTGATGACCACTGGCACCGCGCCCGAGGTGTCCAGCAGCGCGCCGATGTCGATGTAGTCGAAGGCCTGCAGCACGATGCCGTCGATGGAGACCAGCGGCTGCTGCACCTTCAATTCGCTGTGCAGGTGGATGCCGACCAGGCCGCCGATGTCGCCGTCGCCGACCAGCACGAAGGGCGCCTGGTTGCCATGTTCGGCGCTGTGGTCGGCGATGGCTTGCAACCCCGCCGTCACGCCTCGGCAGAAGGCGTCCAGCCGGCCGTAGCTGGCGCTGCCCTGCCAGTGGTAGCACAGCGCCACGGCCTGTTCGCCGCCGTGCAGGTCCATCGCGCGCAGCGCGGCGCGCACCGCCTGCGCCACTGCGTCGGCATCGACCACCTCGTCGCCGAGCGGCAAATCCGGCGTGATGACGGGCAGGTTGCGCAAAGGCAGCGCGGTTTGTGGTTCGACAAAGATGGTCGCGCCGCTGACCTGGATGGTGTACTGCGAAGCCCCGACCACGGTGGCGCGTATGCCTTGATCGGGCTGCGCGATGCGCGGCCCCCAGGCCTGCACCCGCTGCAGGATGGCGCGGGCCAGCGCCGGGCCCAGGTCGCCGTAGTCCTGCGCTTCGCGGCCGTAGACGTATTCCGACACACCGCCCGAGAACATCACCACGTCGGGCTGCGCCGCCACGGCCAGCGGCTCCAGGCGCAGCAGCGCGGCGGTGCCGGCCGAAAGCGTCGGGCCCTGCAGCGCTTCGAACAGCCGCTCGGCCATGCGGTCCACCAACTGCGCGATGCCGGCGGCGGTTGGCACGTCACCGACCGTCAACGCCAATCCCACTTCAGCGGCCAGCCGCTGCCCGGCTTCTTCGACGCGCAGCACGCGCCCTTGCGCGTCGAAGCTGACGATGCGCGCGCCGATGTCGATGGCCGTCTGCGCCACCACCGCGCCGCCTTCGCAGACGGCGATCTTGCTGGTGCCGCCGCCGATGTCGATGTTCATCACTCGCGCGCTGTCGCGGATGCTGCGTGCCGCCGCGCCCGAGCCCATCGAGGCCAGCGTGGTTTCCAGCGCGTCGCCAGCGCTCACCGCGACGAACTTGCCGGCCTGCGCCGCGAAGACGTCGGCAATGGCCCGCGCGTTGCTGCGTCGCACCGCCACGCCGGTGAGGATCAGCGCGCCGCTGTCGATGGTGTCGGGCGTGACGCCGGCCAGCGCGTACTGCGCATCGACGAAGGCGCGCAGCGCCACGGCGTCGATGGTCACGTCGCCGTCCAGCGCATCGGCCGCCTTCGCGTAAGGCGTCAGCAGCACCTCGCTCTCGTGCAGCACCAGCCGTTCGGCCACGATGTAGCGGTTGTCCAGCCTTTCCAGCCGCAGCCGCGAGAACACCAGGTGCGAGGTGGACGAACCGATGTCCACGCCCACGCTGACGAGCACGATCTCGTCTTCGAATTCCAGGCTGCGGCGGACGTTGCTGAAGAAGACGCGGCCTTCCGGGGCCGCGACCGCTGCGGCGCCGGCGCCCTCATGCACAGTCATGCGCGTTCAGCCCGCTGCGCCGACGGGGCCGTCGCTGCTCTTCTTCGCTTCCACGCCTTCCGGCTTCACGTACCAGGCCGGGTCCATGCGCGTGGCGATGCCGTGGCTGGCCAGCTTGGCTTCGTATTCCTGGCGCAGGTGCGGGTCTTCCATCCAGTAGGGAATCGCGGTGCCGCCTTCGGTGACGTCCATCGCGGTGTAGTCGGTGTGCTTGGCGCCCGGCGCGCCGGGGTCGCGGCCCGGGTTGTGCGGGCCGAACCAGGCGGTCAGGCGCAGCGGGTCTTCACCGGCGCTGAAATGCTGGTGGTACCAGCGCGCACCACCGGGCGCGGCCGACACGATGCCCACCGGTTCGTAGTCCACACGCTTGACCTTGTCGGCCTGCCCAGTGGCCCAGGGCTGTTCGCCGACCTTCTCGGGCCAGCTGTAGGTGTAGCCCTTGCCCTTCACGCAGATCAGGATGGCCGCGCTGGTGTGCGCGTGGGCCTTGCTGTAGCGGCCGTGTTCGTGCTGGCCGATCCAGAAATAGAACTGGTTGTTGGTCATGAACGGCTCGACGCGGCGCCAGCCCGGGCTGCGCCGGTTGTCCAGCGGCAGCTCGCAATTCACGATGTCGGGGATGAAGTTGGTGCGGCGCATCGCCAGGCCGCGCACCGGGTCGGGCTCGATGTCGTCCTTGGCCTTGAAGAAGTCGTCGGCTCCGTTGAAACGGTCGCGGAAGACGTAGGGGTTGTTGAACACCGCGTCCACGTTGTTGATCATGTTCAACACATTGGGCGCGGTGTTGCCGGCCAGCAGCAGGGCACCGCTGTTGGTGGCGTTGACCAGGCGGAACCAGGCGTTCATCGGGATCGAGAACATCGAACCGGCCTGCCATTCGAAGACGTGCTTCTTGGTGTCGCCTTCCTGCCAGACCTCGGTGGTGCCGCGCCCTTCGACGACGAGGTAGATCTCCTCGTACATGTGCTTTTGCGCATGCAGCGCGCCGGCGGCCGGCACCTCCACCACGAAGCAGCCCCACTTGGTTTCCGTGCCCAGCAGCTGGATGTAGTGGCCCCGGCCGCCGGTGCGCTTCCACGGGAACAGCGGCAGGTTCTGCACTTTGGAAATGCCGATGTCGCGGAACACCGGGATGCCTTCGCTTTCCATGAAGGCGTCGTAGGGCGTGGGCTGCTTGCGGAATTCACCGAAGCCGGCTTTCTTGTTGCCGCTGGGTTCGTGCCAGTGGGTCAGGTCCTTGTCGTGCGGCATGTCGTCTCCGGTGTCGGTGATTTTCGCTCCGTTCCTCATGAAGGAACGCAGTTCTTCTAATTGAACCGATCAACATTTCACCCTACACTGATCGCACAGTCAAGAAGACGAGGAGACAGCATGCGTGCAGCGTGCACCGCCGCCATCGCGGCCATCGCCCTGGTCGGGTGCGCCTGGACGGGTGAGGCCGGCGCCCAGTCGCCGACGGCCAACGCCGTGGTCTACGGCTACAAGGGCGCCGACCGTGCGCAGCGCTTGCTGGACGGCGCGCGGCGCGAGGGCAGCGTCAGCCTGTACACCTCGATGGCGCCCACCGAGATCGGGCCGCTGGCCGAGGCCTTCGAGAAGAAGACCGGCGTCAAGGTCAACGTGTGGCGGGCGCTCAGCGAAGCGGTGGCGCAGCGCGCGATGACCGAAGCCCGTGCCAGGCGCCAGGCGATGGACGTGGTCGAAACCAACGGCCCCGAGGTCGAGGCGCTGGCCCGCGAGCAGGTGCTGGCGGCCTTCCACAGCCCCTACCTCGCGGACCTGCCGCCCGGCAGTCTGCCCAAGAGCGGTTTGTGGGCACCCGACCGGCTGAATTTCTTCGTCGTCGTCTACAACACCAACAAGGTGAAGTTGGCCGACCTGCCCAAGACCTACGAAGGCTTCCTGGACCCCAAGTGGAAGGGTCGTCTCGCGATGGAGGCCACCGATTCCGAATGGATGGCCGGCGTCGTCAAGACCTGGGGCGATGCGCGCGGCATGGACTTCATGAAGAAGCTGGGCGCGATGAAACCCGAGATGCGCAAGGGCCACGTGTTGCTGGCGCAGTTGATCGCGTCGGGCGAGATCGAAGTCGGCCTGACGGCTTATCACGCCAACGCGCAAAGCTTCAAGGCGCGTGGCGCGCCAGTGGACTGGGCGCCGGTCGAGCCGGTCATTGCGCGCCCGCAAGGCATCGCCGTGGCGGCCAACGCGCCGCACCCGCACGCCGCGCTGCTGTTCCTGGATTTCATGCTCAGCCCCGAGGCCCAGGAGATGCTGGCCAAGCTGGGCCGTTCGCCGGCCAGCCGCGCGGTGAAGACCGACACCAGCAATTTAAATTTCGTGATGTCCGACGCCGCCGTGATCCTGGACGAGAACGATCGTTGGCAGCAGCTGTGGGACAAGCTGTTCATGGCCAAGTGAGCTGAAACCCGACCCTGATTTCGATGGAGAACCTGTATGTCTGAAACCCCAAGCAGCACCACCCCGCCGGCGGCCGACGAAGCCGTCTGGGAACGCTGGAGCAAGAAGCGCGTTTTCGTGCGCGCCCTCGAAGGCACCTACGGCGAACTGGTGCACGAGCTGTTCAGCCAGCCGCGCGTCTACAAGTCGAAAGACTGGAAATGGAAAGGCGGGCCGCAGAACTTCGGCAAGAAGATCATCAACCCGCAGGCCGTGAAGGTGGCGCAAAGCATCGAGGCCCACCTGGACGTCTACGCCCCCGGCGGCTACGGCCAGAAGCACGGCCACATGAACAGCGCGGTGTTCTTCGTGCTGAAGGGCAAGGGCCACGACGTGCACGACGGCAAGCGCCTGGACTGGGAAGCCGGTGATGCGCTGATCGTCGAGAACGGCTGCGTGCACCAGCATTTCAACGACGACCCCGATGACGAAAGCATCGTGCTCATCATGAAGGCCAAGCCGCTGTTCCTGTTCATGCACATGCTGTTCCAGAAGGTCGTGGCCTACCCGCCGAAAGACGCGGAATCGGTCGCGCAAGAGAACTACACGCCGCCCACGCACATCTGAAGGCCACCCAAAATGACCCAGCAAATCGTTGACGCCATCGAGCGCGCCCGCGCCCACGCCGCCACCCGCGAGGTGGACTTCTTCGCCCAGGCGCTGGAGGCTTCAGCGGCCTTCCGCGAGGAATACGAAGGCCGCATGAACGTGGTGAAAGCCGCCGACATGCCCTTCGAGCGTTCGCCCGACGGCCTGATCAAGCACATCATCCACGAGCAGATGCAGACCAAGGAATGCTGCCTGGACATCTACCAGCAGTTCCTGCCGCCCGGCAAGGCCAGCGGCAAGCACCGCCACCTGACCGAAGAGATCTTCTTCGTCGTCGAAGGCAGCGGCTACGACCTGCACTGGGACGTGCGCTTTGACTGCAAGGACGAATTCGAATTCAGCTGGGACGAAACGCCCAAGCGCTTCGAATGGAGCCAGGGCGACTTCGTCTACATCCCGCCGTATTGCGCCCACCAGCACTTCAACAGCGACCCCGACAACGAAGCCCGCATCGTCGTCGTCAACAGCCGCATCGTGAAGCCGATGGGCTTTGATTGGTTCGAACAACTCGAACGTGCCGAGGGCTTCTAGCCATGTGCGGCGACCTCGAACCCGAAGACCGCATCGAGAGCGATCTCTACCAGCGCTTCCTGGTGCACAGCCAGGCGATGCTGGAACAGCCGTCGGCCGGCGGCGAGATGAACCGCTACCTCGACGGCCTGTTCAAGGACGTGCTGCGCCGCTGCGTCGCCGACAGCGAGAAGACCGCCGACCCCAACGGCTATTCAACGATGGCCATGCAATCGCTGGTGCTGGCGCGGCTGGCCGGTTTCCTGGCCGGCCAGGTGGCGCTGAACGAAGACCCGATGCGCAAGGTGATGGAAGCGGTGATGCACGGCTATGCCGAAGCCGAGTCGCCGCCCGAGCGGGACCACCACGGGCACGAACATGGACACGGACATGAACATGAGGGTCACCACCATGAACACTGACAAGGCCAGCGTCCGCTGGGCGGGTGGCGCGTTCGTGTTGCTGCTGTTGTGCGCCGCGTGGCTGATGCCCGCTGCCGCGCGCGCCGCCGACGTGCCGCTGCCCGTGGTCGCTGCGCAAGAGTTCTGGACCAGCAAGCCCGGCCTGGCTGGTGCGCCGCCGGTGAAGTTGTGGGTCTACCGCAAGCAGGTGGCCGACGGCCGCAAGGACAAGCCGGTGCTCTTCCTGGTGCACGGCTCGTCCTACTCGGGCAAGACCATGTTCGACCTGACGGTGCCAGGCCGCGCCGACTATTCCTTCATGGACCATTTCGCCCGCCTGGGCTATGACGTCTGGACCATGGACCACGAGGGCTACGGCCACAGCGACCGCACGGCCAGCACCTCGGACATCGCCAGCGGCGTGATCGATCTGAAGGCCGCGATGGCGGTGGTGCAGCAGGTCACCGGGCGCAGCAAGGCGGCCTTCTTCGGGCAGTCGTCGGGCGCCCTGCGCGCGGCGCGTTTCGCCAATGCGCACCCCGAACACGTCGAGCGCGTGATGCTCGACGCCTTCGTCTGGACCGGCAAGGACGCCCCCACGCTGATCGAACGGGCCAAGGGTCTGCCGGCGCTGCTGAAGACCAATGTGCGCAAGGTCGATGCGAAGTTCTACCGCTCGGTCTTCACGCGCGACCACCCCGGCGCCAGCGAGCCGATGATCGGCGACGTGGTGGCCGAGGCCGAGCTGAAGTACGGCGACACCGTGCCCACCGGCACCTACATCGACATGGTGACGAAGCTGCCGGTGGTGGACCCCGACAAGCTGCTGTGCCCGGTGCTGATCCTGCGTGCCGAGCACGACGGCATCGCCACCGACGAAGACATCATGGCCTTCTACGCCCGCCTGCCGAATGCCGACAAACAGATGGTGAAGATGGCCGGCCTGGCGCACACCGCGCCGCTGGGCGTGAACCGGCAGCGCTTCTGGCACGCCATCGCCGCCTTCCTGACGATGCCGGCGCGGGTGGACCTGGCCGGCGCGGCCGCTGTCACACACTGAGAGGCCCGCGCCGGGCCCGGCGGCTATCCTTCTCGGATGACCGCGTTCCACCCTGCGCTGACCGGACCCTGCCCGCCGCCACCGGCCCGGCGGCAGCGCGCGGCACGCCGGCTGCTCTCGGCGGCGGCCGGGTCGGCCTGGCTGGCCTTGGCCGGCTGCGGTGGCGGCGGCGGTGCGGTGGCCCTGACCAGCCCGACCCCCAGCCCGGCGCCAGTCCCGGTGCCGGTGCCGGTGCCCGCGCCGTCCCTGGCCGCCAGCGATCTGGCCGTGCTGATCGCCGATGGCGACGCCACCAGCGAGGCCATCGCGCTGGCCTACCAGAAGGCGCGCGGCATCCCCGACGCCCACCTCATCCGCCTGGCCGTGCCGCGCGGCAGCGACAGCATCAGCACCGACGATTTCGCCGCGCTGAAAGCCAGCCTCGACGCCAAGCTGCCGGCCACCGCGCAGGCCCTGCTGTTGACCTGGACGCAGCCTTCGCGCGTGGCCGGTACGGGCGCCACGCCGACCTGCAGCATGGGCATCACCAGCGCGCTGACCCTGGGCTACGACACGCGGCTGTGCGGCAAATGCGTGTCGCCCATCACCCAGGCCTACTACAACGTGGACACGCGCAAGCCCTGGACCGATCTGCGGCTGCGGCCGTCGATGATGCTGGGTGCGGCCACGCTGGCCGAGGCGCAGACGCTGATCGCGCGCGGCCTGGCGGCCGATGCGTCGATGCTGAACAGCAGCATCACGCCACAGGCCTGGCTGGTGCGCACCAGCGATGCCAACCGCAGCGTGCGCTTCGGCGACTTCCAGCAGCTGGCGCGCTCGGGCCTGGCCGGGGTGGGCATGAACTATGTGGACAACGCGTCGGGCAGCGGGTCCAACGAAGTCACGGGCAAGGCCAACGTCATGGTCTACATGACGGGCCTGGAGAACGTCACCCAGGCCGCCACCAACACCTACCTGCCGGGCGCCGTGGCCGACACACTGACCAGTTACGGCGGCTTCCTGCCCGACGCGCTGGGCCAGATGCCCATCACCCACTGGCTGCAGGCCGGCCTGACCGGCAGCTATGGCACGCAAGAAGAGCCCTGCAACTTCAGCGAGAAGTTCATGCGCGCCACGGTGCTGGTGGCGCGCTACCGCAAGGGCGAGACGCTGATCGAATCGATGTGGAAGTCGGTGCAGGCACCGGGGCAGGGGCTGTTCATCGGCGAACCCCTCGCACGGCCCTGGGCCGTGCCGCCTTGATGACTGCGGCCCTGGGCCGTGCCGTCTTGATCAGGCAACGGCCACCTTCGCCGCGCGCCGCACGCGCAGCAGCAGGAAACCGGCTATCGCCAGGTTCAGCGCGTTGAAGGCCAGGCCGTTCAGGAAAGCCGCGTGGTAGGAGCCGGTCAGGTCGAAGACCTTGCCCGACATCCAGCCGCCCAGCGCCATGCCGAAGAGCGTGGCCATCAGCACGGTGCCGACGCGGGCGCCGGCTTCGGCGGGCGGGAAGTGTTCGCGCACGATGATGGCGTAGCTGGGCACGATGCCGCCCTGGAACAGGCCGAACAGCGCCGACACCACGTACAGCGACACCAGCCCGTCGAACGGAAGAAACAACAACAACGCCACGCCCTGCAGCACCGACCCGAGCAGCAGCGTGCGAAGGCCGCCGATGCGGTCGCAGATCAGGCCCGACACGATGCGGCTGACGATGCCGCAGGCCAGCATCAGCGACAGCATCTCGGCGCCGCGCGCTGCGCCGTAGCCCAGGTCGCCGCAATAGGCCACGATGTGCACCTGGGGCATGGCCATGGCCACGCAGCAGGCCACGCCGGCCACGCACAGCAGGGCCTGGGCGTGGTTCAGGCTCAGGCCGAAGGGCCGACTTGAAGGCACCGCAGCGCCGGCATGGCGGGCCACGGCCGCCACGGCGGCGGGTGGGCGCGGGCGCATCAAAAAAGCCAGCAACGGAATGGTGACGGCGCAGAACACGCCCAGGCCGATGTAGGTGGCGCGCCAGCCGTGCGTGCCGACAAAGTGCTGCACGACGGGCGGCCACACCGCCCCGGCCACGTAGTTGCCGCTGGCGCAGATGGCCACCGCGATGCCGCGCCGCTTGACGAACCACAGCGAGGTGTCGGCCACCAGCGGGGCGAAGGTGGCGCTGCTGCCCAAGGCGCCGATCAGCACGCCATGGGCCAGCGCGAAGGCCATCAAACTGCCCGACAAAGGGCGGCGATGAAGCCCGCGCCCAGGCCGGCGGCGCCCAGCATCAGCACCGTGAACAGGCCGTGGCGGTCGGCCAGCTTGCCCATCGCGATGCCGCCCAGGCCGAAGCCGATCATCATCAGCGTGTAGGGGAAAGACGCGCCGGCGCGCGCCACGCCGAATTCGGTCTGCACGGTGGGCAAGACCACGGCCATGATGTACATGGAACCGCTGCCGATGGTCATCAGCGCCAGCGTCACGGCCAGCCGCGTCCACGCGTAGCTGGAGTCGGCGGTGGCGGAGGGCGGGGTGGCTGAGGGCTGCACGCCGGGCATTGTGGTGCAGGGCCGCGCCGGCCGAGCCCCCGGCGGCGCTTCAGCCGTCAGCCAGTTCCAGGCGGTCGCGGCCCAGCGCTTTGGCGCGGTACAGCGCGCGGTCGGCTGTCGCCATCAGCGCCTCCAGTTCGTCGGCTGCCGCCAGGCCCGGGTCCAGCGCGGCCACGCCCACACTGATGGAATAGCCCACCGGCGTGGCGCCGGCCCAGACCGCCGGGTGCCGGCGGGTTTGCTGCAGCAGGCGCTCGGCGATGGCGCGCGCACCGTCCCGTCCGGTGTGCGGCAGCAGGGCCGCGAATTCTTCGCCGCCGACGCGGCCGAAGACATCGCTTTGCCGCATCACGGTGCGCGCCGTGCGCACAAAGCTGCGCAGCACCTCGTCGCCGCCGGCGTGGCCGTGCTGGTCGTTGATGGCCTTGAAATGGTCCAGGTCGATCATCAGCAGCGACACCGCGTGGCCATGGCGTTGCGCGCGGGCCAATTCGTCGGCAGCGCGGTCCAGGAAGCTGCGGCGGTTGTGGATGCCGGTCAGCTCGTCGGTGTGCGCCTGGTCGCGCAGCAACTGTTCGATCTGCTTGGCGCGCGTGATGTCTTGGCGCGTGCCGACCAGGCGCGTGGCCCGGCCGTCCGCGTCGCGTTCGATGACCACGCCGCGCGCCTGCAGCCAGACCCAGTGGCCGGCCTGGTGGCGCATGCGGAATTCGGCCTCGAAGCGGGGCGTCTGGCCCGTCAGGTGGGCCTGCCAGGCGGCCTCGCGGGCGACGGCGTCTTCCGGGTGCACCATGTTGTCCCAGGCCTTGACTTCGTTGGCCAGGTCTGTGCGTTGATACCCCAGCATCGAGTACCAGCGGTCGTTCATCGACCGCACCTTGCCGTGCACCAGGTCCACGTCCCAGAAGGCCATGTCGGCGCTGCTCAGGGCCAGGTCCAGCAGGGTGCTCAGTTCCTGCTGGCGCTGCTCGGCCTGGTGGCGTTGCGTCACGTCGCGCCAGCGCACCACCACGCCCCCTTCGGCCTCGGGCACGCCCGGCACGGCGCCCACCGGCGAGGCATGGCGTTCGTAGACGCGGCCGTCGCGCAGCATGACGGGCGGGTAGGTGCGGGCGTGCCGCGTTCGCAACACCGACGGCACGCTGGCCAGGTAGCCCACCGGGTCTTGCACCTGTGACGCGGTGTGGCGCCGCATCTCGTCGGTGTCGCGCCGCGCCAGCATGTCGGGCGGGAAGTTCCACAGCGTTTCGAAGCGGCGGTTCCACAGCAGGATGCGGCTGTCCTTGCTGAGCATGATGACGCCGTCGGGCGCCGAGTCGAAGCTGGCCCGCGCCAGGGCCGACTCCGCCTGCGCCGTGGGCTGCGTGCTGGCGCCTGCCGCCGTGTCCGGTTGCCCAGAGGGCGGTGGCAAGGCAGAACCGGCCTGGGGCTGGGCGGGTGGCACCGGATCGTTCCCTGTCTGCGTCTGGGACAAGGCGCTGATTCTGCCCCTGCCGCCCGGACAGCGGCGGCGGGTGTCGCTGACGGCGCGGTTCAGCCGCCCAGATGCGTGCCGCCGTTCACGTGCAACACCTGCCCGGTCACGTAGCGCGCGCCCGGCCCGGCCAGGTAGGCCACGGCCTGCGCCACCTCGTCGGCCGTGCCCTTGCGGCCCAGCAGCGCCTGGTGTTTGGCGTGGTGGTTGGGCTTGGCCGACGCGCTGGTGGCCTTGCGCACCGTGTCGATCAGGCCGGGCGACACGCAGTTGACCGTGACGCCGTGCGGCGCCAGATCGTGGGCCAGCGCGCGTGTCATGCCCACCAGCCCGGCCTTGGCGGTGACCACGTGCACGCGCTCGGCGGCGCCGGTGTGGGCGGTCAGGCCGCCGATGTTGACGATGGCGCCTTGCGGCGATGCCTTCAGCGCCGCCAGCGCAGCTTGGGTGCAGAAGAAGGCACCGTCCAGCACCACGCGCAGGGTGTCGTGCCAGTCTTCGGCGCTCAGCGCCGCCAAGTCGGCTTCGCGGCGGATGGCGGCGTTGTTGACCAGCACGTCCAGCCGGCCCCAGCGGGCGGTGATGGCGCCCACCATCGCGCCCACCGCCGCGCGGTCGGCCACGTCGGCCACGCACAGCAGCGCCTGCCCGCCGGCGGCTTCGATTTCATCGACGACGGCCTGGCCTTCGTCCACCGAAGCCCGCACGTTGACCGCCACCGCGTGCCCGCTGGCGGCCAGCGCCAGTGCGATGGCACGGCCGATGTTGCGGCCGGCGCCGGTGACGAGGGCGACGGGCTGGGGGCAGGTGGTGGTCATGGGGTGCGGTTCAGAAGGTCAGGGCCGTGGACGCGATGGCGGGCTGCGCGAGCAGGCCGCCCAGCTGCGCCAGCAAGGCGTCAGACGCCGCACGGTCCAGCCCGCCGTGGGCGCAGTTGGCGTGGAATTTGTGCTGCAGGTCGGCGTCGGTCAGCGGGTGCTGCGCGCCGCCCTTGAAGTAGCCCTGGCGGTGCTCATGCACCGTGCCGTCGGTCAGCGTCACTTTCAGATGGCCGGTGAACTGTTTCGGGTAGGGGTTCGCCGGATCGACGACGTAGTTCACCTTGGCCATCAGCGCCAGCAGGGCCGGTTCGCTGACCTGGGCGTCGGTGTATTCCGACAACCCGGCGTTGTCCTTCAGCAGCGCCACGGCGATGGCGTAGGGGATGCTGAACTTGGCCGCGTAGGCGTTCTGCGGCGCGCGCTTGGTGGCCAGCGGTTCCCACAGCCGGTGCACGATGCCTTCGGCCGTTTCGCAATCGATGCGCGCGATCTGTTCGGGCGTTATGCCGCGCTGGCGGAAGGCGCGCGCGCAGTCGATGTAGGGGTGGGCCATGGTGCCGCAGGCGTAGGGCTTGAAGGCGATGGTAGTCCACAGCCAGCGCGTGCCGAAGCCGTCGAGCATGGCGGCGAAGTCGCCTTCGCCCCGGCCTTCGCCGGCACCGGTTTTCAGGTTGGCGTAGCCGTGGAAGAAGCCGTGGTCGCCCTCGAACACCGTGCGCGGGCCCTGGAAGCCGGCCATCGCCAGCCGCACCGCGCGGTAGCCCGATTGCGCTGCCCAGCCGGGGTGCAGGCGCTTGGTCCACGCGCCTTCGGCCAGGTACTCGATGATGCCGCCGGCCATGCTGCCGGCGATGCCGAAGGCGTGGACCAGTTGCGCTTCGGTCAGCCGCAGCATCGCGCCGACGCCGGCCACCGCACCCATCACGCCGAAGATGGCCGTGGGGTGG
>JANPHI010000143.1:0-15933 GCA_031424355.1 Betaproteobacteria bacterium
CCGTCGCGCTTGTGGCCGACAACCAGCCGCTTGGCAATCGCCTCGATTTCCTCTGTCATTACGTGCCCACCTTCCTACGTGGACACGTAGGCTCTCAGGCATGCGCTCGCGGTTCAAGGGCGCCGTTTATTGACCGCTTACGACTGCTCTGCACGCGGTTGAGGTAACCGTAGATGTAGATGCTCAGCATCACGGCCGGGTGGTACGAGGGGCGGCCGGTCTCGGCAGGCTTGACGCCCGCGAACCCCAGCTTGCCGAGGTCCAACTCGCTCACGAACGCGTCGACCACACGGACCGCGTTCTCGACCGCGACGAAATCATCCAGACATTCGGGCAACAGCGTCACTTGCTGTCGATCCTGGCCTTCGACGAATCGCGACATATCTGCTCCCGGGCTCGATATGTCTGGCAACTCTACGGACCGGGTCGGGCCTTGCCTACGGGGTTTTCACACAGCCTCGACCCTCAGCAGCCGGTCGCTCTGACGCTGAGCAGACGTTCGATGTCTGCCCTCAGCACGAGTTCCGCCAGGATGTCGCATTGATCGCCCATCTCACGCCGGGATGCGCACCCAGCCCTCCATCAGGCGACGCGCGGAGCGGCTCATGACCACCTTGGCGACGGTCCAACCATCGGCGTGCTCGACGGCCTCCGCACCGACGGCAAGGCTGCCCGATGGGTGGCCAAAGCGAACGCGACCGTCGGCGCTCGCAGGGGCCAATCGATGGACGATCGTGCCGGGAATGCTGGCCGCGGCCGCGAGGGCCACAGCTCCGGTGCCGGTCATCGCGTGGTGCAACTGACCCATCGAGAAGATGCGGACCAGCAGGTCCACGGACTCCGCTGGTACAGGCTTGCCGTCAGAGGCGACGTAGTCCGCCGGCCTGGCGACGAAGGCGAGCTTGGGCGTATGAGGCCGCTTCGCCGTAGCCTCCTCCGGCGTCTTCACGAGGCCCATCGCAACTGCACCGTGCGCCCGGACTGCTTCGGCCAGTGCCAGCAGTTCCTTGTTGCCATTGACGGCACTCTGCAGTTCCGTGCCCGTCAGGCCCAGGCTCGCCGCATCGACGAAGATGGTCGGATTGCCAGCGTTGATGAGCGTGGCTTCGATACGGCCGAGGGCCGGCACGTCGAGCGTATCGATCTGACGGCCTGTGGGGAACATCGCGCCGGCCTCGCCGCCTTCTTCGTCGGCCGCCGGATCGAGGAACTCGAGCCGAATCTCAGCTGCGGGAAACGCGACCCCGGCCAGCTCGAAGTCGCCCGACTCCGAGACCTCGCCACCGGCCATCGGAACGTGCGAGATGATCTTCTTGGAAATGTTGGCCTGCCAGATGCGAACCGTCGCCGTGCCATCGGCCGGCGCTTGCGCGAGCCCGGCGCTGATGGCAAACGGCCCGACGGCCGCGCTCAGGTTGCCGCAGTTGCCCGACCAGTCCACGACCGGCTGGTCGACGGCCACCTGGCCGAAGAGGTAGTTCACGTCGCAATCGGGTCGTTCTGACTTCGACAGGATCACCACCTTGCTCGTGCTCGACGTGGCGCCGCCCATGCCGTCGATATGCTTGCCGTAACGATCCGGGCTGCCGATCACGCGCAGCAAGATGCGATCTCGCTGGGCCGGGTCTGCGGGCAGGTCGTCGGCCAGGAAGAACACGCCCTTGCTCGTGCCGCCACGCATGTAGACGGCAGGGATGCGAAGCTGCGGCATACGCTCAGGAGATTTTCAGGTTGGTCTTGGCGATCAGCTGCGCGTACTTTACGAGCTCGGTCTGCCAGAACGCGCGGAAGTCGGCGGCGGATCCTGATCTCGTTTCCGCATCCAGTTCGCCGAATCGGGCCTGGACATTGGGCTGGCGCAGAATTGTTTGCAGCGCTGTTTCGAGACGCTTGACGATCGGCGAAGGCAGCTTGGCCGGCCCGGCGATGCCGTACCAAGTCGTCGCCTCGTAGCCCTTCAGGGTCTCCGCAACCGTTGGGAGATCGGGCAAGACGTGCAGCCGCTTCGTCGAGCAGGCCGCAATGGCGCGCAGCTTGCCCGCCTTGACATGCTGGATCGTCGAGCCGGTAGTGCTGAACGTCATGTCGACCTCGCCCGCCAGGAGCGACGTGATGGCCTCGCCAGTGCCCTTGAAGGGCACATGAAGAATGTCGACGCCCGCTGCCAGCTTGAACGCTTCGCCGGCCAGGTGCGGTGCGCTGCCGATGCCCGCCGACATGAACGTCAGCTTGCCGGGATTTGCCTTCGCGTAGGCGATGAGTTCTGGCACCGTCTTGAACGGCACCTTCGGGTTCACGGCCAGCAGGTGCGGCGTGACGGCCAGCAGGCCCACCGGCGTGAAGTCGTCCAGCGGGTGGTACTTGTCCTTCGCCAGCAGCATCGGCCCGATGACGTTCGAGCTGACATGCGCGAGCATGATCGTGTAGCCGTCGGGCGCCGACTGCGCGACAAACTGGCCGCAGATGGTGCCGGTCGCGCCGTTCTTGCTCTCCACGATGACGGTCTGGCCCAGTTGCTTCTGCAGTTCGATGCCGATCACTCGGGCCATGGCGTCAGCACCGCCGCCGGGCGGGAAGCCGAGCATCAGGCGAATGGGCTTCTCCGGCCAGGCAGCGGCGCGGGACAGACCCGGAAACGCGATGAACGAGGCGGTGGCGCCCAGAGTTAGCAGGGCCTTGCGGCGGTCAATCCGGTGCATGTCAAGCTCCTCGAGTTTCCTGTCGTGATGCAGGAAGCTTATGTTGGGCTCGGCATGAAAGCTATTACAAAGGTTTGGGAACACCCCCAACAAAAGCTATGACTTAGGCCGACGCGTCACGGACCTCAACGCGGCCAGGAACTCTGTCGCAGGTCGTGAACGCAGGTCCCCGTAAGGACTGACCAGATCCACCACCAGTTCTTGACGCGGCCTGAGTGGCCGAGCGACCAGCCCTGGGGGTTGCATCGCCGCGAAGTAGAACGGCTCTACGATAGCTATCCCGACACCCAGCTGCACCAGGCGGATCGCCGTGATGCTTTGTCCGGCCTGGACGGCAAAGCGTGGAACCTCATTGACCGCAGCAAATGCGCGATCAACCTTGCCCCGCAGGATGTCGTCGGCGTCGTAGCTGATCAGGCACTCACCGGCCAGGTCCGTGGCAGAGAGCGTCTTCTTCTTGGCCAGTGGATGTTTGCTGGGCAGCACGCAGATCAACTCGCCGGTGGCGATGGTTTCCGTCTGAACACCGTCATGCGAAACGGGCCCATAGCAGACGCCGATCTCGAACTCGCGCGCGGCCACCCGGGAGACCAGCGCCGGGGCCTGCAGCGCCTGTATGGTCACCTCGACATCGGGTCTGCTCTGACGGAACAGCGCCACGGCGCTGACGAGGTGGCCGGTTGCGAAGGCGAACGACCCGGCCACGGTCAGGTGGCCGGTGTGGCCGCTGGCAAGCGACTTCGCTCGTCGGGTGACGTTCTCAACCCCGGCGAACACGGCGCGGATGTCGGGGAAGAGCTGTTCGACCTCGGGACTGGGTTTCAACCTACCACCAGCCCGCACGAATAGCTGCACGCCGAGCTGCGCCTCGCAGTGCTGCAGCGTTGTGCTCACCGACGGCTGGGACACATGCAGCAGCCTTGCTGCTTGCGTGATAGAGCCGGTCTGCAGGATGGCGTGGAGCACCTCAAGGTGACGAAGCTTCATGTTGTCTATATCTGCCTGGGCAGAGCTGGGTTGCACCGTCTTGGTCAGCACTGTATTCGCCAGCTCGGCTGCGGTGACGCGCGACGACTTCTGTAGGCGGCCTCGGAGCGGCCAGCAAGACATCGGGTCGGCAGACTGCGACGGTCTATTTCATGGCGTTTTGCGGGTGCCTTGCCATGTCGCGGGAGCACGCTGTACGACCGCTCTCCGCTTTCGTGTTTGTTGTCGGCTATTGGCCGTTATGCAAGTCTTGCCATAACGGCCAAAAGCGGAAACTAATGGGTGACCGCAATACGGCGGGGGCCACCCCGTGGATGCAGCAGTTTCGCGCGCGGAGAGCCGGGCAGCGACAATGGCGACGCGCATCCAACGACGCTACTGCGCTGCCCCCAACCGGGAGCGGGCAACGCTGGCCATTCATGTTCGCCTTCTTCGAGAGCCGCATCCGCCCGACGGCGCTGCCCGGCACCGCGCCACCGCAGACGCTGCTGGGCTTCTACTGGCACTACGTGCGCCAGGCCCGTCAACTGTTCGGGGCGATGTTCGTCACCGGCCTGGTGGTGGCGCTGATCGACACGCTGATCCCGATCTTCATCGGCAAGCTGGTGCGACTGATGGGCGACACCGACCGCGCCGCCGCGCTGGCCCACGCAATGCCGGCGCTGTTGGCGATGGGCGCCATCGTGCTCATCGGCCGCCCGCTGGCGCTGCTGCTGGACAGTCTGGTGCGCAACAACGCCGTGCTGCCAAGCGTGACCAGCCTGATCCGCTGGCAGAGCCACTGGCACGTGGTGCGGCAGGGCTGGCCCTTCTTCCAGAACGACTTCGCCGGCCGCATCGCCAACCGCGTGATGCAGACCAGCAACGCTGTGCGCGAGAGCGTGGTCAGCTGCATCCGCGGCGTCTGGCACCTGATGATCTACGGCGTCAGCGCGCTGGTGCTGATGGCCATGGCCGACTGGCGCTTGGCCGTGCCCACGCTGCTGTGGTTTGCCGGCTACGTGATTTTTCTGCGCCACTTCGTGCCGCGCATGCGCGACCTGGCCAAGAGCAGCAGCGAGATGCGCAGCATGGTGATGGGCCGCGTGGTGGACAGTTACACCAACATCCTCACGGTCAAGCTCTTCGCCCGCGCGCGGGACGAGGACGCCTACGTGCGCGACGTGATCGAGGAGCACTCCGATGCAATGCGCAGCCACATGCGGCTGATCACGCGCTTCATGAGCTCGCTTGCGGCGCTGAACGCAGCGCTGCTGATGGGCACCGCCGCCATCGGCATCACACTGTGGGGACAGAGTCTGATCGATGCCGGCACCGTGGCCACCGCGCTGCCGTTGGCCTGGGCCATCAGCAACGTGGCCGGCTTCGTGAGCTGGGAAGTGACCGGCATCTTCGAGAACATCGGCGTCGTGCAGGAGGACATGGAGACCATCGCCGTGCCGCACACGATGACCGACAAGCCCGGCGCGCGCGAACTCGCCGTGTCGCAGGGCGAGATCCGGTTCGAGCACGTGAGCTTCACCTACGGCCGCGACGACGGCAAGAAGGTGCTTGAGGACCTGAGCCTGACCATCCGCCCTGGCGAGCGCGTGGGCCTAATCGGCCGCAGCGGCGCCGGAAAGAGCACGCTGGTGAACCTGCTGCTGCGCTTCCACGACCTCGAACAGGGCAGCATCCGCATTGACGGGCAGGACATCCGCGAGGTCACGCAGGAGAGCCTGCGCATGGCCATCGGCATGGTGACGCAGGACACCAGCCTGCTGCATCGCTCCATCGCGGCCAACATCGCCTTCGGCCGCGCTGGTGCCACGCCCTCGGAGATTGAGTCGGCGGCGCGCAAGGCGCACGCGCACGAGTTCATCATGGGCCTGCAGGACTGGAAGGGCCGCACCGGCTACGAGGCGCAAGTGGGCGAGCGCGGCGTGAAGCTCAGCGGCGGCCAGCGCCAGCGCGTGGCCATCGCGCGCGTGGTGCTGAAGGATGCGCCCATCCTTGTGCTGGACGAGGCCACCTCGGCGCTGGACAGCGAGGTCGAGCTCGCGATCCAGGAGCAGCTGCAGGGCCTGATGGAGGCCAAGACCGTGATCGCTATCGCGCACCGCCTCTCCACGATCGCGCGGATGGACCGGCTGATCGTGCTTGAGCAGGGCCGCATCGTCGAGCAGGGCACGCACGCGGAGCTGCAGTCGCATGGCGGCCACTACGCCAAGCTGTGGGCGCACCAGAGCGGCGGCTTCCTGCCGGACGAACTGGTGGAAGAGTAGGCACGCTGAGGGTCACGGGTTCGAGCGAGTGAGTCCGACCGGTAGCTTCGCGGCGGCGATGTCCGGCCGGCAGATGTCCGTTTAGGGTCGGTAGCTCCAGTTCGGGCAGTGCGGATGCAGTCGCCGGCACCCCTAGCCGGGTCTCGACTGGTCTAAGACTGTTCGACCTTGATCAGCGGTCATCCGTGGCATTGCCCTTGGCACGGCCCCACGGCGGCTTGGCGCCGGTGAGCGTGGGTACGCCTCAGGGCAACGATCGACAGCAACCGCTGCACAGGTTTCCGTGGACTGGCCGCTGCTCGCCTCGGTTCGCCATCAATTGCCGTCATTTGCCTGCAGCGTGATTGGGGATCAGGAGGGGACTCTCGTACGACTTCTGGAAACGTTACCTATGAAAAAAAGTCACCCGCAGGTACTGCTGCATCATGGGCGTGTGCGTAGAAAATTCCACTGAAGAAGGCGCGCCGGGTCGGGCTTTCGATTATCCGGCCTGCACCCCAACACCCACCGCATGATCGACGACATCCAAAAAACCCTCTGGGCCACCGCCGACAAGCTGCGCGCCAACATGGACGCGGCCGAATACAAGCACCTTGTGCTGGGCCTGATCTTCGTCAAATACATCAGCGACACCTTCGCCGCGCGACGTGCCGAACTGCGCCCGCGCTTGCTGGACGAGAACGACGACTACTTCTACGGCCGCGCCAGCGACGAAGACCTGGACGCCGAACTGGAAGACCGCGACTACTACCGCGAGGCCAATGTCTTCTGTGTGCCCGAAGCCGCGCGCTGGGAAGTGCTGCGCGCCGCCGCCAAGCAGGCCGAGATCGGCAGGCGCATCCTTGATTGCAGTTCACAGCTTGAAGGCGCAGCAGGCCGTTCCTCACAGGAACCCGCCCTTCGGCCACGGTTCTGCGGACGGGTGATGCGCTGCCAAGGCCGATGGCGACCGACGTCCGCTACTTTGGTCCGCGGGCGGTATGTTTTCAACAGTTTGACTGAATGAGCGCCGCAGCCAGGCCCTTTTCGTCCAAATCAGCCTGCCGTGGAGGCACCAGGACCAACACACCATCCAATCGCAGTGCGCTGATGACCCGGCTGCAGGTCTCGAAGGTGATGTTGAGCATGGCCCCCATCTGGTCACGCTTGGGCAGCCAGACGAGACCTTGTTCATCCCTGTGCTGATGCAGCCACGCGAGCAGTTGCAGAACCCGTCGGCGGGACGATCCGGTTGCCACCTCGGTCGACCAAAACTCCGACTCGTCGAGTGTGTCTTGCCAGCGGCGCATCAAGGTGAGGGACAGGCTGCCTGACTGGCCGTCCGCCTCGTCCAGCAGCGACGCTGAAATGCGGCGCAGCGTGACCGGTGTGCAGGCCACGGCGTCATCGCGGTAGGGCTGCCGGAGCAGGGCTTCCTGTCCGATCAGGTCGCCATTTCCGGCGATGCGGATGATGCGGCGCCCGCCTGCAGCGGTGACCCGCTCAAAGCGCACGAGGCCTGAAGCAATGATGTACGCGCAGCCGCCGCTGGCGCCGCGCGCGTACAGGCGCTGCTCGGGGTCGAAGTGCTGAGACGCAGCGCTGCCATCAATGCCTGCAAACAGGTCCTCGTGGCACCGCGCGACTTGGCTGACCCGCCCTGCATCGCGGCATTCAAATGCGCGCGGGGCAGGGTCGGGGTGATCCTGGCCGGAATTCAGCCGGGTCTTCATCAACATCGTGGCCTCGGCTGAATGGCAGCGCTTTGTGTCAGCCTGCCTTCTTGGCCCAGGCGCTGCACCAGCCTGTGGCCACGACTTGCTTGCCGGTGAACAAGGGGCAGCCGCCTGCTGCGTCCTTCGGCTTGCCCTGGAAGAGCTGGCAACTGGCGCAGTTCTGCGTGGCCGCGTGATTCGGGTACTTCTTCGCGTCCACCTTGATGGTGTCCAGCTTGTAGCCCAGACCGACGGCTTGCGCATCGGTCTCGCTGAGTTTCGGGGCGGCGCCTTGCGCCATGGCCTGACTGGCCGAGAGCACGGCGCCAGAGGCGACAACTTGAAGCATGAAGGTTCTGCGGTTGCTGGTGTTCATGAATGACTCCTGGTGGTTGAAGGGAACTTGGAAGCGGGCCGCACTACGCGGCAATCCAGCCCAGGCCACGGGCCAGCAGCAGCAGCGAAACCGCTGCACTGGTCACCGCAAAGCCTTGCTGCAAACGGGCACCGGCCAGCCGGGCAGCGATCAGCCGTCCGGCGAGCAGGGCTGCCACGGCACCCAGCGCGAACGGCAGGGCGATGTGCCAGGCGATGGCGCCTTGCCAGGCCGCTGCGCTGACGCCGCCGATGGACACCAGCGCGATGACGGCCAACGACGTGGCAAAGATGCTGCGCACCGCCAGGTTGGTGTAGCGGGACAACGAAGGCACGATGACGAAGCCGCCGCCGACGCCCAGCAGCCCGCTGAGCACACCCGACACGGCACCGGTGCCGGCCAGGGCCCAGGCACAGGGCAGGGTCCAGATCAGACGACCTTCATTGGGGTTCAGCACGCAGGGCATCTGCGCCTGCTCCGCACGGGCCGCCTGACCGCCCCGGGCCTGCTTGAACATGCGCAAGGCCACCCAGGCCAGCACGATGGCGAAAGCCACCATCAAGGGCTGGTTGGGGATCAGCCGGGCCAGGCGTACACCCAGCGGCGCCAGCAGCATGCCGGTGACGCCGATCAGCGCAGCCGCGCGGTAGCGGACCAGGCCTTCGCGCAGCCCCAGCACCGCGCCGAAAGCCGAGGCCGCACCGACGGCGATCAGCCCGACCGGTGCGGCCTGCATGATGGTCAAGTGCATGCCGAAGACCAGCAGGGGCACCGCGAGGATGCCGCCGCCCGCGCCAGCCAGCGCCAGGATCAGGCCGACCACGGCGCCCAGCACCAGACCGAGAGGGCTGAAGTCCGTCAACATCCTCGGCTCAGTTCGTCATCTCGGGCTGGGCCAGCCACTCGCGGCCCTTCAGCATGGCCTGCCAGTACAAGGGCGGCAGGATGCGTTCCTTCAGGTACCAGGCCAGCGTCGAAGGCCGAGTGCCGTCGATCAGCCACTTGGGGAAGCTGGGCGCGACCTTGCCGCCGTAGGTGAATTCAGCGAGCACGATCTTGCCGCGCGCCACCGTCAGCGGACAGGAGCCGTAGCCGTCGTACTTGGCCTCGCCCTTGGCGGCGCCTCGCGGGTTGACCAATGACGCCAGCAGGTTGTGTGCGACCACAGGGGCCTGCTTGCGGGCCGCTGCGGCCGTCTTCGCATTGGTGGTGTTGGTGGCGTCACCCAACGCGAAGATGTTGGCGAACTGCTTGTGGCGCAGGGTGGCCGGGTCCACGTCGATCCAGCCTGCGGCGTCCGACAGTGGGCTGACACGGATGAAGTCGGGCGCCTTTTGCGGCGGCACGGCGTGCAGCATGTCGAACTCGCGCGTGATCAGCTCCTTCGTGCCATCGGGCTTGGCCTGGCTGAAGACGGCCTTCTTGCCGGGCCCATCCACGGAGACCAAGGTCTGCCCGAAGTTCAGCCCGATGTCGTAGGCCTTGATGTATTCCATCAGCGCCGGCACGTAGTCGGCCACGCCAAAGAGCACGGGGCCGGCCAGGCAGAACTGGATGTCGATGGCGCCCAGCACGCCGTTGCGCCGCCAGTGGTCGGCCGACAGGTACATGGCCTTCTGCGGCGCACCGGCGCATTTGATGGGCATCGGCGGCTGGCTGAAGAGGGCCGTGCCGCGGTGCAGTTGCTGCACCAGGTGCCAGGTGTAGGGCGCCAGGTCGTAGCGGTAGTTGCTGGTCACGCCATTGCGGCCCAGCGTTTCCGCCAGGCCTTCGATGCCGTGCCAGTCGAGCTTCAGACCCGGGCAGACGACGAGCTGCTGGTACTTCACGACCCGGCAGCCATCCAGGATCACCGCGTCACGTTCAGGCTCGAAGGCGGCCACGGCGGACTTGATCCAGTGCACGCCGCGCGGCAGCACGCTGGCCATGGTGCGTGCGGTGGTGGCCGGGTCGAAGACACCCGCGCCGACCAAGGTCCAGCCTGGCTGGTAGTAGTGGATGTCGGCCGGGTCGATGATGGCGATGTCCAGGCCCGGGCTGCGCGCCAGCAGGCTGGACGCCACCGCAATGCCCGCCGCGCCGCCGCCGACGATGACGATGTCGTGCGTCGCGTCGGCCACTTCCACCGGCGTCTTGCCGCCGTTGACGATGCGGCGCACCACACCCTTCAGGTCGAAGCCGGCTTTCGATGACTTCTCGATGATCTGGGGCAGCGGCAGCGTGCCGGCCTGCGTCAGCGCCCATAGGGTGGTCGAACGCATGCCGGTGCGGCAGTACGCCAGCACGGGCTTGGGCAGTTCTGCCATCAGCGCACCGAAGGCCGCACCTTGCTCGTCGCTCACCTTGCCCGATTCGGCCGGCAGGTAGCGGGCCTGCATGCCCTGGTCGCGTGCCGCGCGTTCGATCTCGTCGAAGTTGGGCTGGTCGGCGGCTTCGCCATCGGGCCGGTTGCAAATCACCGATTTGAAGCCGGCTTCCCGCAAGGCCTTCAAGTCGTGCGCTGCAATCTGCGGGGCCACCGACAGTTCGCCGGTGAGGGTGTGGATGTCCATGCGGTTTGTCTCCTGGGGCGGACTTGAAAAACGAAGGGGCCGCTCTGTTGGCGGCCCGCTTCGGGGAAGACGCTCTAGACGGCGTTCAATGGAATCTTGATGTAGCGCGTGCCGTTGGCTTCCGGCTCGGGCAGTTGCCCTGCGCGCATGTTCACTTGCACCGACGGCAGGATCAGCGTGGGCATGCCCAGGGTGGCGTCGCGCGCATGGCGCATGGCCACGAACGCTTCTTCGCTGATGCCGTTGCGCACGTGCACGTTCTTCTCACGCTCATCGGCCACGGTGCTGACGTACTGCACTTCGCGGCCGCCGGGCTGGTAGTCGTGGCACATGTACAGCTGCGTCTCGGGCGGCAGGCTCAGCACCTTGTTGATGGAGCGGAACAGGGTGCGCGCATCACCACCGGGGAAGTCGCAGCGCGCCGTGCCGTAGTCGGGCATGAACAGCGTGTCGCCGACGAAGGCCACCGTCTGCGCGGCGTCGGCAATGACGTAGGTCATGCAGGCGGGCGTGTGCCCCGGCGTGTGCATCGCACGCGCTTGCAGACCGCCGATGGCGAAGGTTTCGCCGTCGTTGAACAGGTGGTCGAACTGGCGGCCGTCGCGCGCAAAGTCGCTGCCCGCGTTGAACAGGCTGCCAAAGACTTTCTGCACCGTGGTGATGTGCTGCCCGATGCCGGTCTGGCCACCGAGTTCCTGCTTCAGGTAGGGCGCAGCGGTCAGGTGGTCCGCGTGCACATGCGTTTCCAGGATCCACTGCACCGTGGCGCCCAGTTCGCGCACGCGGGCGATCAACCGGTCTGCGCTGGCGTGCGAAGTCCGGCCCGACTTGGGGTCGTAGTCGAGCACGCTGTCGACCAGCGCGCATTGCTTCGTACCCTTGTCGAGCACGATGTAGCTGACCGTCCAGGTGGCCGGGTCGAAGCAGCCTTCGACCTGCAGGGCGCTGCGGGTGTTCATGACCGGTCCTTTCGGCGGCGACGGGTCAGCGACGGGTCAGCGACGGGTCGGGCAGGTGTTCAAGCCGAGCACGGTGTACAGCGGGCAGAAGCCGACGGCGCCGGTCAGCAGCGGCACGACGCCGATGTAGCCCCACAGGCCCACTTTGCCCGTGGCGGCCAGGCCGATCAGCACCAAGCCTGCAATGACGCGCAACGCGCGGTCCAGATTGCCTTCGTTCGTCTTCATGGTCGGTCTCCTGAGGTTTTTGGACAAAGGTGGCGGCAGCCACGCACCCTTCTTTATCAAGATGCGTGCCAAGCCGGCGCCACCAAGCTGCCTGCTCGCAAGTGATTGATCCAACAGACATTTTTTGGCGCAGCGGGGACAAATTCTTTTGCCACCGCCGCTGTGGCAGCTGGGTTTGGCAGCGAATTCGTGGCTTTTGGCAGTGTCGGCAGTGTTGGCAGCACGGCGCACAATGCCGGCAACCCACACACCGCCATGCCCGCCAAGAACTCCATCCCCATCGTTGCGGCCCCTGCGGCCGAAGCCGCATCGCTGCGCAACGCACCCCAGGTGCAGGCGCTGGTCTCCTTCCTGGAACACGAATCGCAGCCGATGATCGTGCTCGACCCGGACTACAACATCCTGGCCGCCAACACCGCCTACCAGCGGCAGTTCGGCACCACGGACAAGCCCTACATCGGCCACAAGTGCTTCCGCGTCTCGCACCACTACGACGTGCCCTGCGACCAAGCCGGCGAGCACTGCCCGATGCGCAAAGCCTTCGAACTGAAGGGCCCGGACCGCGTGCTGCACATCCATCACACGCCTCGCGGACCCGAACACGTGGACGTGGAACTGCGGCCCATCCTGGACGCGCAGCGCGAGGTGGTGGCCTACGTCGAGCGCCTGACCACCGTGCGCAGCGCCTCGGCGCGCCCCAGCGCCGACGGCCTGGTGGGGCGCGCGCCTGCCTTCAATGCCGCCTTGTCGGCGGTGCAGCGCGTGGCGCCTTCGATGTTGCCGGTGCTGCTGCTGGGTGAATCGGGCACCGGCAAGGAACTGTTCGCCCGCGCCGTCCACGAAGCCAGCCCGCGCGCCCACGGCCCCTTCGTGGTGGTGGACTGTTCAGGCCTGACCGAGACCCTGTTCGAAAGCGAACTCTTCGGCTACGAGAAGGGCGCCTTCACCGGCGCCAACTCGCGCAAACCGGGCTTGGTGGAAACGGCCAAGGGCGGCACGCTGTTCCTGGACGAGATGGGCGACGTGCCTTTGTCCATGCAGGTCAAACTGCTGCGCCTGATCGAGTCGGGCACCTTCCGGCGCGTTGGCGCCATCGAGTCGCAGCAGGCGGACTTCAGGCTGGTCGCGGCCACTCACAAACCGCTGCAGCAGATGGTTGCCGATGGGCGGTTCCGCCAGGACCTGTACTACCGCATCAGCGCCTTTCCGATCCACCTGCCGCCCCTGCGTGAGCGCGTGGCCGACATCCCGATGCTGGTGGACTCTTTCCTGCAGCGCGGAAACGGAGCGAAGCACCGGTTGGCGGTGGCACCCGATGCCATGGCGCAGATGCAGGCCCACGACTGGCCCGGCAACATCCGCGAACTGCGCAACGTGCTCGACCGGGCCCGGTTGTTTGCCGACGACGGCATCGTGCGGGCCGAACACCTGCCGGAATCGCTGAACCCCGGATCGCCGAGTGCCACATCGCGGCTGTCGCCTTTGGCGTTGCCTGCAGCGACACGCGCTGTCATGCCGCCACGCCAGGGCGATATCGGCGACGCCGAACTGAGGCAACTGGCAGAAGCGTTTCAGGGCACCCGCAAGGAGTTGGCGCGCCAGGCCGGGTTGAGCGAACGCACGCTGTATCGGCGCTTGAAGGTCTTGGGCCTGGCTTGATCGGCCGTCTCCGGTGAACTTCGGCGATTGCCGCCTACCGGACCGAGAAACCTGCATCACTCAACTCGAGCATCGGCCACGTATCGACCGCTCTCCTTTCCTCGGCGCAGTCGATGACCGAGCACCCGACCCTGCGGATCGACTCAACCCCTATTTCGCCCGCAGCAACCTGCGCAGCCATTCATCCACCACCGCCGTGGCCGCGTAGTCGGCGCTGCCCAGCGAACGGTTGATGTCCATGTGACCCAGCAAGCCTGTCCCTGGAACCCCATGAACCTCCGCTGGCGTTCCGGCCTGCATCAGCGCCTTGGCCAACGCCTCGGATTGGGCTCGCCCGTCGGCGCGGTCGATGTGCAGGATCAGGAATGCCGGTGCCTTTGTTGCCGCAGCCTGCAACGCCGGTGACAAGGCCCGCTGGCGCACGGGGTCGCTGCCGAACGCCTCCGCATAGGTGGCGCGCATCAGGCGGCCGCTGTCTGCGATTTGACGCGCAACGTCATAGGCCGCGCCATCCAGGGCGATGACACCGAGAAGGTCCGACAACGACAGCCCGGCGGCAGCCAGATACTGCGGGTCCGTGCCGACCAAGGCCACCAAGTGCGCTCCCGCACTGTGGCCCATCAGCACAACGCGCGAGGTGTCGATGCCCAGCTGCCCGGCATGGCCCCGAAGCCAGGCGACAGCCGCCGCCACATCGGCTGCCTGCTGCTCGACGGTGGCGTTCGGTACCAGTCGGTAGTTGATCGAAGCGAAGGCATGGCCTGCCTTCGTCAAGTGCTCGACCTTCTGCGCGCCGGTGGCGTTTCGCTTGTCCCCACGCTTCCATCCGCCGCCATGCACGAACACGATGAGGGGTGCGGATGGCTGGGCCTTCGCATGCCAGAAGTCCAACTTCTGGAGGGGATCAGCGCCGTAGCCGTACTCCGCTCGATTCGATGTCGGCTCTGCTGGAGGTGCCGGCGTCGGCTCCGTTTGCTGCCCCGCAGGTTGCTGCGCTGCCCGGACTGGAATCGATACCGTGACCAGCAGCAGAAAAGCCAGGCAGAAGGACTGCAGCTTGCCTGTCATTGGCAGCAACGCGCTGGGTTTCATGGCAAACGATCATAGGCGTGCGGACGCACGTTCTTGAAGCACGGTCTGCTGCCGCCAGCCTCAGCGGGGCAGCACGAAGGTGGATTTCTCGCGCAAGGTGCGTGCAGCGTCAGGGCCTTGCGCCTCGCGTTCGATGTTGAAGTGCACCTCGTGGGCGCCGGCCGGCGTCTGCGTGGCGGTTTCCATCGGCACGCGCAAGGTCACGGAAACCCAGCGGGCTTCGGTGGGCGCCACGCTGACGGCCACGGCGTCGCGCAAGTGCAGGCCCGGCAGGCCATCGACCGTGACGCGGTAGTTCTGCGTCATCTCGGTGGCATTCATGATCTGCAGGCGGTAGATGTTCTCGACCGCGCCATCTTCCACCTGGCGCGCCATCACCGCGCGGTCGCGCACCACGTCCACCTTGAAGGGTGAGCGCAACGCGATGCTGGTGGCCAGCGCCGCGACGATCACGAACAGCACGGCCGTGTAGACCAGCACCCGCGGTCTGAAGATGCGGCGCAGGCGCTGGCTGCGCGTCAGGTGCTGCGCCAGGCCGTTCTGCGTGTCGTAGCGCACCAGGCCCTTGGGGTAGTTCATCTTCACCATCACCTCGTCGCAGACGTCGATGCAGGCCGCGCAGCCGATGCACTCGTATTGCAGACCTTTTCGGATGTCGATGCCGGTCGGGCAGACCTGCACGCACAGGTTGCAGTCCACGCACGAACCCAGGCCCAGTTGCGTGGGGTCGGCCTTCTTCGAACGCGAACCGCGCGGCTCGCCGCGGGCTTCGTCGTAGGTGACGATCAGCGTGTCCTTGTCCAGCATCGCACTCTGGAAGCGCGCGTAGGGGCACATGTACTTGCAGACCTGCTCGCGCATGAAGCCGGCGTTGCCGTAGGTGGCGAAGCCGTAGAACAGCACCCAGAAGGTTTCCCACGGGCCTAGGCCCAGCGTGGCCACGCCGGCCGCCAGGCTGTGGATGGGGGTGAAGTAGCCGACGAAGGTGAAGCCGGTCCATAGGCCCAGCGCGATCCACACCGCGTGCTTGCCGCCGGTGCGCGACAGGCGCTTCAAGGTCCAGCCGCCGGCGTCCAGCTTCATGCGCGCGGCGCGGTCGCCTTCGAACTTGCGCTCGACCCACATGAACATCTCGGTGTAGACCGTCTGCGGGCAGGCATAGCCGCACCACAGCCGCCCGGCCACGGCGGTGAAGAGGAAAAGCGTGTAGGCCGCGATGATCAGCAGCGCCGTCAGGTAGATGAAATCCTGCGGGTACAGCACCAGGCCGAAGATGTAGAAGCGCCGGCTGCCCAGGTCGAACAGCACCGCCTGGCGGTTGTTCCACATCAGCCATGGCGTGCCGTAGAAGGCCAGTTGCGTCAGCCACACGAAGGCCCAGCGCCAGGCCACGAACACGCCCTTGACCGAACGCGGGTAGATC
>JANPHI010000144.1:0-4947 GCA_031424355.1 Betaproteobacteria bacterium
CTGCGTCCACGCCGCGCTGGCGATGCGCGAAGACGGCTACGAGACCATCATGGTCAACTGCAACCCCGAGACGGTGTCCACCGACTACGACACCAGCGACCGCCTCTACTTCGAGCCGGTGACGCTGGAAGACGTGCTGGAAATCGTCGCCAAGGAACAGCCGTTGGGCGTCATCGTGCAGTACGGCGGACAGACGCCGCTGAAGCTGGCGCTGGATCTGGAACGTGCCGGCGTGCCCATCATCGGCACGTCGCCCGACAGCATCGACATCGCCGAAGACCGCGAGCGTTTCCAGAAGCTGCTGTACGAACTGGGGCTGAAGCAGCCGCCCAACCGCACCGCGCGCACCGAAGAGCAGGCGCTGGTTCTGGCGCAGGAAATCGGCTACCCGCTGGTCGTGCGCCCCAGCTACGTGCTGGGCGGCCGCGCGATGGAAATCGTGCACGGCGACAAGGACCTGGAGCGCTACATGCGCGAAGCGGTCAAGGTCAGCGAGAAGAGCCCGGTGCTGCTGGACCGCTTCCTCGACGACGCCATCGAGGTGGACGTGGACTGCATCGCCGACAGCGAGGGCAACGTGATGATCGGCGGCATCATGGAACACGTGGAAGCCGCCGGCATCCACAGTGGTGATTCGGCCTGTTCACTGCCGCCCTACACGCTGAGCGCAGCGCTGCAGGACGAGATGCGCCGCCAGGCCACTGTGATGGCCAAAGCGCTCAAGGTGGTGGGGCTGATGAACACGCAATTCGCCATCCAGGGCGAGGGCGAGAACGCCGTCGTGTACGTGCTGGAAGTCAACCCGCGCGCGTCACGCACCGTGCCCTACGTGAGCAAGGCGACCGGCCAGGCGCTGGCCAAGATTGCCGCGCGCTGCATGGCCGGGCAGACGCTGGCCTCGCAGCGCAGCGCCGACGGCCTGCCGCCGCGCGAGGTGGTGCCACCTTACTTCAGCATCAAGGAAGCCGTCTTCCCCTTCAACAAATTTCCGGGCGTGGACCCCATCCTCGGGCCCGAGATGCGCAGCACCGGCGAGGTGATGGGTGTCGGCCGTACCTTCGGTGAAGCGATGTTGAAGAGCCAGCTCGGCGCGGGTTCACGGTTGCCGGCCAAGGGCACGGTGGTCATCACCGTGAAGAACGGCGACAAGCCGCGCGCCGTGGCCGTGGCCAAGGACCTGGTGGCGCTGGGCTTCAGCGTGGTGGCCACCAAAGGCACGGCCGCTGCGATTGCAGCGGCCGGCCTGCCGGTGAAAGTGGTCAACAAGGTCAAGGACGGCCGACCGCACATCGTCGACATCGTGAAGGCCGGCGAGATCCAGCTGGTCTACACCACGGTGGACGAGACGCGCACGGCCATCGCCGATTCGCGCTACATCCGCACGGCGGCCCTGGCCAACCGCGTCACCTACTACACGACGATGGCCGGTGCTGAAGCGGCGACCGAAGCCTTGAAGCACCGTGACGACCTGGCCGTCATGTCCCTGCAGGACCTGCACGCCGAACTGCGCTGACGCTCCCGGGCTTGGGGTGACAGCTCCGTGCTGATGCCTATCGCCCGCCGCAACCGTCGGCGCTAAACTCCAAATCACGCTGTCCGCCGCAGGTCGCCCCCACGGGCCCCTGCGGCGGATTCACTTTGCACCCGCCTCATCCAAGTTCCTGCCATGCTCACCATTCCCCTGACCCAACGCGGCGCCGAGTTGCTGAAGAACGAGTTGCACCAACTCAAGACCGTCGAACGCCATGCGGTGATCCAGGCCATTTCCGAGGCGCGCGCCCAGGGTGACCTGTCCGAGAACGCCGAGTACGAAGCGGCCAAGGACAAGCAGGGTTTCATCGAAGGCCGCATCAAGGAACTCGAAAGCAAGCTGGCCGCCGCGCAGGTCATCGAGCCGTCCAGCCTGGACGCCGACGGCAAGATCGTCTTCGGCTCGACGGTGGACCTGGAAGACGAAGACAGCGGCGCCAAGGTCACCTACCAGATCGTCGGCGACGACGAGGCCGACCTGAAGCTGGGCCTGGTGTCGATCAGCAGCCCCATTGCCCGCGCACTCATCGGCAAGGAAGCCGGTGACGTGGCCGAGGTGCAGGCCCCGGGCGGCTTGCGCCGCTGGGAAGTCATGGGCGTGCGTTACGCCTGATGGCGGCCGCTTGATGGCGCTGTCGTTCGAGCGCGCCCGGCGTTTGCTGCCGGGCATGTGGGCCGGCTTTTTGTTGTGCGTGGCCTTGGTGGCCACGCCGGCGGGGTTCGCTGTTCTGTTGCCCGCAGATGCCGGACGGGTTGCCGCCCGGATCCTCATCCAGGAAGCCTACGTCAGCCTGCTGTTGGGTGTGGCGCTGCTGGTGCTGGAGCGGGCCGTGGCGCGACGGTTTGCATCCGCGGGGCTGGGCAGCCAGTTTTCGATCGGCATGGTGCTGGCGCTGGGCGCTGTGTTCTGCACGGTGCTGGGCTACTTCGCCGTGCAGACGCAGATCCCTGCTGCTCGGCTGGGGCAGGGCGCCTTGAGCTTCGGCCAGTTGCACGCGGTGAGCGCGCTGTTCTTCGGCATCAAGGGCCTGCTGGTGCTGGCCCTGGCCTGGCGGGCGCTGGCGCCCGCCGCCCTCAATCCTGCTGCTTCTTCTTGACGCTGGTCACGCGCGTGCGCACGCGCTTGATCTGGCCGCCCGGGGTGACGCGTTCGTTGCCGAAGACCTTGATCTTCTTCACCGTGGCGCGGTGGTTGCCACTCTTGGAAAAACTGACCACCTTGACGGTGCGCGGGCCCGGCAGGCGGTCGTCGCGGTCGGCCTTTTCCTTGGGCGGGATCGGCCGCCACAGCACCAGCAGCTTGCCGATGTGCTGGATGGGCGCGGCGTTCAGCTTGTCGGCCAGGCTGGCCAGCATGGCTTCGCGGCCGGGCCTGTCGTCCGAGAACACGCGGATCTTGATCAGCCCGTGGGCGTTCAGCGCGTGATCGACTTCCTTCTCGACGCCAGGCGTCAGGCCGTCGCCACCGATCATCACGACGGGGTCCAGGTGGTGGGCTTCGGAGCGGTGCTCCTTGCGTTGGGCGGGGGAAAGCTGAATGGCGGTCATCACCGTATTATCGACCGCTCATGAAAGTCATCAGTCAAAGCAAGAAAATCAACAAGGCGTGGGTACACGAACACGCCAGCGATCCGTACGTGAAGATGGCCAAGCGCGATGGCTATCGGGCCCGCGCCGCCTACAAGCTGAAGGAGATCGACGAGACCTTCAAGCTGCTCAAGCCGGGCCAGGTGGTGGTCGATCTGGGTGCCACGCCGGGCGCCTGGTGCCAGTACCTGCGGCGCAAGTTCGCCCAGGGCGGGGCGGCGGTGGGCCAGCTCAACGGCAGCATCATCGCGCTGGACGTGCTGGACTTCGAACCCATCGAAGGCGTCACGTTCATCCAGGGCGACTTCCGCGAAGACGAGGTGCTGCAGGCCCTGGTCAAGGAACTGGGTGATCGGGCGGTGGACGTGGTGGTGTCGGACATGGCGCCCAACCTCTCGGGTATCGCGGCCACCGACGCGGCGCGCATCTCGCACCTGATCGAATTGGCGGTTGATTTTTCGATCAACCACCTGCGCCCCGACGGCGCGCTGGTCTGCAAGATCTTCCACGGCGGCGCCTACGCACCCATGGTGGCGCTGTTCAAGGAAACCTTCCGCGTCGTCAAGCCCATCAAGCCCAAGGCCTCGCGCGACAAGTCCTCAGAGACCTTTCTGGTCGGCATGGGTCTCAAGGCACGCTAAGGTCGCGACCGACGAGCAACAAGGCGTGCAAAGGCGTGCAGCAACGCGATCTCTGGGTGGCAGAACACCCCCTTGATGCGGGCTTGCAGACCCTTGACTAATCTAGAATCGACTGCACATACCGTGGAATCCAGTGCGTCGGGCCCGACGTGCTGTACCGCTGAAATGAAGAAGGAGCCGCGGTGAACAATCAATGGTTTTCGAAGGTCGCTGTTTGGCTGGTGATAGCACTCGTGCTGTTCACCGTGTTCAAGCAGTTCGACCGTGGCGCGGCACAAGGCAACCAGATCGGCTATTCCGATTTCCTGGAAGAAGTCCGCGGCAAGCGCATCAAGTCCGTTCTGTTGCAGGAAAGCCCTGGCGGCGGCACCGAAATCGTCGCCACCACCAGTGACGACAAGCGCCTGCGCAGCACCGCCACCTACCTCGACCGCGGTCTGGTCGGTGACCTGATCGCCAACAACGTCAAGTTCGACGTCAAGCCGCGCGAAGAGCCTTCGCTGCTGATGAGCATCCTCGTCAGCTGGGGCCCGATGCTGCTGCTGATCGGCGTGTGGATCTACTTCATGCGCCAGATGCAGGGCGGCGGCAAAGGCGGCGCTTTCAGCTTCGGCAAGAGCAAGGCCAAGATGCTGGACGAGGCCAACAACACCACCACCTTCGCGGATGTCGCCGGTTGCGACGAGGCCAAGGAAGAAGTGAAGGAACTGGTCGACTTCCTGAAGGACCCGCAGAAGTTCCAGAAGCTGGGCGGGCGCATCCCGCGCGGCGTGCTGCTGGTCGGCCCCCCCGGCACCGGCAAGACCTTGCTGGCCAAGGCCATCGCCGGTGAAGCCAAGGTGCCTTTCTTCGCCATCAGCGGTTCCGACTTCGTCGAGATGTTCGTCGGCGTGGGCGCAGCCCGCGTGCGCGACATGTTCGAACAGGCCAAGAAGAGCGCGCCCTGCATCATCTTCATCGACGAAATCGACGCTGTCGGCCGTCATCGCGGTGCCGGCCTGGGCGGCGGTAACGACGAGCGCGAGCAGACGCTGAACCAGATGCTGGTCGAGATGGACGGCTTCGAGACCAACCTGGGCGTCATCGTGATGGCGGCCACCAACCGGCCCGACATCCTCGACCCCGCGCTGCTGCGCCCGGGCCGCTTCGACCGCCAGGTCTACGTCACGCTGCCCGATGTGCGTGGCCG
>JANPHI010000145.1:0-2173 GCA_031424355.1 Betaproteobacteria bacterium
CGTCATCGGATTGCCTGTCGTTACGGCCTCTCGTTCAGCCGGCCATCGAGCGTGGATTTGGCACGTGGTCGAAAACGCTTCCGAAGAACCTTCAGAAAGACATCGAAGAGGCCGGACGCGCGTTCGTCGAAGCGTCACCCGCAACGTTCAGCGTCAGGATGACCTGCTGAACCGTTCCCGGTGGCAACGCCGCAAGATCGGTAAGTAATCGATCCATCAACGGACCTTGCGAATGACTGACCACGGAAACGCAGATGCCCTCTTCTCGCGCAATGCGCGAAACCGGCTGTACGGCATGTGGGCCGGGATCTGGCGTCGTGGTCAACAGCGCTGCTGGCAGTAGAGGTGCGCCAACAGTGTAAGTGAGGGCAGCCGGCGTCAGCCGGCGCGCTCACCGAATCACTTCTTCGCGGCGTCGATCTTCTTCTCTTCCATCTCGTGCACCGCCTTCGCCGCTGCCTTGTCGCTCTTGGCCGCATGCTTGGCCGACTTCTCGCAGGCGCGCTTGGCGCTGCCTTCCAGGGCCGCCTTGCAATCCGCGCGGTTCAGGTCTTCGTTGGCCTCGGCGACGTTCTTGCGCGCCTTGTACTGGCCTTCGGACTGGGCCTTCAGGCTCTTCGCGTCGTCCTTGGTGATCGTCGCCGGGTCGGCAGCGAAGGCGGTCATGGCAAAGGCGGTGGCCGCGGTGGCGATCAGCAGCGTGAATCGGTTCTGGTTCATGGTGTTTCCTTGATTTGAATGGGCGGGCACAGGCGCCTTCTTCACGGCGCCCGACGAGACCCGCAGGTTAGGGGCCGCGTGGCCGGCGCACCAGCCGACCAGGGCGCCTTCCCCGGTAGGTCGGCTCCTACGCGCCGCGGCGTGGACAATCTTCGGATGCGGTCGACCCCACTCCCTTCCACGCCTCACCCCACCCCGGCGAGCGCCCCGTTCTGGGCCGCGCTGGCCAGCCTGGCCATCGGCCTGCCGATGCTGCTGGCATTCAACATGCCGCCGTCGTCCACATTCCTGAACCAGGCCGTCGCGCTGGTGGGCTGGGGCGGCTGGCTGACCGTGCTGGCCGCGTCGCTCGGCAGCCGTGGCGCCCCGCGGCGTCTGCCGGCCGGCCCGTCCGCGCTTCACGCCGCCCTGCTGATGTTGCTCGCCGCCGCCCTCGCCGCGCCGCTCTGGGCCGATCTGCCGTGGTCGCTCGCGCTCTCGGCGGCCGGCATGATCGCCGCGGCCATGCTCGCGGTGCAGGCGGGGGCGCGCGCGCAGGGCGACGGCCTCGCGCTGCCGGCGTTCCGCGCCTTCTGCATTGGCCTGGTCGTGGCCGGGGCGCTCAGCAGCGTGGTCGGGCTACTGCAGGTGTTCGTGCCGGGCTGGACCGACGGCAACTGGATCGCCCGCACCTACATCGAGGGCCGCGCGGTCGGCAACATGCGCCAGCCCAACCACCTGAGCAGCCTGCTGCTGTGGGCCATCGTCGCGGTGGTCTGGCTCGGCGAGGCGCGGGCGCTGCCGCGCTGGGCGATGAACGGGCTGTTTCTGCTGTTCGTCTTCGTGGTCGTGCTGACCGCCTCGCGCACCGGCGCGGCGAGCATGTTGCTGCTGACGGCCTGGGCGCTGCTCGACCGGCGCCTGTCGCGCCCCACGCGCTGGCTGCTCGGGCTGGCGCCGCTGGCCTACCTGCTGTTCTGGTACGGCACCGGCGTGTGGGCCGATGCCAGCCACCACGTGTTCGGCGGCGAGACCCGCTTCAGCACCAAGGGCGATGTGTCGAGCTCGCGGCTGGGCATCTGGTCGAACACGCTGGCGCTGATCCGCATGCACCCGTGGACGGGCGTCGGCTTCGGCGAGTTCAACCTGGCGTGGACGCTGACGCCGTTCCCCGGCCGCCCGGTGGCCTTCTTCGACCACACCCACAACCTGCCGCTGCAGTTCCTGGTCGAGCTCGGCATCCCGCTCGGTGCGCTGGTGCTCGGGCTGATGCTGTTGGCGTTGTGGGTCGCATGGCGCGCTGCGCGCGCGGTCGTGCCCGCCGATGCCTTGCCGGGCGAGTCGTCCCGCTGGATTCGCACTTCTTCCAGGCGACGCGCGACGGGTGGCTGGATGTCCGGCTGCGCAATGACCGCGATGAACCGGTGGCGTTTCTGATTCGTGCGGCCCATGATCAGCAGACCCGGACGACTCG
>JANPHI010000146.1:0-30078 GCA_031424355.1 Betaproteobacteria bacterium
GCCAGAACCGCGACCATGCCGAGCTGATGGCCAAGCTCTCGCACGGCCTGAACTACTTCGACGACGTGCTCGGCGCCTTGGGCCTGCGCGAGCAGGTGACCACCTTCACCGCGTCGGACTTCGGCCGCACCTTCACGAGCAACGGCGACGGCACCGACCACGGATGGGGCTCGCACCACCTGGTGATGGGCGGTGCCGTGCGCGGCGGCGACCTCTACGGCAGCTTCCCGGCCTACGGCCTGCCCACCAACTGGGACAACTTCAGCAGCGCGAACCAGATCGGCAACGGCGCGATGCTGCCCGAAGTCAGCGTCGACCAATACGGCGCGACGCTGGCGCGCTGGTTCGGCGCGTCCGACAGCCAGGTGCTGGACGTGTTTCCGAACCTGTCGGAGTTCGATACGAGCCTGCGCGACCTCGGGTTCATGGCGTGACGGCCTGGCTGAGTGGCCAGTGCCGGGGAATCACCGTACTCTGCGCCGACGCGAATGGACACACTGTGGGTCATTCGAGGGCGAAGCCACGCAGGGAGGTCGCGGATGCCGAACATGCACGGGGTCACATTGGCGGCAGCTGTGCTGGCTCAGCTGATTTTTCTGGGTGGCTGCGGCGGCTCGGGCGACGCGGACAGCGGCGAGTCTGACCGCGCGGAGGCGCAAGCCACTGCCGCGCCCACCCTCACGCGCCAGCCTGCCAGCGTGACGGTGCAGGGAGGCAGCAGTGCGAGCTTCGTGGTCCGGGCCAGCGGCACGCCGCCGCTGACCTACCGCTGGACGCGCAATGGCAAGACCATCCCCGGGGCCACCAAAGCAACGCTGACCCTGAGCGCAGCGAGCGTCATCGACGATGGCCAGCGTTTTCGGGTCGAGGTCCGCAATGCCCGTGGCAGCGTCACGAGCCGTGCGGCGGTGCTGCGGGTGACCAGCCTCGACGCCACCGGTGCGCGCTGCCTCGATCCGGACGCGAAGCCCGGCAAGCGCGTCGAGTTCACATTCTTCAACGACACGCTCGATCTCGACGGCTCGGTGGCGAGCCACGTCGTCATTTCGATCCGGACCACAGTCGGTCAAGTGGTGAACTTTCGCGGACACAAGGCACAGGAGACCCGGATCGAGACCCTGTCGGGCGGCCCCGACAGCTTCGACTACGGCCGCCACACCGCGCCTGCCGAGTACACCTTCTACGGCTATTCGCAGGCGACCAACGGAGGTCGATCCGGGTATTCCTACGATCCGCCCGTGGTGTTCCGCCTCGGCGCCATGCGGCCGGGCGACAGCGACACGCTGGTGTCGACGATGGTGTCGTTCGATGCGCACGGCAACGTCGTGCGGCGCGCCGCAGAGTCGCTCATGTATCAATTCCGTGGCGTCGAGAAGCTGAAGATCGCTGCCGGCACCTTCGATGCCTGTGTTGTGGACTACCACCCGATCACCCCCCCGGGGCAGGCCGACTATCGCATCTGGCGGCTCGTGGGCCACGGGCACATGCTCAAGCAGACTTTCGCACCCCGAGCCTACGACGGTGGCTCGCACCTCGAGGTCACGTCGATCACCATCAACGGGAAGAAGCCGTGAGGGCGAGCCGCCCGGGTTTCGAGGGGCCGGTGGGGTCGAACCCGACCTGCATGAAGAGAACCAGCTCAGGCGCTGACCAGCGCGCGGCGGCGTACAAAAGCCATGGGGTGTACCCTGTGCTAACGAGCGAGCGTGCGAAGGTGATGTTCCTTTGCGAGTGGTTTGGCCTGATTTAGCCGACGACCGAGATCTAAACACTTCGGATGATGATTTCCCCTTCGAGGTATCGCTGATGGTTCGTGAATGAGATAGCCTCGTGGACCACAGACGCCGGAGATGGGAATGGCAGCGTGGTTGCGGCTCCTGGTCAACGACAAGACACCTCTGATCGTCACCGTCTTCGTGGCCGTCTTGTCTTGGACGGCACTACGCACGAACGACCGGCTGACCAGCACACCCTTCATTGAGTATCGTCTCGCAGAAAGGCAGAACGAGGCTGGCATTCCAAGCGTTGAGTTGCGGCTGCGAAATCTCACCACGGCGAGCAAGTTTGATTGCTTTGTACTGACCCTTGTGCCGCGGCACGCTGAGCCACTGAAGTTTGGCGAAAGCTCCAAGGTGGAGTACCGGTTGCATGGAACCGCACTTGTCTTGCCCACAGTCTCAGCTGCGACAGCTGACGAGTGGAACATTAATATCCATGGTCTCGCTCCCGGCGCAGATCTTTCCATATTTATCCCGACAATCGGTAGCGGAATCCCCGCGGTGCTTGCCGATCCATGTCCTGGCGCCACTGCAGCAAACACAGACAAACAAGTATTGGAACCGATACTTATTGAACTCTCATGGCGGACTTACTTCGTCGAGTATGAACTGCAAATACTATGGACATTGCTACTGTTTTGGCTCTCGGGGATAATGTACATTCTCACGCTTGCCGGCGATAAGCCACCTGCAGCTCAAAAAATGGAGGAAAAGCAAAATGCACAAGCATAACGCTGCTCATCAACTTCAATCATTGCTACCACTTTGCCTGGTGCTTGCCGTAGCGTCTGCGGCAACTGCGGAATCAGAAACTGCATTGTCCAAGGTATCGCTGGTTGTTCGGGATGGATTGAAGGATCGCCCCACTGCGGGATCATTGTATCGGGCATATCCTGACAAACGTGAGTACGTGGCCGAGGTTGATGCCACTGGAAAGCTCGACCGCATGATCACGTGCAAAGACATCGACCGATTTGAGGCTGATGCGGCGAGTAAGCTGGATCGACCGAGCGATCCAGTACGGCTAGTCTGCGGCCCCACGCTGGTATTTCAGTTCACCCGAATGTTTGTCACCATATTTCCACCTGATACGACAAATCCTTTTGCAAATCAACTCGCCTCTGCAAAAGCATATACCATATATGCGGACGAGTTTGCCAAGGCAGGTAAATTGGATGCCGCAAAAACCCTTAGTGATGCAGCGATGGTTTCGATCGCCAAGATTCTCGGAGACACCAAGGGGATGGATCTTATCTATCGTGACGAGAAGAACGGATATGACATGGCGCTGACTCTAAAGGGTCTGAATGCACTGAGCGTCAAGAAGGAAGCGTTGGGGATTCCACAGGCTACAGATACAGTCAGTTTTCTCGATGCAATTGCGAAGCAGGATAGCAAGATGCGACTAGTTGAGAAAATGAAGTGCGCTCCACTGACTGCCAAAGGCAGGCCCTATTTTTGTAAACCGTTTCCGGGGAACCAGGCGCTAGACCCCGAGGAAAACATGATTGTCTTGCCTAAGATTCAGGTCAAGTTTTGACCTGATTAGAAACCTGCCTCAGCTTGGCTCAGCTCATGAGCCACGGCCCGACGGCCTGGGTTCCTCTCATGACGGAGCGAGTCCCATGACGCTCAACCGAATTCAGTTCCAGCACGGTATGTCGATCCCCGAGTTCCTGCGCTGCTTCGGCAGCGAAGCGCAATGCACCGAGGCCGTCAAGCAAGCGCGTTGGCCGCACGGCTTTCGGTGTCCTCGCTGCACCAAGGCCGACCACTATGTCGTCGGCCACGGCGCGCGCAAGCTGTTTCAGTGCAACGGCTGCCGGCACCAGACCTCGTCGACGGCGGGAAGCTTGATGGAGCACACCAAGTTGCCGCTGACAACCAGGTTCCTCGCGATCTACCTCATCAGCCAGGCCACCGGAGTTCGACACCAACGCCGATAAGTGCTTGATCTGTATAGGTCACACCCTTCGGCGTGCCACTACAAGAGGTTGAGCTGGGTGTCGGCAGTGGGCTTGTTGAGTTTGAGCGCGGTGAATACCGCGGCTTGCTCCTTCTGGATGGTGGAGATGCCGGCGATCGGTGCGGCGGCGTTGATGCTGATCGTGTGATGCTGAATGCGCCGCAACTGGCTCAAGGCCGTTTCGGGGCTGAGTTCGCTGCCGGCCAGCTTCAGCCGCTGTCGCATCACGCGGTAGACGATCAAGGCCATGAAGCACAGGCTGGCATGCGCCTTGATGCGTTCGAGCAGGCGGTGGTACGCCGGCGCAATCTCGATCTCGGACTTCAGCACCCTGAAGCCGCGTTCGATGTCGGCCAGCGCCTTGTAGCGCTGGACGATCTGCGCGGGCGTCATGTCGTCCACGTTGGTCACCAACAGCAGCTTGCCGTCCATCAACTCGGCGCGCTGCTGAGCATCGGCGTCGATGTCGTAGGTGAACAGATCGGCCTTCAGATCGACCTTGATGATGCGGCTGAGGTGCGCGTCACACACCTCGTGGAAGAAGCGCGCCGTGGCCCCACCGTCGGAGAGCTTTCGCCCGCGCTTGGTCTGGCCGGCCTCCTGGGCGTCGAGTTTGTCGGCCAGCTCCTGCGCACGGGCTTGCAGGGCCTGGATGCGCGCGCGCCGCTGCTGCGTCTGTTCGAGTGCGCGCTCGGGGTTGTGGGCGATCACCAGGCGCTGCTGCTGCCACAGCGCCTCGCCGACGAACTCCGAGGGGCTCGCGGCTGCCTTCGCCTGCAGCGGCTGCAGGATCGCCTCGAAGTCCGAATAGCGCCGCCCCGGCACCGCCAGGATGAACTCCAGCGGCTGGCCCGGCGCCACCTCGATCTTGCTCAGCTCCTCGATGTTGTCCAGCGACAGCAGCCCGCGGTCGGCCACCACGATCAGCCGCCGGATGTGGGGGAATCGGGCCAGAACCTTGTGCAGCCTAGGCTGCAGTGTCGGTGCCTCGCTGGTGTTGCCAGCGAAGACCTCGTGGTAGATCGGCATGCCGTCGCCGGTCTGCACCACCCCGAGCATGAACTGGCGCGCGATGAGGCCTTCCTTGGACATGCCGTACTGGCGCACGTCGCCGTCTTGCTCGCGCAGGCCCTCGGTGCGAATCGTCATGAGGTCGTAGAACACGACCGAGAGTTCAACATCGACCAGCGGTCGCAGCAATGCGGCCACGCAGTCGTCGACCGCCGCTTGATGGTCCATCAGCGCATCCATGCTGCGCAGCAGATGCTGGTGGGTCAGGCGCTGGACATCGACACCGGGCATGCTCACCGTTTGCAGCCAGCGCAGCACGCCGAGCTTGGACTGCGGATCGCACAGCCGGTTGAAGACCATCACGCGCAGCGCCTGCTCGACCGGTGTGGTGTATCGCGCGCGCCGGAAGATGGCATCCAGCCGATCGAAACCCAACTCACGCCAGAGTTGATCGAGCGCCCACACATCGCCCAAAGCGAGTGCAGACTCGAAGCGCACCTGCGGCGCCGATACCTCGCCGACGCAGCGGCCCTTGGCGCGCAGCAACCCGTTCAGAAGCGAATCGACCTGGCCGTCGGACTCATCGACCCGGCCGATGGTCGCGAGGGTGCGCTGGCGCGGCTTGCCGGTCTCGTCGCGATAGGACTCGACGAGCTGCGCATAGGTGTGGCCGCTGGATTGAGTGAGTTTGATGAACACCCGCGAAGTCTAGCGCAAGCGTCTAGGACTGCCAATACACCAAATAGCAACTCCTGCCACTACACGATTGCTGCGGAAGCGCTCGCAAGTAGTTGATTTCGTTGACCTGGGGTCCGGTAAATCGGCGATTCAGCCTTCAAAGTGTCGAACTTCGGAGCACCGGCTCAACTGCTGACCAGCGCGCGCCGGTACTGCACCGCCTCGGCGATGTGCCCCTTGTGCACCGCGTCGCTGCCGTCCAGGTCGGCGATCGTGCGCGCGACCCGCTGCACCCGGTGAAAACCGCGCGCTGACCAGGCCAGCCGCTGCGCCACCGTTTGCAGAAAGGCCAGCGCGGCCGGCTCGGGGCGCGCATGCCGCTCCAGCCCGTCGCCCGCGAGCGCCACGTTCAGCTCACCCTGGCGCGCCAGCGCACGCTCGCGCGCAGAGGCCACCCGCAACGCCACCTGCGCCGATGTTTCGCCGCGCGGCCCCGGGCCCGCCAGCTCGGCCGGCGCCACCGACGTCACCTCCACCATCAGGTCGATGCGGTCCAGCAGCGGCCCGCTGATGCGGCCCTGGTAGCGCGCGACGAGGTCGGGCGTGCAGCGGCAGGCCGTCAGGGCGCTGCCGTGGTGGCCGCAGGGGCAGGGGTTCATCGCCGCCACCAGCGTGAAGCGCGCCGGGAACTCGGCCTGCCGCGCCGCGCGTGAAATCACGATGCGGCCGGTTTCCAGCGGCTCGCGCAGGGCCTCCAGCGCACGCCGCGGGAACTCGGGCAGTTCGTCGAGGAACAGCACGCCCTGGTGCGCCAGCGAGATCTCGCCCGGCCGCGGCGGTGTGCCACCTCCCACCAGGGCCGCCGCCGAGGCGCTGTGGTGCGGCGCGCGCAACACTCGCTCGCCCCAATGCGCGCTGAGCCAGCCCGAGCCCAGGCTGCGCACTGCCGCCGATTCGAGCGCTTCGGCCGCTGTCAGCGGCGGCATCAGGCCGGCCAGGCGCTGCGCCAGCATCGACTTGCCGCTGCCCGGCGGGCCCACCATCAACAGGCTGTGGCCGCCGGCCGCCGCAATCTCGAGCGCACGCTTGGCCGCACCCTGGCCGCGCACTTCGGCCAGATCGGGGGGCGCCGGGGGCGTCGGCAGCAGCATCCTGGGCGGCGGCGGCAGGGGCACCACATCGGGGCCTTCGCCCAAGGACTGCACCACTTCGAGCAGGTGGCCGGCTTCGCACAGCGCCAGGCCGCCTGCCAGCGCGGCCTCGCGGGCACTCTCGATCGGCAAGACCAGCGTGCGTGAACTGCCGGCGCGGCGCAAGGCAAGCGCCATCGCCAGCGCACCGCGAATCGGCCTGAGTTCGCCGGCCAGCGACAACTCGCCGGCAAACTCGAAGGCCTCGAGCCGCGCGAGCGGCACCACGCCGGCCGCCGCCAGCACACCCAGGGCGATGGGCAGGTCGAAGCGGCCCGATTCCTTGGGCAGGTCAGCCGGCGCCAGGTTCACCGTGATGCGGCGGTTGTGAGGGAACTCGTAGCCGCAGGTCAGCAGCGCTGCGCGCACGCGCTCGCGCGCTTCCTTGACTTCGGTGTCGGCCAACCCCACCAGCGTGAAGCTGGGCAGGCCGTTGGCCAGGTGAACTTCGACACGCACCTCCGGTGCGGCGAGCACGTCGAGTGCCCGGCTGTGAACGACCGCCAGCGCCACCACCCTGCTCCCGCAAACCTGGTGGCGGCGATTTTGCGCGGCGGCCGCGCCGGATCGCCGCAAGACACTGTTCACCCATCCGGAAGCACGCATTTGGTGCTACCGCCCCAACACAGGGCGTTCCGGCGCATTGAGTTACCGCCCGTTGCATGGCACAAAAGCTGCAACCACTGGGGTCGACTCGACGGCGGTGCTCGGCGTGGAGTACCTCCTTCCAACCCCTTCAACGGAGACTTTCATGAAGATGGTGACCGCGATCGTCAAGCCTTTCAAGCTGGACGAAGTGCGTGAGGCTCTCAGCGCCATTGGCGTTCAGGGCGTGACGGTAACTGAAGTCAAGGGCTTCGGCCGCCAAAAGGGCCACACCGAGTTGTATCGCGGTGCGGAGTACGTCGTTGATTTCCTGCCCAAGGTGAAGATCGAGGCGGCGGTCGACGACGGCATCGTCGATCGTGTCATCGAAGCCGTGGAAGGCGCCGCCCGCACCGGCAAGATTGGTGACGGGAAGATCTTTGTCAGCGCCCTCGAACAAGTCGTTCGCATCCGCACCGGTGAAACCGGCAAGGACGCGCTCTGAACCTCAAGGATCTTCAAAAAATGAAACTCATGCGATTGTTCTGGGTGAGCCTGGTGGCCGCCCTCTTGCTGGGGGCGTCGTTGGCCCACGCGGCAGACGCCCTGCCCAAGGCCGGCGTCTTGCTGGCACAAGCAGCCGCCACGGCACCCGATGCGGCTGCCGCAGCAGCCCCGGCTGCATCGGAAGCCGCAGCCGCAGCACCGGTGGCCAACAAGGGCGACAACGCCTGGATGCTGGTGTCCACCCTGCTCGTCATCATGATGACGGTGCCGGGCCTGGCGCTGTTCTACGGCGGCCTGGTGCGCAGCAAGAACATGCTGTCGGTGCTGATGCAGGTGATGGTCACCTTCTCGATGATCGTGGTGCTGTGGGCCGTGTACGGCTACAGCCTGGCGTTCACCGAAGGCAATGCCTTCATCGGCGGCTTCGACCGGCTCTTCTTCAAGGGCTTGTTCGACCCCGCCACGGGCACGTTCGCCATGGGCGCCACGTTCAGCAAGGGGGTCTACATCCCTGAACTGCTGTTCGCCGCCTTCCAGGCAACCTTTGCAGGCATCACCTGCTGCCTGATCGTCGGCGCCTTTGCCGAACGCGCCAAGTTCTCGGCGGTGCTGCTGTTCATGGTGATCTGGTTCACCTTCAGCTACGCACCGATGGCACACATGGTGTGGTTCTGGATGGGCCCTGACGCCTACACCGGCAAGGAAGTGGTTGACGCGATGAACGGCAAGGCCGGTCAGATCTGGCAATGGGGCGCGCTGGACTTCGCCGGCGGCACCGTGGTGCACATCAACGCCGCCGTGGCCGGCCTGGTTGGCGCCTACATGGTCGGCAAGCGCGTCGGCTACGGCAAGGAAGCCATGGCCCCGCACAGCCTGCCGCTGACCATGGTCGGTGCCTCGCTGCTGTGGGTGGGTTGGTTCGGCTTCAACGCCGGTTCGGCCCTGGAAGCCGGCAACAGCGCGTCGCTGGCCTTCATCAACACCTTCCTGGCCACGGCCGGTGCGGTGCTGTCGTGGTGCGCGGCTGAAGCGCTGCACAAGGGCAAGGCCTCGATGCTGGGCGCTGCGTCTGGCGCGGTGGCCGGCTTGGTGGCCATCACCCCGGCGGCCGGCAACGTCGGCATCATGGGTGCACTGGTGATCGGTCTGTTGGCGGGCGTCGTCTGCCTGTGGGGCGTGACCGGCCTGAAGAAGATGCTGGGCGCTGACGACACGCTGGACGTGTTCGGCGTGCACGGCGTCGGCGGCATCCTGGGTGCCCTGCTGACCGGCATCTTCAACTCGCAGGCCCTGGGCGGCCCGGGCATCGTCACCGACTGGGTCACCGGCGCCACGGCGACCAACCCGGACGGCACGCTGGCCCAGTTCATCATCCAGTGCAAGGCCGTGGGCCTGACGGTGGTGTGGTCGGCCGTGGTGGCCATCGTGGCCTACAAGATCGCTGACCTGACCATCGGTCTGCGGGTGCCTGAAGATGAAGAGCGCGAAGGCCTCGACATCAGCTCGCACGGCGAAACGGCCTACAGCCGGTAAGCGCGAAGGACGCGCCAACGGGCCGGGCTTCACCGCCCGGTCGTCTGCGGCGAGAGTTCCAAAGCCATCGGGGCGCCTTCGGGCGCCCCTTTGCATTTGGCCGCGCCGCCCCCAGATGCCGTAAATTCCCGCCACCCATCCCGGTTACCGTTTTCCCCGATCCCCTGAGGCAGTCCCCATGGTTCCGCATCTCACCACCGCCCTGACAGGACCGATCAACGAACTGGAGCAGCGCATCCTCGAATCGATGCCGGCCATCGAGCGCTGGTTCCGCCTGGAATGGATGGAGCACACGCCGCCGTTCTACACATCGGCCGACCTGCGCAACGCCGGCTTCAAGCTGGCGCCGGTGGACACGCAACTCTTTCCCAGCACCTTCAACAACCTCACCACCGAGATGCTGCCGCTGGCCGTGCAGGCGGCGATGGCGGCCATCGAGAAGATCTGCCCCGAGGCCAAGAACCTGCTGCTGATCCCCGAAAGCCACGTCAGCAACACCTTCTACCTGCAGAGCCTGCAGCGCCTGGTGCAAGTGTTCACGCAGGCCGGCCTGAACGTGCGCCTGGGGTCGCTGGACCCGGCCATCGTGGCGCCCACCGCGCTGGCCCTGCCGGACGGCAGCGAACTGCTGGTCGAACCGCTGGTGCGCAACCGCGGCCGGCTGGGGCTGAAGGACTTCGACCCCTGCACCATCCTGCTGAACAACGACCTGACCGGGGGCGTGCCGCGCACGCTGCAGTACCTGCACGAGCAGTACCTGCTGCCGCCGCTGCATGCCGGCTGGAGCGTGCGGCGCAAGAGCCGCCATTTCCAGAGCTACGAAGAAGTGGCCAAGAAGTTCGCCAAGCTGCTGGGCATGGACCCGTGGTTGATCACCCCCATGTACGCGCGCTGCGGCAAGGTCGATTTCAACGACGCCGCCAGCCTGGACGCCTTGCGCGGCCATGTCGAGGTGATGCTGGGCAAGGTGCGCCGCAAGTACAAGGAATACGGCATCAACGAAAAGCCCTTCGTCGTCATCAAGGCCGACAACGCCACCGGCATCGGCATCCTGGCGGTGCGCGACGTGAAAGAGATGGACGACCCCGAGCGGCTGTTGCGGGCCCGCAGCGGCCTGGTGCGCGAAGGGCAGGAACTGGACGAAATCATCGTGCAGGAAGGCGTGCCCAGCTGTGAGCGCATCAACGACGCCGTGGCCGAACCGGTGGTGGTGATGATCGACCGCTACGTCGTCGGCGGCTTCTACCGCGTGCACGCCGACCGGGGTGTGGACGAAAACCTGTCGGCGCCCGGTTCGCGCTACCTGCCGCTGGCCTTCGCCGGCAGCAGCCAGTTGCCCAAGCCCGGCGCCAAGCCGGGCGCCAGTGCCCCCAACCGCTTCTACATGTACGGCGTAATCGGCCGGCTGGCGATGTTGGCGGCGGCCTACGAACTGGAAGCCACCGACCCCGAGGCTGAAAACTACGATTGAGTCGCCGTGGCGACCGGGCCGGCGACGGCGCCAACACGGGCACAATCGTCCGGCACGAAGAACCCATGAGCGCCGAACGCACCCCTCCCACACCGGGCGCCCTCGCGGCACTCACCATCGCCGCCATCGGTGTCGTCTATGGCGACATCGGCACCAGCCCGCTGTACGCGCTGAAGGAAGTCTTCGCGCACGGCCGCGTGCCGCTGACGCCCGGCAACATCCTGGGCATCCTGTCGCTGGTGTTCTGGACGCTGACCGTGGTGGTGTCCATCAAGTACGTGGTGCTCATCCTGCGTGCCGACAACCATGGCGAAGGGGGCCTCATCGCCATGTTGGCCCTGGCCTCGGTGGCGGTGAAAGACAAACCCGTCCTGCGCCGGCGCCTGCTGTTACTGGGCATTTTCGGCACGGCCATCTTCTTCGGTGACGGCGTCATCACGCCGGCCGTCAGCGTGCTGGGTGCGGTGGAAGGGCTGGAGGTGGCAGCGCCGGGCCTGCACCGCTTCGTCGTGCCGATTTCCCTGCTGGTGCTGACGGCCCTGTTCGTCACGCAGCGCTTCGGCACCGCCGTCGTCGGCCGCCTGTTCGGGCCGGTGACGTTGGTCTGGTTTGCGGTGCTGGCGGTGCTGGGCGGCGTGCACATCGTCCAGAACCCTCAGGTGCTGGTGGCCCTGTCGCCGCACCACGCTTTGGGTTTCATGCTCGGCCACCCGGGCATCGCCTTCGTGGCACTGGGTTCGGTGGTCCTGTGCGTGACGGGCGCCGAAGCGCTGTATGCCGACCTGGGCCACTTCGGCAAAAGGCCGATCCGCCTGGCGTGGTTCGCCATCGTCATGCCGGCCTTGCTGCTGAACTATTTCGGCCAGGGCGCGATGCTGCTGGAACACCCCGAAAACGCGCGCAACCCCTTCTACGAAATGGCGCCGCAGTGGGCGCTGTACCCGCTGATCGCGCTGGCCACGGCGGCGGCGTCCATTGCCTCGCAGGCCTTGATCACGGCGGCCTTTTCGGTGTCCAAGCAGGCCATCCAGCTGGGCTACATGCCGCGCCTGCGCATCCTGCACACCAATGTGCGCGAAACCGGCCAGATCTACGTGCCCTTCGTGAACTGGACGCTCTACGCCTTCGTCGTCTTCGCGGTGGTGATGTTCGGCAGCAGCGGCGCGCTGGCTTCGGCCTACGGCATCGCCGTCACCATCGACATGACCATCACCACGGTGATGACCTTCTTCGTCATCCGCTGGGCCTGGGGCTTGTCGCTGCCGCTGTGCATCGCGGCCACCGGCTTTTTCTTCGTCGTGGACCTGACCTTCTTCGCCGCCAACGCGGTGAAGGTGCTGGACGGCGGCTGGTTCCCGCTGCTCATCGGCGCCGGCGTCTTCACGCTGATGACCACCTGGAAGGGTGGCCGCCAGCTGATGACGGCGCGCCTGCGCGAAGAGGCCATCGACCTCGACCCCTTCCTCGAATCCATCTTCATCAGCCCGCCGCTGCGCGTGCCGGGCACGGCCGTGTTCCTCAGCGCCGAGAAGGGTTCGACGCCTTTCGCGCTGCTGCACAACCTGAAGCACAACAAGGTGCTGCATGAGCAGAACCTGTTCGTCACCGTGCAGCACCACGAAGTGCCCTGGGTGGGCTTCAACAAGCGCTGCGAGATCGAACCGCTGGGCCACGACTGCTGGGCCGTGACGCTGCACTTCGGCTTCAAGAACGACCCCGACGTGCCCGAAGCGCTGAAGCTGCTGAAGGGCCGCGGGGTGCAGCTGGACGACATGGAAACCAGCTACTTCCTGAGCCGTGACACCGTCATCCCCACCTTCGGCGGCGGCATGGCGCTGTGGCGCGAAAAGCTCTTCGCCAGCATGCACCGCAACGCCGCTGCGGCGGCCGACTTCCTGAACCTGCCGACCAACCGCATCGTCGAGCTGGGCACCAAGGTCGAGATCTGACGCGGTCGGTCAGGGTGACTGCGTCAGCGCCAACGTGTAGTGGCCGTTGACCGCGCCGTAACCGCCGCCCGCGTAGACCACGCGCACGAACACCGTCACGGCCGTGGCCGCCGTGTTGGTCACCGTCACGCTGTCCACCAGGCCGGTACCCAGGTAGCTCTTGGCCAGGCGCACGCCGTTGGCGTCGAAGACGTCCAGGTTGGGGTTGGAACCCGGCGTGGGGGTCAGCGTGGCGGTGAGTGACTTGCCGGCTGCAACGGTGACGCGCGCGTAGTCCAGGTCACGCTCTTCGACGCCCCGTGAACCCTGAACGTAGCCGTTGATCACCGCCGGCAGCGACGGCACCGCCAGCGCCGTTTCGGGCGTGCTGTTGGGCTCGACTTCGGCCAGCACCACCGGTATCGGCGCGGCGTTGTTGATGTTCAGGAAGACCGCCGTCACCGGCCCCCACACACCGGCTGCGTCGCGGGCCCGGGTGTAGACGGTGTGCTGCCCGGGCAGCAGGCCGGCGGTGGCCAGGCTGCCGACCAAGCCTTCTGTGGTGGCGTTGAAGCCGCCGTCGCTGGCGGCCAGCGGCAGGGCCACCACGCCCGGCTGCCAGGGCGCCAGGTCGATGCTGTATTCGGCCCCGGCAATGGCCTGCGTGGCCTCGGTGCCGTTGCTTTGGTTGAAGCGCGTATCGGTGGCGCTGGCGGTCAGCGCCACCACCGTGCCGGCCGGCACACCGGTGGCGGTGGACGCCTCGCCGGCCAGGGCCAGCACCGTCACGTCGGGCCCGGCCGGCGTGATGTACGGCGAGCGCACCACCTTGGCGGCGTAGATCAACGCCGGCAGGTTGTTGGGCTTGGTGGTGTTGGTGTAGCTGGTGCAGCTTTCGAAGAAGGCGCTGCCCAGTTCGATGGTGAAACTGGCCACGCCGAGCTCGCCGTAGGACGGTGCATCGCTGGTGCCGTCGGTGGGGTACAGGCCGATGGACTGCTGCGGCGTGTAGCCGTTGAACCAGGCCAGGCGGCGGCCCATGGTCTGCATGGCCACGCCGTTGGGCGCTTGCGCTGCCGTCTCGCCCCAAGGCCACAGCACCAGCTGGCTGTAGCTGTGGATGTCCAGGTGCACGCCGCTGGTGTCGCTGGGTGCCGCGTCGTTCAGGCCCGGGCCGCGGCGGTCGGGCCACAGGCTGCGGATATAGCCCTCGACAGCCTTGGTTTCGGGTTCGCTGGCCGCCGACGGGCCGCGGTAGGTCAGGTCGCAGACCGCGCCGCTGGAACCCTGGCCGGCGGTGCTGTTCCAGGTGTAGCCGAAGTTGCGGTTCAGGTCGATGCCGCGGTTGTTGCTGTTGCTGCAGTAGTTGTTGTTGACGTTCTTGCGCCAGCTCAGGCCCGTCTCGGCCTTCTTGCGGCCATCGGGGTTGGTCTGCAGCATCAAATGCACTTCGTGGTGGTTCAGGATCCAGGTCGCGTCGGCATTCGTGCCGTAGCCGTTCACCAGCCAGCGCGCGAATTCCAGCACCAGCGGCGCCGTCGTGTATTCCCGGGCGTGGATGGCGCTGTTGATGAAGAGCTTGGGCTTGGCTTCGCCGCCGACGCCGGTGGTGGCGCTGTTGGTCAGCTTCAATACCCTCATGTCGTAGCCGCCGCTGCCCTGGGTCTTCTGCCACGACGAACCGGCGCTGACCCAGCTGGCCAAGGTGGGCCGGGCGGCGATCAGGCTGTCGCCGACGGCGAAGGTTTCTTCCACCGTTTCGTAGCAGGCGTAGCCGGGGATGCTGGTGGGGCCGGGCACGCCGGCAGCGCGCTGCGACGCGGCGATCTGGAACTGCGTCAGCGCGCGGTTGCGGCGCTGGATGAATTCGGTGGCGCGCTCGAAACGGAAGTCGAAGGCGCGCAGCCGTTCCAGGTCGGCGGGCTCCAGCTGCAGCACCAGGAAACCGCCGGCGTAATCGCTTTCCAGCAATTCACCGTGGAAGGTGATGGCCGCTTTGCGCGCGATCTCCAGGCTGGGGAAATAGGCTTTGTAGACGTTGTAGGCCGCCTTCTCCTGCTCCAGCAGCTCCAAGGTCGACGGCTCGGTCGCAGCCTGCACGGCGGCGCCGAAAAGTGCAGCGGCCAGAGCCGTCAGGATGGGGCGTGCAAGGCGGTTTGTCATGGACGGCTCGTTCTGGAATTCAGACCGAAACCATCATAGTGGGCGGCCGCCCGGCCGCCCGGCTGCGGTAATCAGGCCGCCAGCAAGCCGCTGAACAGCGGATCGTGGCGGCTGCGCGGGCGGTAGCCGTTCAGGCGCCGCGCGATCTCGGCGATGTGGGCCGGCGTGGTGCCGCAGCAGCCGCCCGCCACGTTCAGGAAGCCGGCCTTGGCGAACTCTTCCATCAGCGCGCCGGTGACGGCCGGCGTCTCGTCGAAGCCGGTGTCGCTCATCGGGTTGGGCAGGCCGGCGTTGGGGTAGCAGCTGATGTAGGTGTCGGCCGCCACCTTGGACAATTCTTCGATGTAGGGCCGCATCACCGTGGCGCCCAGCGCGCAATTCAGGCCGATGGCCAGCGGCTGTGCGTGGCGCACCGAATTCCAGAACGCGCCCACGGTCTGGCCGCTGAGGATGCGGCCCGAGGCGTCGGTGACGGTGCCCGAGACGATCACCGGCAAGCGCTCGCCGGTGTCTTCCATCAACTCGTCCAGCGCGAAGATGGCGGCCTTGGCGTTCAGCGTGTCGAAGATGGTTTCCACCAGGAACAGGTCGCAGCCACCTTCCAGCAGGCCTTCGGCCTGTTCGCGGTAGGCCGCGCGCAATTCGTCGAAGCTGGTGTTGCGCGCGCCTGGGTCGTTCACGTCGGGGCTGATGCTGGCGGTGCGGGGCGTGGGGCCCAGGGCGCCGGCGGCGAAGCGCGGCTTGTCGGGCGTGCTGTACAGGTCGCAGACCTCGCGCGCGATGCGGGCGGCGGCCACGTTCATCTCACGGGCGATGGGGCCCAGGCCGTAGTCTTCCTGCGCGATGGACGTGGCGCCGAAGGTGTTGGTCTCGATCAGGTCGGCACCGGCGGCCAGGTACTGGCCGTGGATTTCCTGGATCACGTCGGGCCGGGTCAGCACCAGCAGGTCGTTGTTGCCCTTCAGGTCCTTGCCGTGGTCGGCAAAGCGCGGGCCGCGGAAGTCGGCTTCGGTGAGCTTGTAGCGCTGGATCATCGTGCCCATCGCGCCGTCGATGATGGCGATGCGCTGCTGCAGGATGCTGGCCAGGGCGCCGCCCCGGGTGTAGGGCCGGGGGCCGGCTTTGATGGGCTGGTTCATCGCGTGATTGTAGAAAGGCAGGCCCCGCCGCGTCAGGCCGAGGGTTCGCGGGCGGGGCGGTCGCTGCCGCCGCTGCGCTCGCTGCTGCTGTCGTTTTCGCTGCTGCGGTCGCTGCGCCTGCGGCGGCGCTGCGGGTTGAAGCTGGCGGCCGCGCGGCGGCGCTGGCTCTGGTCGCGCCGCAACGACAGGTCCAGCGCCATGATCACCAGCGTCAGCGGCACCAGCGCACCGCAGCCCAGGCTGAGCAGGCTGTTGGGCAACTGGTTGCGGTAGACCGAACCCTGCTGGCTGCCGAGGTCGGACCCGGCCAGCACCAGTTGCTGGCCGACCAGCAGGCTCAAGCCCAGCAGCAGCGTGCTGCCCAGCCGCGTCATGTTCTTCGGCTCGTGCCGGCGGGTTTCGCGTTCCTGGCTGGCCATCCAGAAAGCGCCCAGCATGCCCACGCCCATCATCAGCGTGGCCGCGCTGACCACCGGCACGTCCCACAGCACGCCCGGCCGCAGCCCGGCGGCCCAGATCCAGCCCATCTGCATGCCCGTGCCCAGCCCCGCCAGCACCGCGCAGCCCAGCAGCACCGCCCAGCCGCGCGAACTGACCGTGAGCGCCGCCACCAGCGGCAGGCAGGCGATGACCGCACCCAGCCACAACACCAGCGCGGCCACCGAGCCGTAGCCCACCGGAAAGCGCAGCCCCTCGGCCGACAGGCCTAGCACGGCGGTGGCGCAGACCCCGGTGCCCAGCGTGGCCGCTGACAGCAACTGCGCCGGCCAGCTTTGCGTCAGCGCAGGCCGGCGGCGGGCGCGCGCCAGCCAACCCAGGCTGACGTGCGCGGTCAGCAAGGCCACACCTGCCGTGATGACCCAAAGGACAACGGCGTATTCGGCAAGTGAGGATTCGGACATGGGGGCGTGCAGAAAGGTCAACCCGGATCGTAGCGACCGCCTGCCCGCGTGCGCGTTTCTATGCGTGACCCAAGGCGCGCCGGGCCCCGGATTGCCGGCCTCCCCCCGCATTCAGGGGCGCTGAAGGCTAGGGCGCGATGGCGCTTTCCAGCAGCAGCACGGTGTCCTGGCCGGTCGGCCGCACGCGCAGATGGGCGCGCACGGGCAGGTGGTCGCGCGCTGGGTCGAGCCAGAGGTCCACCGTGGTGTCGTACAGCCGGCGCGGCTCGCGCCGCAGGTGCAGCGCTTCGGGCACGGGGCCGGCCGGCAGGGCTATGGCCTCGGTGCCCACCACGGTGAAGTGCCAGACCTCGGCGTCGCCGCGCGTGCCGACCACGAAGACCGCGATCTCGCTGGCCGCCGTGCGCAGCACCGGGTTGGCCTGGGCAATACCGGCCAGCTGCAGCATCCAGCTCAAACGGTCTTGCGCGCCGGCCACCAGCGGCACTTCGCCCCTGGGGCCGCTGAAGGTGACGCGCGCGGTGTCGCGCTGGAAGTTCACGGCGCGCACATCGCGGCCGCGCCGGCTGTCGGTGTGGCGCTCGGGCGCCAGGCCGTGGGCGTCGATGGCGCCCGTGCTGGCGCTGCCCAGGCTCAGGGCGCCGGGCGCCTCGTTGCGCAGGTTCAGGCTGTAGTGCGCGCCGTCGTTGAACCACGCCAGTTCGGCGTGGCCGGGCAGGCCGCTGCGGCGCAGGGCGTAGCGCAGCGTCGTCGAAGGCGGCAGGCGCGTGGCGTAGACCGGCACCGCCGCGCCGCCCGCTTCGGGTTCGGCGACATTGCTTTGCACCGCAGCCTGAGCCGTGGGCGTCGCGGTGGGCGGCGTAACCGATGGCGATGGCGATGGCGACGGTGGCGGGGCGGTCTCCGCCGCAAGGGTCGGCCCGTCAACGCGGGCCGGCCCTTGCCGGGCCGGCCGCAGCGCGGGCGGGGGTGCAGCGGCTGGGGCGGCTGCAGCGGTCCAAGCCGACTGCGCGGCGGGCGTGGCCGCCGGCAGCTTGATCTGCCGCACCTGCAGCGCCCGGTTGGCGCCTTCGTGTGTGCCCGCCCCGGGTGCAGCGGGCCACAGCGCCAGCATCGCGCCATGCCCCAGCAGCACGCCCGCCAGCACCGCCAGCGCCGCGCGCCAGCGCAACCGGCGGTGGCGCGCAGGGTTTGCCATCCGGGCCGCAAGGCCGGCGGGGTGCTGGAGGGGCAGGGCCATCGTCACCCGACAATACTGCCACCCCGGCTGCGCTGCCCGCGCCGCAGCCACCCCCCAGGCCCACGTTGCATCCCCCCAGCACACCATGAAACTCGCCACCCTCAAGGACGGCTCGCGCGACGGCCTGCTCGCCGTGGTCTCGCGCGACCTGTCCAGCGCGCACTTCGCCAGCGGCATTGCGACCACCTTGCAGCAGGTGCTGGACGACTGGAACTTCATCAGCCCGCAGCTGGAAGACCTGTACGCCACGCTGAACGGCGGCAAGGCCCGCCACGCCTTCGCCTTCGACCCGCGCCACTGCATGGCGCCGCTGCCGCGCGCCCACCAGTGGGTGGACGGCTCGGCCTACCTGAACCACGTCGAACTGGTGCGCAAGGCGCGCGGCAGCACCGTGCCGGAAAGCTTCTACACCGACCCGCTGATGTACCAGGGCGGCAGCGACGACTTCCTGGGCCCCTGCGACGACGCGCTGTTTGCCAGCGACGAATGGGGCATCGACTTCGAAAGCGAAGTCGCCGTCGTCACCGGCGACGTGGCGCTGGGCACCGCACCCGATGCCGCGCTGGACAGCATCCGCCTGCTGATGCTGGTCAACGACTGGAGCTTGCGCAACCTGATACCGGCCGAGCTGGCCAAGGGCTTCGGCTTCGTGCAGAGCAAGCCCGCCACCGCCTTCAGTCCGGTGGCCGTGACGCTGGACGAAGTGGGCGCGGCGTGGAAGGGCGGCCGCTTGCACCTGCCGCTGGAAAGCCGCTGGAACGGCCAGCGCGTGGGCCTGTGCGATGCCGGACCCGAGATGAATTTCCACTTCGGCCAGCTGATCGCCCACGTGGCCAAGACGCGCCGCTTGCGCGCCGGCAGCATCGTCGGCAGCGGCACCGTCAGCAACAAGGACTGGACCCACGGCTACGCCTGCGTGGCCGAGAAGCGAGCCATCGAAACCATCGAACACGGCGAGCCGAAAACCGCCTTCATGCAGTTCGGTGACCGCATCGAGATCGAGATGCGCGACGCGCGCGGGATGAGCATCTTCGGCACCATCGATCAGCGTGTCGCCTCGCCCTGGCAGGCTTGAACCGCGGCATGGGCGAACTGCCCGCGTGGCTGAAGCACACCACGGTCTGGCTGGTGCTGGCGGTGGCTGTCTTTCTCGGCGTGCAGACCTGGCAGGCGCGAGAGGCGGCCACGCGCTTCACCGTTGACGGCGGCACAGTCGAGATCCGCCGCAGCGCCGACGGCCACTACCACTGGCGCGGTCGCATCGACGGCCGCAACGTCGAATTCCTGGTCGACACCGGCGCCACCCGCACGGCGATACCGGCAGCCCTGGCGCGTGAGCTGGGCTTGAAAACGCTCGGCAGCGTGAACAGCAGCACCGCCGGCGGCGTGGTGCAGGGCACGGTGGTGCGCGCCGACCTGCAACTCGACGGCGGCCTGCAGGCCGACCGCCTCAGCGTGGTGGCCCTGCCCAACCTGGCTGCGCCGCTGCTGGGCATGGACGTGCTGGGCCGGCTGCGGCTGGAACAGGCCGACGGCGTGCTGCGCGTGGACCTGCGCGGCGCGGCGCGCTGAGCGCGGGCAGCACCCGCCGCGTCCGCAACCGCGCCCGCAACCGCGTCCGCCACCGCCCAGGCGGCGTGTCTGCAGGCTGTGCGCGCGAGGTCACCGTTCATCGCAATCGGCGGCGGGCCGAAGCGCCCCGCCCCTAGAGTCGCGGCCATCGCGGCCCCGGTGCCGCACCCCTTGATCGGCCAGCCATGCTCAGCATCCGCGACCTCACCCACGTCTACCCCAACGGCACCCGCGCGCTGGACAGCGTCACGCTGGACATCCCGGCCGGCATGTTCGGCCTGCTGGGCCCCAATGGCGCCGGCAAGAGCAGCCTGATGCGCTGCCTGGCGACGCTGCAGGTGCCGACCAGCGGGCAGATACAGTTCGTCGCCATCGACGTGCTGAAACAACCCGAAGCGCTGCGCGCCACGCTGGGCTATCTGCCGCAGGACTTCGGCGTCTACCCCCGCGTGTCGGCCGCCGACATGCTGGACCACCTGGCCGTGCTGAAAGGCGTGGCCGGCAAAGGCGAACGGCGTGACACGGTGGACGCACTGCTGCGCCAGGTGAATCTGTGGGACGTGCGCAAGAAAGCCATCGCCGGTTTTTCGGGCGGCATGCGCCAGCGCTTCGGCATCGCGCAAGCACTGATCGGCAACCCGCAACTGATCATCGTGGACGAGCCCACGGCCGGCCTGGACCCGGAAGAGCGCAACCGCTTCAACAACCTGCTGTCCGAGATCGGCGAAAGCGTGGCGGTGATCCTGTCCACCCACATCGTCGATGACGTGACCGATTTGTGCCCGCGCATGGCCATCCTGGTCGGCGGGCGCATCGTGCAGACCGGCACGCCGGGCGAACTGATCGCCGCGCTGCAGGGCCGCATCTGGCAGGCCAGCATCGCCAAGCACGAACTGGATGCGGCGAAGGCGCAGCAGGCGGTGATTGCGACGCGGCTGCGCGCGGGCCGAACGGTGATCCGCGTGCTGGCCGATGCGTCACCCGGCGTGGGCTTCGTGGCGGTGGAAGCGGGCCTGGAAGACGTCTACTTCGCGGCGCTGCACCAGCACCGCGCCGCGCAACCGGCTGCCACCTTGAAGGCAGCCTGACCATGTTCGCCAGCATCGCCACATTCGAATGGCGCTACCAGATCAAGAGCCCGGTCTTCTGGGTCGGCAGCCTGCTGTTCTTCCTGATGGCCTTCGGCGCCACCACGGTGGACACCATCCAGATCGGCAGCCGCGGCAATGTCAACGTGAACTCGCCGTTTGCCATCGTGCAGACGCTGGGCATCCTCAGCGTGTTCGCCCTCTTCGTGCTGGTGGCCATGGTGGCCGGCACGGTGATCCGTGACGACGAAACCGGCTTCGCGCCCATCCTGCGCAGCACGCGCTTGCGCAAGGGCGCTTACCTCGGCGGGCGCTTCACCGGTTCCATCGCGGCGGCGCTGCTGGTGCTGGCGGCGGTGCCGCTGGCCATCGCCGTGGGCGCGGCCATGCCCTGGGTGGACAGTGAAAAGGTCGGCCCCTTCGTGCCCGTGCACTACCTGTACGCGCTCTTCGTCGTCGGCCTGCCCACGCTGCTGATCATGGGCGCCGCCTTCTTCGCGCTGGCCACCGCCACGCGCTCGATGATGTGGTCCTACGTGGGTGCTGTGGCGCTGCTGGTGCTGTTCTCGGTGTCGCGGGTGGCGCTGCGCGACATCCAGCACGACACCCTGTCGGCGCTGACCGATCCCTTCGGTTTGTCGGCCATCAACATCGCCACCAAGTACTGGACCGCCGCCGAGCGCAACACGTTGCTGCCGCCGATCAACGGCTTGATCCTGACCAACCGCCTGATCTGGCTGACTGTCGCCGCCGTGCTCTACGCCGTGGCCTGGAAGACCTTCCGCTTCGAGCAGCGCGCCGGCACGGCCGCCGCCAAACCGGCTGAGCTGTCCGCGCCTGCGGCACCGCGCACCGGCCCGCTGCCGATGCCCCGACGAGACAGCGCGACGGCCTTGGCGCAACTGCTGGCGCTGGCCCGCTTCGACATGGCCTTCGTCTTCCGCAGCCCGGCCTTCTTCGTGCTGCTGTTCATGGGCGTGATCAATGCCGGCTTCGGCACCTGGTTCGCCAGCGAGTTCTACGGCAGCGGCGCCTACCCGGTCACGCGGCTGATGGTGCAGGCGCTGCAAGGCAGCTTCACCTTCATGCCGATGATCATTGCCATCTACTACGGCGGCGAACTGGTCTGGCGCGACCGCGAACGCCGGTTGCACGAGATCGTCGATGCCACCGCCGCGCCCGACTGGACGCACCTGCTGCCCAAGATCGTGGCCATCGCGCTGGTGCTCACGGCGACTTCGGTGGTGGCGGTGCTGACCGGCATGCTGGTGCAGCTGTTGAAGGGCTACACGCACTTCGAGCTGGCCGCCTACGCGCTGTGGTTCGTGCTGCCCACGGTGATCGGGGCGCTGCTGCTGGCCGTGCTGTCGGTCTTCGTGCAGGTGCTGGTGCCGCAGAAGTTCATCGGCTGGGGCGTGATGCTGGTCTACGTGGTGGCCAGCGTCGCGCTCAGCACGGCCGGCTTCGAGCACAAGCTCTACAACTACGCCGACACGACGCCGGTGCCGCTGTCGGACATGAACGGCATGGCACGCTTCTGGGTCGGCCAGATGTGGCTGCAGATCTACTGGGGTGCCTTCGCGGTGATGCTGGCCGTGGCCGCCTACGCGCTGTGGCGGCGCGGCACCACCACGGCGCTGCGCCCGCGCCTGGCGGCCATGCCGGGCAAGCTGCGCGGCGGCGCGCTGGGGCTGGGCCTGGCGGGCCTGTTCGTCTGGGCGGGCAGCGGCGCCTGGATCTTCTACAACACCAACGTGCTGAACACCTACCGCACGGCGCCCGACGGCGACCGGCGCACGGCCGATGCCGAACGCGAACTGCTGCCCTTCGAGAAGTTGCCGATGCCGCGCATCGTGGCCGTGACGATGAACGTGCAGCTGTACCCGCAGCAGGCCAAGGCCGTCACCGCCGGCCGCTGGCGTGTGGAAAACCGCAGCGGCCTGCCCATCGGCGAACTGCATTTCAGCTGGGGCGACTTGCTGCGGGTGGACAAGCTTGACGTGCCGGGTGGCACGCTGAAGAAGCAGTACGCGCAGTTCCCTTACCGCATCGTGCAACTGGCCACGCCGCTGCAACCGGGGCAGTCGCTGGACATCGACTACGCGACGACGCTGCAAGAGCGTGGCTTCCCGAACGGCGCGCCGCTGACGCGCCTTGTCGCCAACGGCAGCTTCGTCAACAACAGCGAACTGGAACCGATGCTGGGCCTGTCGCGCGACAGCCTGCTGGTGGACCGCGCCAAGCGCCGCAAGCACGGGCTGCCGGCCGACCTGCGCCCGCCGACGCTGGAAGACGAGAGCGGCCGCAGCCGCAGCGTGTTCAGCGCCAACAGCGACTGGGTGGACGCCGACATCACCGTCACCACCGACGCCGACCAGACGCCCATCGCGCCCGGCACGACACTGTCCGACACCGTGGTCAACGGCCGCCGCACCGTGCACTTCAAGCCCGACGCGCCGATCAACCACTTCTTCAGCATCCAGTCGGCGCGCTACGACGTGAAGCGCGACAAGGCCGGCGCTGTGGACCTCGCGGTCTACTACCAGCCCGGCCACGGCTACAACGTGCAGCGCATGCTGGACGGCATGAAAACCAGCCTGGCGCTGTTCAACGAACAGTTCTCGCCCTACCAGTTCAAGCAGGCGCGCATCCTGGAATTTCCGAGTTACGCGCGCTTCGCGCAAAGCTTCGCCAACACCATTCCGTATTCGGAAGACATCGGCTTCCTGAGCAAGCTGGAAGGCGAAGACAAGATCGACATCGTCACCTACGTCACCGCGCACGAGATCGCGCACCAGTGGTGGGGCCACCAACTGGTGCCCGGCAACCAGCAGGGCGCCACGATGCTGGTCGAAAGCTTCGCGCAGTACAGCGCGCTGCTGGTGATGGAGCGCACCTACGGCAAGGACATGATGCGGCGTTTCCTGAAGTACGAACTCGACCGCTACCTGCGCGGGCGGGGCGGCGAGGTGCTGGAAGAGCTGCCGCTGGCGCGCGTGGAGAACCAGCAATACATTCATTACCAGAAGGGCTCGCTGGCGATGTACGGGCTGAAGGAAGCGGTGGGCGAAGCCAAGGTCAACCGCGCGATGGCGCGCCTGCTGCAGCAGTTCGCCTTCAAGCCCGCGCCCTACCCGAACACGCTGGACTTCCTGAAGCTGCTGCGCGAAGAAGCCGGCCCTGAACACGACGCGCTGATCGACGATTTGTTCCTGAAGATCACGCTGCTGGACGTGAAGGCGCTGAACGCCAAAAGCGTGAAACGCGCCGATGGCCAGTACGACGTCAGCTTCGACATCGAGGCCAAGAAGTTCTACGCCGACGGCAAGGGCAAGGAAACCGAAGCGCCGCTGGACGAGTTGCTCGATGTCGGCGTGTTCAGCGTCGAGCCCGGCCGCCCGGGCTACACCGCGCAGTCGGTGCTGGCGTCTGCGCGGCAGCGCATCCGCACCGGCAAGCAGACGGTCACGCTGACGGTGGCGAAAGCGCCGGTCTGGGTGGGTGTGGACCCCTACAACAAGCGCATCGACCGCAATTCGGCCGACAACCTGGTGAAGGTCGAGAGCCCGTAACTTTCGCAGGAAGGCAGCCCGCCAGGCCGGGCTTGCCATACTCGGCGCATGTCCGATCTCGACCTCGTCGCCGCCGTGCTCTTCGGCCTGGCGCTGCTGCACACCTTCGCCGCCAAGGCCTTCGAACGCCTGGCCCACCACAGCCCGCGCCACGGCGGGCTGTGGCATTTGCTGGGCGAAATCGAAGTCGTCTTCGGCTTCTGGGCTTTCGTGCTGGTGGCCGTGATGGCGCTGATGGTGGGCGGCAGCCGCGCCATCGACTACGCCGAATCGCGCCAGTACACCGAGCCGCTGTTCGTCTTCACCATCATGGTGGTGGCCGCTTCGCGGCCGGTGCTGGAAGGCATACAGGCGGTGGTGGCTGCGTTGGCGCGCGCCCTGGCGCGGCTCACGCCGCTGCGCACGGCGGTGGCCGAGGTGTGGATCTGCTTGGCGGTGGTGCCGCTGGTCGGCTCGGCCATCACCGAGCCGGCCGCGATGACGCTGGCCGCGCTGATGCTGGCCGGCCGCGTGTTCACGCCGGCCATGCCCGAGAAGCTGAAATACGGCGCCCTGGGCGTGCTCTTCGTCAACGTCAGCGTGGGCGGCACCCTCACGGCTTTTGCCGCGCCGCCGGTGCTGATGGTGGCCGCCACCTGGAACTGGGACAGCGCCTTCATGGCCAGCCACTTCGGCTGGAAGGCGGCCATCGCCGTGGTCGTCAATGCCACCGTGATGACAGCGCTGCTGCGCCGGCACCTGGTGGCGCCGGTCGCCGCCGCCGCAACGCCGGCCAGCGCCGAGACCCCGCGCGTGCCGACCACGGTGACGCTGATCCATTTCGCCTTCCTCGGTGCCGTGGTGGCCTTCGCCCACCACCCGGTGATCTTCCTCGGCTTGTTCATGCTCTTCCTCGGTTTCACCCAGGCCTACGCGCAACACCAGAGCCCGCTGCTGCTGAAGGAAGCGCTGCTGGTCGGCTTCTTCCTGGCCGGGCTGGTGGTGCTGGGCGGCATGCAGCAGTGGTGGTTGCAGCCCATCGTGTCCAGCCTGGCGCCGGCGGCGCTGTTCTTCGGCGCCCTGGGCTTGACGGCCATCACCGACAACGCTGCGCTGACTTACCTGGGCTCGCTGATCGTCGGCATTTCCGACGCATCGAAGTACATGCTGGTGGCCGGCGCGGTGGCCGGTGGCGGCCTGACGGTCATCGCCAACGCGCCCAACCCGGCCGGCGTGACCTTGCTGAAGGCCGGCTTCGAAGACCAGTCCATTGGCGCTTTAGGCCTGCTGCTGGGCGCAGCCCTGCCCACCGCGGGGGCCGCCGCGATGTTCTGGTTGTGAAGCCGGCATGACGCTGCGCCGCTGCGGGTCACGAACGGGGGCGCGCCGGGGCGTGCTGGCCAGGCTGTGGGGGGCGCTCGCGGGGCCGCTGGCCGGGGCGCTGGTCTGCCTGGCAGGCCTGGCCGCGACCCCCACGCCAGCGGCCGCCGCCACGGCCTGCCCGCCGCCCTTGCCGCGCCCGTCCGCGCACGAGACGGCGCCCGACCGCGGCCTGCTGTGGCGCGTCACCCGCGACGGCCACAGCAGCTGGCTCTTCGGCACCTTGCACGTGGGCAAGCCGGCCTGGGCCCGCCTGGGCCCGCGCGTCACGGCGGCCCTGCAGGCCAGCGACGTGCTGGCCGTGGAAATCGACCCCGGTGACCCCGGGCTGGCGCTGGCCTTGATGGAAACCGGCCCGCCGCTGGTGCTTCCTGCCGACCTGCAAGCCCGTTTGACGCGGGCCTTCGAGCGGGCCTGCATCGACCCGGCCTCGCTGGCCACGCTGCACCCGTTGCTGCAGGTCACGACGCTGACCGTGCTGGAAGCCCGCTGGCTGGGCCTGGACGCGGCCTATGCGCAAGAGCAGTTGCTGCTGGCGCGCAGCCGTGGCGACGGGCGGCGCGTCCTCGGGCAAGCCCCGCTGCGCGTGGTGACGCTGGAAACGGCGGCGCAGCAGAAATCGGCCCTGCTGCCCACCGACCCGGCCGAGGTGCTGCCCACGCTGGACACCAGCCTGAGCCAGCTGGAAGACCCGGGCGGCCGCCGCGTGCTGGCGCGCCTGGCCCGCGCCTGGGAACGCGGCGACCTGCACACCCTGTCCACCTACGAGCAGTGGTGCGCCTGCGCCACCACGGCCGAAGAGCGTGCCTTCATGCGCCGCCTGAACGACGAACGCAACCCGGCATTGGCCGACGGCATCGAAGCCCAGCACCGCGCCGGCCTGCGCGTGTTCGCCGCCGTCGGCGCGCTGCACATGACCGGCCCGGCGGCCTTGCCGGTGCTGCTGGCGCAACGCGGCTTTCGCGTCGAACGCATCGTCTTCGGGCCCTGACCGGATGCCGGCCGTGCGGGCCGGCGCGAGGTACACAATCGCCCGAAACAGCAGGAGACACACCATGGCAGGCGCTGACGATCTGGCGAAGATGGTCCCGGGCTTCGAGTTCTTGCAAACGCTGATGAAGACCGCCGGCGCGGCCCTGCCGGGGGTGCCCGGCGTGCCCGGCATGAGCCAGTGGATCGCGCCCACGCTGGACCCGGAAGAGCTGGAAAAGCGCATCCAGGAACTGAAGACCGTGCAGTTCTGGCTGGAACAGAACGCCAAGCTGCTGGGCGGCACCATCCAGGCGCTGGAGGTGCAGCGCATGACGCTGTCGACGCTGAAGTCGATGAACCTGCAGCTCGGGGACCTGCGCGATGCGCTGACGATCAACCCCCCTTCATCGCCGGTTTCCTCGCCGGTTTCTGCGCCGGTTTCTGCACCAGCCGCCGCACCCGCCCGCACACCGGCCCCTGCAGCGGCAGCGGAGCCCGAAGCGGCACCCGGCGCTGCGGCTTCGGCTGCGGCTGCGGCGCCCGCCACCACACTGGCGGTGGACCCGCTGCAGTGGTGGGGCGCGTTGACCCAGCAGTTCACCGAGATCGCCACCAAGGCTGTCACCGACAGCGCCGCCGCCGCTGCCGCTGTCAAGACCGCTGCCGCCCCGGCCCCGGCACCCAAGCCGGCCCCTGCGCCAGCCACCAGCCGCAAACGCCGCAGCTGAACGCGGCCGGACGACGCGCATGCCCGGTTTCCTGGTCGGCCACGCCACGCACCCCGACTGGCGTGCCGCGCTGGTGCTGGCCGGCATGCAGATCGACGCCCGGCAAGCGGCGCACGAGGCCAGCGGCGCCGGCCCGCTGACGCTGGGCTTCGTCTACTTCACCGACCACTACGCCGCCCAGGCCGACGCGCTGTATGCCGAACTGCGGCTGCGCTGGCCCGGCGTTGCGTGGGTCGGCAGCGTGGGCGTGGGGGTGGCGGCGGGCGGGGCCGAGTATTTCGACGAGCCGGCACTGGCCCTGATGCTGGCGGCCATGCCGGCCGGCCGCTTCGAGGTCTATTCCGGCGCCCACAAGCTGGGCCGCATCGAGCCCTTCAGCGCGCTGGTGCACGCCGACCCGGCCACGCCCGACCTGAACGAGCTGATCGGCGAACTGGCCGACCGCACCGACAGCGGCTACCTCTTCGGCGGCCTGGCGGCGTCACGCGGGCCTGCGGTGCACATCGCCGGGGGCGTGTGGCGCGGTGGCTTGTCGGGCGTGGCCTTCAGCCGCGACGTGGCCCTGATCTCGCGCGTCACGCAGGGCTGCCAGCCCAGCGGCCCGACGCGCACGGTGACGGCCTGCGAACGCAACGTGGTGCTGACCCTGGACGGCGAGCCGGCCATGACCTGCCTGCTGCGCGACCTGGGCCTGGCCCAGCTGGACGACCCGCGCGCCGCGCTGCCGCGCCTGCGCGGTACGCTGGTCGGCCTGACCGACGCCCACGACACGGCCCTGGCGCGCGGCGGCCAGTTCGGCACCGACACCCGCGTGCGCCACCTGGTGGGCCTGGACCCGACGCGGCTGGCGGTGGCCGTGGCCGACGCGCTGGAACCCGGCATGCGCCTGGCCTTCTGCCAGCGCGATGTGCAGGCCGCGCGGCGCGACCTGGTGCGCATCTGCAGCGAAGTCCGCGACGAGGTTGAAACCCAGGCCGAAGCGGCGACGGCGGCGGCTGGCTTGGCGTCAACGGCGTCAGCGGCGCCTGAAGCACCGCGCCGCCGCATCCAGGGTGCGCTGTACATCAGCTGTTCCGGGCGCGGCGGGCCGCACTTCGGCGGGCCGTCGGCCGAACTGCAGATCGTGCAGCACGCTCTGGGCGCGGTGGACGGCGACATCCCGCTGGTCGGCTTCTTTGCCGCCGGTGAAATCGCCCGCCACCACGTCTACGGCTACACCGGCGTGCTGACGGTGTTCACCGGCGCCTGAGGTTGCGCCTGGGTAGACTCCGGCCACCTTTTCGGACGGTTCTGCCGACATGAACGCACCCCGCGACACGCCCTTGCTGGAACGGACCGAGCGCAACGCCCGCCAAGCCGAAGTCGTCGCCGCCCTGACCCCGCTGCTGCCCGCCCACGCCCTGCTGTGGCACGGGGAAGACACCACGCCCTACGAGTGCGACGGCCTGACCGCCTACCGCCAGTCGCCGCTGCTGGTGGCGCTGCCGGAAACCGAAGCGCAGGTCGCCGCCGTGCTCAAGGCCTGCCACGCGCTGCAGGTGCCCGTCGTGGCGCGCGGCGCCGGCACCGGCCTGAGCGGCGGCGCCATGCCGCACGCGCTGGGCGTGACGCTGAGCCTGGCCAAGTTCAACCGCATCGTGCAGATCGACAAACTGGCCCGCACGGCCACCGTGCAATGCGGCGTGCGCAACCTGGCGATCAGCGAAGCGGCGGCGCCGCATGGCCTGTACTACGCGCCCGATCCGTCGAGCCAGATCGCCTGCACCATCGGCGGCAACGTGGCCGAAAACAGCGGCGGCGTTCATTGCCTCAAATACGGTTTGACGCTGCACAACGTGCTGCGCGTGCGCGGGTTCACGGCCGAAGGCGAAGCGGTGACTTTCGGCAGCGCCGCGCTGGACGCGCCGGGCCTGGACCTGCTGCCGCTGATCGTCGGCAGCGAAGGCATGCTGGCGGTGACCACCGAAGTGACGGTGAAGCTGGTGCCCAAGCCGCAGCTGGCGCGCTGCATCATGGCCAGCTTCGACGACATCCGCAAAGCCGGCGACGCGGTGGCGGCCATCATCGCCGCCGGCATCATCCCGGCCGGGCTGGAGATGATGGACAAGCCGATGACGGCGGCGGTCGAGGACTTCGTCCACGCCGGCTACGACCTGGAAGCCGCGGCCATCCTGCTGTGCGAAAGCGACGGCACACCCGAAGAAGTGGCCGAAGAAATAGCCCGCATGCTGGACGTGCTGAGCGGCTGCGGCGCCACGCGCATGGAAGTCAGCAAGGACGAACAGCAGCGCCTGACCTTCTGGAGCGGCCGCAAGAACGCCTTCCCCGCATCGGGCCGCATCAGCCCCGACTACATGTGCATGGACAGCACCATCCCGCGCAAACGCCTGGCCGACATCCTGCTGGCCATTGCCGAGATGGAAGTGAAGTACGGCCTGAAGTGCTGCAACGTCTTCCACGCCGGCGACGGCAATCTGCACCCGCTGATCCTGTACGACTGCAACGACCCCGACCAGATGCACCGCTGCGAACTCTTCGGCGCCGACATCCTGGAAACCAGCGTCGCCATGGGCGGCACAGTGACCGGCGAGCATGGCGTGGGTATCGAGAAGCTCAACAGCATGTGCGTGCAGTTCACCCCTGAAGAGCGTGAGCAGATGTTCGGCGTGAAGCGGGCATTTGATTACCATGGCCTG
>JANPHI010000147.1:0-7760 GCA_031424355.1 Betaproteobacteria bacterium
CAATGGCCGTCTACAAGCACGGCAAGCCGCGGGCCGGCGCGGCCAAGGCACGCTGGATAACTATTTGCTATGGCGAAATCAAGTTCCCCCCCCCCCCCGGAGCGCCTTCGGCGCTCCCCCCTGAAGGGTACAACGCCAGCGGCCCGGCAAAGCCGGTTCCGCGGCGTTGGCTTGAGGGAATCAGCTGGCTTCGCCGCTGATCTGCATGCCAGCGCCAAGCCCGTTGGCTGCGACCGTATCGGCCGACCAGTAGCCCGGCGCGCCGAAGCTGTGCTTGACGTAGTCGATCCACAGCCGCACCCGCAAGGGCAGGTGCTTGCGCTGCGCGAACACCGCGAAGATGCCGTTGGGCGGCGCGGCGTGGCTGGCCAGCACCTCGACGAGGCGGCCGCTGGCGATGTCGCTTTCCACTTCCCAGGTGCTGCGCCACGCAATGCCCAGGCCCTGCAGGCACCACTGGTGCAGCACCTGCCCGTCGCTGCAGTCCAGCGGACCGCTGGGGCGCAAGTGCGTCACTTCGCCATCGACTGAAAACGCCCAGCCGCGGGTCTGGCTGGCGTCGCTGCTCAGCGTCAGGCAGGCGTGGCGCATCAGCTCGGCCGGGATGGCGGGCACGCCGGCGCGTTCCAGGTAAGCGGGCGCGGCTACGCACAGGCGGCGGTTGTCGGCCAGGCGCACGCTGACGAGGTTGCTGTCGGGCAGTTCGCCCACGCGGATGGCGCAGTCGAAACCTTCGTTGACGATGTCGACCACGCGGTCGGAGAGGTTCAGGCTGAGGCTGACATCGGGGTGCGCGGCGATGAAGCCCGGCACCAGCGGCGCCACATGGCGACGGCCGAAGCCGGCCGGTGCCGTGACGCGCAAGTGGCCGCTGGCCTTCACGCCGCCGGCACTGACGCTGGCTTCGGCGGCGGCAAGATCGGCCAGAAAGCGCTGGCAGTCTTCCAGGTAGGCGCTGCCCTCGTGCGTGAGCGTGATGCGCCGCGTGGTGCGCACCAGCAGCTTCACGCCCAGGCGCTCTTCCAGCGCGTCGATGCGCCGCCCGATGACCGCGGGCGCCACGCCCTCGGCTTGCGCCGAGGCGGTGAGGCTGCCTTTGGTGGCCACGGCCACGAAGGATTCGATCTGTTTGAGACGTGCCATGGCGGCGGATTATGCCCACGCAGCACACAAATCAATCGCGTTTCATGTCCTTAATGCGCCCTGGTGTATCGAATAAAGTTCGCGCATGAAACTTCGCGCGGTCCTGTTCGACGCTTACGGCACGCTGTTCGACGTCTACAGCGTGGCGCTGCTGGCCGAGCAGTTGTTTCCGCAGCACGGCGAGCGCCTGGCCTTGTTGTGGCGCGACAAGCAGATCGAGTACACGCGGTTGGTGTCGATGAGCGGCACGGCCGGAACCGGTGCCGACGCCGCGCCAGACACCGTCACAACCGTTGGCAGCCCCTTCTACCGCCCGTTCTGGGACCTGACGCGCGCCGCGCTGCGTTACGCCGCCGCACGGCTGCAGCTGACGATGCCCCTGGACGTGGAAGAGCGGCTGATGAACGAGTACCGGCACCTCAGCGCCTTTCCCGAAAACCGCGAGGTGCTGATGGCGCTGAGACAGCGCGGCATCCTCAGCAACGGCGACCCCGACATGCTGGACGTGGCCGTGAAAAGCGCGGGCTTCAACGGCCTGCTGCAGCACGTGATCAGCGTGCACAGCGTGCGCCGCTTCAAGACCGACCCGGCCGCCTACGCGCTGGGCCCGGCGGCGCTGGGTTTGCCGGCGCGCGAGATCTTGTTCGTCAGCAGCAACGCCTGGGACGCCATCGGCGCCACCTGGTTTGGCTACACCACGCTGTGGGTGAACCGCGGCGGCTTGCCGTTGGACCCGCTGGGCACCAAGCCCACCCACACCGGCCACAGCCTGCGCGACGCGCTGCCGCTGCTGTCGGGCACCCGGCGCGCCGCCGCGGCCTGAGGCCTGCCACCGAATCCCGAGCCTTCTTTTCTCTCTCTTTCTCTTTCCCGCTTTCAGACCCATCAAGGAAGACCGACCCATGCGAACCGAAGTCCACAGCCTGCACGTCTCGACCGTCCTGCACCAGTTCATCGATTCCGAAGTGCTGCCTGGCACCGGCATCGAGCCCGCCGCGTTCTGGGCCGGCTTCGACGCCATCGTGAACGACCTGGCGCCGAAGAACGCCGCGCTGCTGGCCGAACGTGATCGCCTGCAGACCGAGCTGGACGCCTGGCACAGCAAGTACCCGGGCCCGATCAAGAACATGGCGCGCTACCGCGCCTTCCTGACGAAGATCGGCTACCTGGTGCCGGTGCCCGATCAGGTGAAGACCACCACCAAGAACGTCGACGCCGAACTGGCGCTGCAGGCCGGCCCGCAGCTGGTGGTGCCCATCACCAACGCCCGCTACGCGCTGAACGCGGCCAACGCCCGCTGGGGCAGCCTGTACGACGCGCTGTACGGCACCGACGCGCTGAGCGAAGCCGACGGCGCCACCAAGGCCGGCCCGAACGGCGAGGGCTACAACCCCGTGCGCGGCGCGAAGGTGATTGAGTACGCGCGCCACGTGCTGGACCGCACCGCGCCCTTGGCCAAGGGCAGCCACGTCGACAGCACCGGCTACGCCGTGAAGGACGGCGCGCTGGTGGTGACGCTGAAAGACGGCCGCAGCGTGGGCCTGAAGCAGCCCAAGCAATTCGTGGGCTACCAGGGCAGCGCCGCCGCCCCCAGCGGCGCGCTGCTGGCGCACAACGGCCTGCACCTGGACATCCGCATCGACCGCAGCACCGCCATCGGCGGCAGCGACGCGGCCGGCGTGTCCGACCTGGTCATCGAATCGGCGCTGTCCACCATCCTCGACCTGGAGGACTCGGTGGCCGTGGTCGACGGCGACGACAAGGTGCTGGCCTACCGCAACTGGCTGGGCATCCTGAAAGGCACGCTGACGGAACCCGTCACCAAGGGCGGCAAGACCTTCACCCGCGGGCTGAACGCCGACCGCGCGTACACCGCGCCGAACGGCATGGACGCTGTCACGCTGCACGGCCGTTCGCTGATGTTCATCCGCAACGTGGGCCACCTGATGACGAACCCGGCCGTGCTGTACGGGCCGGACGCGAAGGAGATTCCGGAAGGCATCCTCGACGCCATCGTCACCTGCACGATCTCGCTGCACGACCTGCAGCGCCACGGTGCAAACGGTTTGGTCAACAGCCGCACCGGCAGCATCTACATCGTCAAGCCCAAGATGCACGGCCCGGCCGAAGTGGCCTTCGCCAGCGAGCTGTTCGGCCGCGTGGAGAAGCTGCTGGGCCTGAAGAAGGCGACGGTGAAGCTGGGCATCATGGACGAAGAGCGCCGCACCAGCGTGAACCTGAAGGCCTGCATCGCCGCGGCGGTGGACCGCGTGGCCTTCATCAACACCGGCTTCCTGGACCGCACCGGCGACGAGATGCACACCGCCATGCGCGCCGGCCCGATGCTGCGCAAGGGCGACATGAAGAAGACCGCGTGGATCGCGGCCTACGAGCGCAACAACGTGCGTGTGGGCCTGCAATGCGGCTTGCGTGGCAAGGCGCAGATCGGCAAGGGCATGTGGGCCATGCCCGACCTGATGGGCGCGATGCTGCAACAGAAGATCGTGCACCCGCAGGCCGGCGCCAACACCGCCTGGGTGCCCAGCCCCACCGCCGCCACGCTGCACGCGCTGCACTACCACCAGGTGGACGTGTTCAAGGTGCAGAAGGCCTTGGAGAAGACCGACTTCGCGGCGGTGCGCGACGACTTGTTGAACGACCTGCTGACCATCCCCGTGGCCAGGAAGCCGAAGTGGACCGACGAGGAAAAGCAGCAGGAAATCGACAACAACGCGCAGGGCATCCTGGGCTATGTGGTGCGCTGGGTCGATCAAGGCGTGGGTTGCAGCAAGGTGCCCGACATCCACAACGTGGGCCTGATGGAAGACCGCGCCACGCTGCGCATCTCCAGCCAGCACATCGCCAACTGGCTGCTGCACGGCGTGGTGACGAAGTCGCAGGTCAAGAGCACCTTCAAGCGCATGGCCAAGGTGGTGGACAAGCAGAACGCGGGTGACAAGGCCTACCAGAACATGGCAGGCCGCTTCAGCAAAGGCGCGGCCTTCCAGGCGGCCAGCGACCTGGTGTTCAAGGGCCTGGTGCAGCCCAGTGGCTACACCGAGCCGCTGCTGCACGCGTGGCGCTTGAAGGTGAAGGCGGGCGCTGCGGGCTGACGGCGGTGGCAGCGTCGGCCCGCTGGAGCCCCAGCGCCACGGTGGCGGCCATCATCGAACGCGATGGCCGCTATCTGCTGATCGAAGAGCACACGCCCGAAGGCCTGCGGCTGAACAACCCGGCCGGGCATCTGGACCCGGGTGAATCACCGCAGCAAGGCGTGGTGCGCGAGGCGCTGGAAGAGACGATGCGCGCCTTCACGCCGACGGCGCTGGTGGGCATCTACCTGTCGCGCTTCCAGCGCCCCAGCACGGGCGAAGACGTGACCTACGTGCGCTACGCCTACGCCGGCACCGTGGGCGATGAACTGCCCGGCCGCACGCTGGACACCGGCATCGTGCGCACGCTATGGATGACGCCCGACGAAGTGCGCGCCAGTGCTGCGCGGCACCGCAGTGCGCTGGTGGTGAAGTGCATGGAAGACCACCTGGCCGGCCGGCGCTTTCCGCTGGACCTGGTGAGCACCGACGCCAGCGTCTACCGGCCCGAAATCAAGGGCTGACCCGACCGGCGAGCCAGCCGGCGCGGCGGCGAATTTCATGCTGCGCGGGTATGCTGTGGCGACCCACACCGCCACCTTCACGCCATGAGCAGCATCGCCCCCTTCCACCTCGCCTTCCCCGTCCACGACCTGGCCAGCACGCGCGCGTTCTACGGCGGCCTGCTGGGCTGCCCCGAAGGCCGCAGCAGCAGCGAATGGATCGACTTCGACCTCTTCGGCCACCAGTTGGTCGCCCACCTGGCGCCGCCGAAATCGCAGGGTGCCCACCACAACGAAGTCGACGGCCACGATGTGCCGGTGCCGCACTTCGGCGTGGTGCTGGACTGGGACCAGTTCGACGCCTTCGCCACCCAGCTGCGCGCGGGCGGCGTGAAGTTCGTCATCGAGCCCTACATCCGCTTCGCCGGACTGGTCGGCGAACAGGCCACGATGTTCTTCTACGACCCCTCGGGCAACGCACTGGAATTCAAGGCCTTCAAGGACCGCAGCCAGTTGTTCGCGAAGTGACGTTCGCCCAGTGACCGAACTGCTCTTCATCCGCCACGGCGAAACCGACTGGAACCGGCAGCAGCGCTTTCAAGGCCAGATCGACGTGCCGCTGAATGCGCTGGGCTTGACGCAGGCGCAGCGGCTGGCCGATCGCCTGGCCGCCGACCCGCACGACGCGCTGTTCAGCAGCGACCTGCAACGCGCGCAGCAAACCGCCGCGCCGCTGGCCGCGAACTGGTCGGTCTCGCCGACCTTGCTGCCCGGTCTGCGCGAACAGCGCTTCGGCATGCTGGAAGGACTGGACGTGCCGACCATCCAGCAACAGCACCCCGACCTGTGGCAGCGCTGGCTGGAACACCACGGCGACTACGCGCTGCCCGAAGGCGGCGAAAGCCTGCGCCAGTTCCACACGCGTGTTTTGACCAGCGTGCGCGAACTAGCCGAACAGACGCGCGGCCGGCGCGTGGCCGTGGTCACGCACGGCGGCGTGCTGGACATGCTCTGGCGCACCTGCCACGGCCTGTCGCTGGACGGGCTGCGCGACTGCGACATCCCCAACACCGGCATCAACCGGCTGCGCTGGGTGGACGGCACGCTGCAGATCGAGCAATGGGCCGATGCCAGCCACCTGACCGGCCTGCCTGAACAGCCGCCGACGCGCGCGAAGCGCGTGCCCTAGCCGCTGCGGTGAGGCAGGTGCCACGGGGATGGCGGCGAGCCGCAGCGCCACTCAGGACGTGCGGGTGACCTTGTTCAGGTGGCGCGGGTGGTCGGGGTCCAGGCCGCGCGCGCGGGCCAATACTTCGACCAGGCGGTAGAAGCTCTGCACCACGGCAATCGGGTCGAGATCGACATGGCCGGTGGCGGCCAGCGGCAGGTCGCAGCCGGGTGTGCCGGGCGGTGCGGCCAGCAGCACGCGGGCGCCGCGGTCACGCATCTGCGCGGCCAGCAGCAACAGGCCGGCGTGCGCCGGGCCGTGTGGCGCGAAAACCAGCATGGGGAAACCGGGTTCGACCAGCGCCATCGGGCCGTGCTGCACCTCGGCGCCCGAGTAGGCCTCGGCCTGGATGCCGCACACCTCCTTGAACTTCAGCGCCGCTTCCATCGCCACCGGCAAACCGGTGCCGCGCGCGATGACGTAGAGGCGCTGCGCGCCTTGCAGCACGGGCACCGCAGCGCTCCAGTCCTGCGCCCAGGCGCGGTCCAGCGCAGCCGGCACATCGGCCAGCGCCGCGCTGAAGGCAGCGTCCTGCTCCCACGCCGAAGCCAGCGCCGCGCCGGCCACGCACTGCGCGATGAAACTCTTGGTGGCGGCCACGCTCAGCTCGGGGCCGGCGTGCAGCGCGATGGTCTGCCGCGCCGCCTGCGCCAATGGCGAGGCCGCATCGTTGACGAAGGCCACGGTGCGCGCGCCCTGTTCGGCGAAGTAGCGCAGCGGCGCGACCAGATCGGGGCTTTGGCCGGACTGCGAAAAAGCCAGCGCCACCAGACCGTCGCAGACCAGGCGGCTCTGGTACAGCGTGACCAGCGACATCGGCAAGGACGTGACCAGCCGCCCCAGCCGCGCCATCACCAGGTAGGCCATGTAGTGGGCCGCGTGGTCGCTGCTGCCGCGCGCCACGGTCAGCAGGCTCAGCGGCGGGCGGTGGCGCAGTTCGGCACCCAGTTCGGCCAGCGCAGGGCCTTCAGCAGCCAGCAGGCGCGCGGCCACGGCCGGGCCTTCAGCGGCTTCGGCCAGCATGCGGGACGTCACCCGATGTCCTTCAGCGCCAGGCCCTCAATCCACACTTGCTGCAGGTGCAGCGTGGCGGCGTCCAGCACCACGATGTCGGCCACCGCGCCCACCTGCAGCCGACCGCGATCCGGCAGGCGCAGGTAGTTCGCGGCGTGAGTGCTGACGCGGGCGGCCGCATCGGCCAGCGTCAGCCCGATGCCGACCAGGTTGCGCAGCGCCTGGTCCATCGTCAGCGTGCTGCCGGCCAGCGTGCCGTCGGCCAGGCGCACGCCGCCCAGGCACTTGGTCACCGTCTGGCGGCCCAGGCGGTAGTCGCCGTCGGGCATGCCGGCGGCGGACGTGGCGTCGGTGACGCAGAACAAACCCGGTATCGCGCGCAGGGCGGCACGTATCGCGCCGGGGTGCACGTGCAGCAGGTCGGGGATGATTTCCGCGTGCTGCGCGTGCGCCAGCGCCGCGCCGACGGCACCGGGCGCGCGGTGGTGCAGCGCGCTCATCGCGTTGAACAAATGCGTGTAGCCGGTGGCGCCTTGCTGCATGGCGGCCACGGCCTGTTCGTAACTGGCCCCGGTGTGGCCGATCTGCACCCGCATGCCGGCTTCGACCAGGGCCGGGATCAACGCCAGCATGCCGCTCACTTCGGGTGCCAGCGTCACCAGCTTGATCGTCGCGATGGCGTGCAGCGCCAGCACCTCGGCCAGACTGGGCGCACGGGCAAAGGCCGGCTGCGCGCCCAGCTTGTCGGGGCTGATGTAGGGGCCTTCGAGGTGCACGCCC
>JANPHI010000148.1:0-7706 GCA_031424355.1 Betaproteobacteria bacterium
GGCCATCTGCTGGGCGATCTGCTCGGTGGCGTAGGCGCGGCTCAGGGCCTGCACCTTGTCGCGCGGCAGGCCGCGGCCGTGGTCTTTCTCGATCTGGTTTTCGATGGGCAGGCCGTGGCAGTCCCAGCCCGGCACGTAGCGCGCATCGAAGCCGGCCAGCTGGCGGCTCTTCACGACCATGTCCTTCAGGATCTTGTTGACCGCGTGGCCGATGTGCAGCTTGCCGTTGGCGTAGGGCGGGCCGTCGTGCAGCACGAACAGCGGCGCGCCGATGCGGGCGTCGCGCAGGCGCTTGTACAGGCCGCCGTCTTGTTCGGTGTCGTTCCAGCTTTTGATCCAGCCCGGCTCGCGCTTGGGCAGATCGCCGCGCATGGGGAAGGGCGTGTCGGGCAGGTTCAGCGTGCTGCGGTAGTCGGGGGCAGCGGGGGTGGCGGACGCAGCGGACGGGGCGGGCGCGGTGGGCGATGTGGGCGTGGGGGCGTTCATGGCAGGTCCTCGGGGCCGCAAGGCTGCGGCGGGCGGTGCAGGCTGGGTGGGTGGCGCCGTCAGGGCGGCGCCCGGTGCCGGGGTAGCGCGCCCGGCCCTCGGCGTCAGGTCAGCGCGAGATCAGGACGATCAGCGCTGGGTCCGAATAATTCGGTCGCGCGTGCCTTGCCGGTGCGTGGTGGCGTGCCAACGGAAGCGCAATGACGGCGGCTTGAACATGGCGCCGATTCTAAGCGGCGGCCGACCCGCGCTAGGCCGCAGCCGGCCGGCCGGCCCGGGCGTGCCAGGCCACGGCCGCAGCGGTGTCGCGGGCGATGCCCTCGCGCAGCGCATCCAGGCCGTCGTACTTCAGTTCGTCGTGCAGCTTGTGCAGCAGTTCCACCCGCACGCAGCGGCCGTAGCCGCCGTCGCGGCCCAGCGTGGCGGGCCAGTCCAGGCAATGCACCTCCAGCAGCACGCGGCCGTTGTCTTCCACCGTCGGCCGCACGCCCAGGCTGGCCACGCCCGCCAGCGGCTGATCGGTCAAGCCGTGCACGCGCACGACGAAGATGCCGCTGACGGCGGGGCGGGGGTGGCCGAAGCGCAGGTTCAGCGTGCGAAAGCCCAGGTCGCGGCCCAGCTTGGCGCCGTGCACCACGTGGCCGCTGACGGCATAGGGCCGACCCAGCAGCGCCTCGGCGCGCGGCATGTCGCCGCTGCGCAGCGCCTCGCGCACGGCCGAACTGGATACGCGCAGGCCGTGCACCTCGTAGCTCATCATCCGCGCCACGTCAAAGCCGGCGGGCGCGGGCGTTGCCGAGCCCGCTGCGTCCAGCATCGCGTAATTGCCGGCCCTCTTGGCGCCGAAGCTGAAGTCGTCGCCGACCAGCACGTAGCGGGCGCGCAGACCTTGCTGCAGCACATCGTGGATGAAGGCCTGGGGCGACATCGCCGCGAAGGCCGCGTCGAAGCGCTGCACGACCACGTGGTCGATGCCGCAACGCTGCAATTCCAGCAGCTTGTCGCGCAGCGTGGCGATGCGCGGTGGCGCGAGTTCAGGCTTGCCGGCCAGCCGCGCGAAGTGGTCGCGCGGGTGGGGTTCGAAGGTCAGCACGCAGGACGGCACACCGCGGTGCCGCGCCTCGCTGGTCAGCAGCGCCAGCATGGCCTGGTGGCCCCGGTGCACGCCGTCGAAATTGCCGATCGTCACGGCGCAGCCGGCCGGGACATCGGCACCCCTCAAACGGTAGCTGCGGTGGATCTGCATGGTGGCGGATTATCCCGGCGGCAGGCCCAGCAAACGCCGGTACAGCGCCAGGTAGCCTTCAGCCGCACGGTCCCAGTCGAACTGCGCCGCGTGGGCGCGTATGGCGTCGGCGCGGCCGGGCTGCGCATAACGCGCCAGCCCTTGTTCGATGACGGCGCGCATCGCGGTCGGCTCGAAGTCGTCGAAGTAGTCGGCTGCCGTGCCGCCGATTTCCGGCAGGCAGGTGCGCCGCGCCAGGAACACCGGCTTGCCGAAGTGCATGGCCTCGATGGGCGGCAGACCGAAGCCTTCGGTCAGCGACGGGAACAGGAAGCCCGTGCACTGCGCGTAGGCCCAGGCCTTTTGCGCGTCGTTGATGCCCAGGTGGAACTGCAGGTTGGGCAGATTGACCGTGGCGCGCAGGTGTTTGGCGTCGTCGCTGGGCGGGCCGCAGAGCACGAACATCATCTCGGGCCAGGCGCGTGCCAGTTCGATGAGGGCCTGCGGGTTCTTCGACGGCGACATGCGGCTCAGGTGGAAGAGGAAAGGCCGCGTTTCGTCCAGCGCCCAACCGGGCAGCGGTTCGCGCGGTGCAGCCACGAAGCTGCGTGCGCCGTTGTGGATGACCTGCAGCGGCCCGGCCCAGCCCAGGTGGCGGCGCACGTCGTCGGCGGTGTACTGGCTGATGGCCACCACCTCGTCGGTGCGGCGCATCAGCGCCTGCGTGCGGCGGTGGTGGCGCCACTTCGAAAAAGCATGGCGACCGATCAGGTAGTTCAGGTCGTGCACCGTCACCACGCGCGCGTGGCTGCCGGCTTCCATGTTCGGCGGCAGGTTCTTGTTCAACTGGTGCAGGCTGTGCCACAACGCGTAGGGCTGCGGCTGCACGTGGCGCACGCGCTGCCAGCGGTTGACGTGCAGATAGCCCACCTCGCGGCCGAACAGACCGTCGAGCTTGTCGCGCAGGTGGAAATCGATGTGGATGCCATGCTGCTCGCGCCAGGCGGGCGCGACGGCCGCGATGCGCTGGCCGATCTGCAAAGAGAATTCACCGAGGCCGTCGTGCAGGGCACCGATGTTGCCCAGGCTGATACCGACACGGCGTTCATTCATCGGCGCGGAGTGTATCGGCGCGGCCCTGCACGGGGCCCGCGCAAGCGGCTGGCACAATGAAACGCATGGCCCGCCTGCCGCTGAAGCAAGTCACGCTGTGTGCCATCGACACGCGGGCGCCGGCCTTGGCGATGCAGTCGCTGTTGCGGTCGATGGCCGGCATCGATTTCTCGCGGGTGCTGCTCTTCACCCACCAGTGGGTGCCCAAGCGCGTGATGCCGGGCATCGAGGTCATCGACATCGGCCCCATCACCTCGGGTGCCGACTATTCGCAGTTCGTGCTGCGCGAACTGCCGGCCCACATCCGCAGTTCCCATGTGTTGATCACGCAGTGGGACGGCTTCGTTGCCGACCCGGCAGCCTGGACCGACGAGTTCCTGGTGCACGACTACATCGGCGCCGTGTGGCCCGATGCACCCGCCGGCTGCAGCGTGGGCAACGGCGGGTTTTCGCTGCGTTCGCGCCGCCTGCTGGCCGCCGGCCGTGACCCGCGCCTGACCCGCCTGCACCCCGAAGACGAGGCGCTGTGCGTGACCTACCGCGAGCAACTCGAACGCGTGCACGGCGTCAGCTTCGCGCCGCCGGCGCTGGCGCGGCGTTTTGCCTTCGAAAACGACGCGCCCGGCGGCCCGGTGTTTGGCTTCCACGGGCCCTACAACCTGCCGCGCTTCGTCAGCGAAGGCGAATTGCTGCTGTGGATGCAGGCCTTGCCCGACGCCTTCTTCGCCAGCCGCGATGCCCGGCGCCTGGCGCGTGCGGCCTTGTTCGCCGGCCAGCCCCGCCTGGCGCAGGCCGTGGTGGCGCGCCGCCGCACTGCGGGCCGCACCGAGCCCAGCACCGCGCTGCTCGGCGCGGTGGCCGCCGTCAGCCTGCGCTTCGTGCGCTGAGCGCACGGCGTGGTGGGCAGGCGGCGGCGCACGTGAAGATCCTGGCGCTGGCGGCCGACCCGCAGTCGCTGATCACCGCCATCCGTGTTGCCGAACCGCTGTCGCAGCTGGCCCGGCAGCGCGGCTGGACGCTGCGGGTCTTGGCGTACCACGCCTGCATGCCAGCCGACCTGGACGCCGCCGACGTGCTGGTGGCCCAGCGGCCCACGGACCGGCGCCACCTGGCCCTGTTGCAGCACATGCACGCCGGGCCGGGCGCCATCGTCTGCGAGATCGACGACCTGCTGACCGAGATGGCGCCCCACCTGCTGCACCACGGCGTGATGCAGGACCGCGCGGTCTGGGTGCAGCGCGCGCTGGCGCTGGCCGACGCCGTCAGCGTCAGCACGGCCGCGCTGGGTGAGGCACTGAGCGATGCGCAGGCCGGCCCCGCAGCCGTGCGCGTGGTCGTGCCCAACCACGGCCAGCCTTGCGACGGCCCCTTGCCGGTGGCCGTGCCGGGCCAGCCGGCCTGTGTGCTGCTGGCGGCTTCAGACCGGCTGTGGCCCGGCGGCTTGCTGCAGGCCCTGCTGGATGTGCAGCGCGAAAGCCCGGGTGGCCTGCGGGTGGTGGCCGTGGGGCCGGCTGCCGACGGCCTGGCGGCCGCCGGCTTGCAGGTCGAGGCCCACCCCCTGCTGGCGCGCGCCGACTTCATCGCGCTGGCGCGCAGCCTGCCCAACGCGGTGGCGGCCATCCCGCTGGACGACAGCCGCTTCAGCGCCTGCAAGAGCGCCATCAAGTGGTACGACTACGCCGAAGCCGGCGTTGCCACGCTGGCCTCGGCCGTCAGCCCTTACCGCGAGGCCATCGACGACGACCGCACCGGTGCGCTGGTCGATGGCAGCGTGCAGGACTGGACGGCCGCGCTGCGCCGTGCGCGGGACGACGCCGGCTGGCGCTGGCGCATCGCGATGGCGGCGCGCGCCCAGGTCAGGGCCCGGCACACGCCGGCGCTGACGCTGCAGGCCTGGCAGACCGTGATCGAAGCCGCCGTCCAGCGGCGCGCCGAACGGCCCTTGCAGCCCCCGCAAACCGCGACCGGTGGTGGACGGGCGGTGGCGTGGCTGCGGGCGGCCTGGACGGCGCTGCAGGTGGGCCTGCGCGGCCTCAACCGCGCGCGGCTGGCCCGGCGCCAGCAGCGCCGCCGCCGCTGAGGGCCTGGCGTTCGGCCGCGCTGACCCAGCGCCAGGTGCCCGGCGGCAGTTCGGCGCTCAGGGCCAGGTCGCCGAAGCGGCTGCGGTGCAGCGTCTCGACCCGGTTGCCCACCGCAGCCAACATGCGCTTGACCTGGTGGTACTTGCCTTCGGTCAGCGTCAAGGCCAGCGCGCAGTCGCCGGTGCGTTCGGCGGCGGCCGCGCGCACCGGCGTCGGGCTGTCGTCGAGCACCACGCCGTCGCGCAGGCGCTGCAACTGCGTCTCGTCCAGCGGGTGTTTGGTGCCCACCTCGTAGACCTTGGGCACGTGGTGCTTGGGGCTGGTCAGGCGGTGGATGAGCGCACCGTCGTCGGTCAGCAGCAGCAGCCCGGTGGTGTCTTCGTCCAGCCGGCCGACCGGCTGCACGCCCCGCACGCGCAGCGGCACCGGCAGCAGGCTGAGCACGCTGGGGTGGTGCTTGGGTTTTTGCGAACACTCGTAGCCGGCCGGCTTGTGCAGCAGCACCAGGGCCGTTGCCTGGTAGGGCCAGGCGCGGCCTTGCACCTCGACGACCAGGCCCTCGGGCTCGAAGTCTTCGTGCGGGTCTTCCAGCACCCGGCCGTCGACGCGGACCAGGCCGTTTTGCAGCAGACCGGAGCAGTCGCGGCGGCTGCCGAAACCTTGGCTGAAGAGGATCTGGGCGATGCGCATGGGGCGATGGTTCAGCAGGGTTCAGTCGGCCGCGTGCAGGTCGCCCGCCGCCGGCAAGGCCGGTGTGGCCGCGCTGGCGGGCAGCCCGGTGGCTGCGCGCACCGCGTTGCGGACGGCCCGCGCCACCACCTCGGCGGCCAGGGCGCCCAGGGCGGTGAGATCGCCCGCCGCGCCGGCGCTGCCGGTGGCGACTGCGAAGAAGGCATCGCCGTCGTGCGGCGTGATCGGGCTGACGCTGCGCGCCAGGCCGTGGTGGGCCAGCGACGCCAGCTGCGTCGCCTGCGCCTTGTTCAGCAGCGCGTCGGTGGCGACCACGCCGATGGTGGTGGCCATGCCGGCCATCACCTGCGGCGGGCCGGCGCCGTCCAGCAAGGCGCGGCTGGCACCGATCAGCCTCAGGCCATCGGCCGTGCGCGCACCGGCGATCACCACGCCGTGTTCGTCGATGACATCGCCGATGGCGTTGACCGCCACCAGCGCGCCCACCGTGTAGCGCCCCAGGCGCAGCGACGCCGTGCCGACGCCGCCTTTCATCGCGCGGGCGATGCCGTAGAGCTTGCCCACCGTGGCGCCCAGGCCGGCGCCGTAGCAGCCTTGCAGCGGGGCTGACGCCGACGCCGCTGCGCAGGCCGCGTAACCCGTGCTCGCATCGGGCCGGATGCGCGGGTCGCCGACCCACAAATCGAAGAGCACCGCCGCCGGCACGATGGGCACACGCACCGGCTGGCCGGTGTGGGCGTTGGCCGCTGCGCCAACCACCAGGCCGTGGCCGCGCTCGTCCAGCCAGCGCATCACGCCGCCGGCGGCGTCCAGGCCGAAGGCGCTGCCGCCGGTCAGCAGCACGGCGTGCACGCGTTCCACGGTGTTCTCGGGGCGCAGCAGGTCGGTCTCGCGCGTGCCCGGCGCGCCGCCGCGCACGGCCGCGCCGCAGACCGCGCCGGCAGGGTCCTGGCACAAGACGACGCTGCAGCCCGTGGGTCGCCCCAGGGCTGCAGCGTGGCCGACCGTGAGGCCGGCAATGTCGGTGATCGAGCCGGGGGACAGAAACTAGTCCGGCGTCTGGACCGAGCTTCCCGCCGCGGAACCGGGTTCGCCGGGCCGCTGGCGGACGGCCCCCTCGGGGGGTAGCGAGCGCCAGCGAGCTTGGGGGCTCACGCGAACACGCCCGCCGTGTCCTGCATGCGGTTCGACACTTCACCCAGGTGGTGCAGCGTGTCGCCCAGGCTCATCTCCAGCATCGTCAAGCGCTTGAAATAGTGGCTGGCGATGTACTCGTCGGTGCAGCCGATGCCGCCGTGCAGCTGGATGCACTGCTGCCCGACGAAACGCATGCTGGTGCCCAGCTGCACGCGGGCCTGGCTGATGGCGCGGCGGCGCTGCTCGGAAGGCATGCCCATCTTCAGGCTGGCGTAGTAGCTCATCGAGCGGCCCAGCTCCAGCTGCATCTTCACGTCGGCGATGCGGTGCCGCAGCGCCTGGAACCCGGCCAGCGTGCTGCCGAACTGCTTGCGCGTGTTCATGTACTCGACGGTGACGGCCACCAGCTTGTCCATCACGCCCACGGCCTCGGCGCATTGCGCGGCGATGCCGGCGTCCACCGCGTCTTCCAGCACGGCGTGGCCGTCTGCGGTGATCAGCGTGGCGGCGCTGGCCTTCAGCGTCACGTCGGCGGCGCGGGCGCCGTCCTGCGTCGGGTAACCGGTGACCTCCACCGCGCTGCGTTCGACCAGGAAGAGGGCGATGCCGGCTGCGTCGTTGTCGGCACCACTGACCCGGGCCGGGACGATGAAGGCGTCGGCCTCGTCACCGGCCGGCACCACGGTCTTGCGGCCGTCCAGCTGCCAACCCGAGGCCGTCTGCACGGCACGGGTGGTGACGTGGGCCAGCCGGTAGCGCGCCGCGCGTTCCTGCAGGGCCGGCACCACCATCGCCTCACCGCTCGCGATGCCCGGCAACCACTGCGTTTGCAGCGCCTCGGGCGCCACGGCCAGCAGGCGCGGCGCCATCAGGGCGGCAAAGGTGTAGGGCGCGTTGACCAGGCCACGGCCCAGTTCTTCGCTGACCACCATCGCGTCGATGGCGCCCTGGCCCAGGCCGCCGTGGGCCTCGGG
>JANPHI010000149.1:0-21751 GCA_031424355.1 Betaproteobacteria bacterium
GGCCTTCGCGGCCGCCACCGACGCGCAGCAGATCGCCTGGCTGCGTGAGGTGGACAAGACGCCGTTTTTCATGGCGGTGCGGAGGCTCACCGTGCTGGGCATGCTGGCGCTGCCCAAGTACGGCGGCAACCACGAGAACCAGGGCTGGAAGCTGATCCAGGTGGTCGACCAGCACGCGTGGAAGCCGCCCTTCGGCGAGTACGACAAGGACTACGGGGGCTTCGTGCCCTACCCCGGCACCAAGCCCTACACCGCCTGATTTCGCCTGAAGGAACAAGCCATGGCCAGCAAGACTTTCAAAACCAGCCAGACCGTCGATTTCATCGTCGTCGGCTCCGGCGCTTCCGGCGGCATCATGGCGCGCGAACTCTCGCGCGCCGGCAACACCGTCGTCGTGATGGAACAGGGCCCGCGCATGGCGGCCGGTGAATTCGAGCACGACGAGCTGAAGTACACCCAGATGTCCGGCATCACCAACAACCCGGCGACCAACCCACAGTCCTTCCGCAACGACCCGAACAAGAAGGCCGAGCGGGCCAACGGCCGCAACCCGCTGACCTACGCGCGCGTCGTCGGTGGCAGCAGCGTGCACTTCAACGCAAACTTCTGGCGCTTCCACGAGATCGACTTCATCGAACGCAGTGTCGTGGGCGCCATACCGGGCGCCAACTTGGCCGACTGGCCCATCACCTACGCGGAACTGGAGCCCTACTACACCAAGGTGGAATGGGAAGTCGGCGTCTCCGGCCTGGCCGGCGCCAGCCCTTTCGACCCGCCGCGCAGCCGGCCCTACCCGATGTTGCCGCTGCCGGTGAAGTCCTCGGGCGTGCTGTTCGAACGCGGTGCGCGCAAGCTGGGCCTGCACCCCTTCCCGGCGCCGATGGCCATCAACTCGCGCTTCTACCGGGGCCGCCCGGCCTGCGTGCAGTGCGGCCTGTGCGGCGGCTACGCCTGCGAGGTGATGGCCAAGTCCTCGTCGGTGTGGACGGTCATCCCCGAGGCCGAAGCCACCGGGCGCTGCGAGGTGCGCGCCAACAGCTACGTCCACCGCATCGGCATGAATGCGGCGGGCCGCGCCACGGGCGTGCATTACTTCGACAAGGAGAAGAAAGAGCAGTTCCAGAAGGCCCGTGCGGTGGTGGTCTGCGCCAACGGATCGGAGACGCCCAAGCTGCTGTTGAACTCGGCCACCGACGCCTTCCCGCAGGGCCTGGCCAATTCCAGCGGCGTGGTCGGCCGCTACCTGATGTTCAACAAGGGCGGCGGCGCGCAGGCGCGCTTCGAGCGCCCGCTGAACGAGTACAAGGGCGCCAATGTCACGCGCATCCTGCAGGACCACTACGACTCCGACCCCAAGCGCGGCTTCTACGGCGGCGGCGGCATCGATGCCCGCTCGGGCGGGCCGCTGAACTGGGGCCAGAACGTCCCGAAAGGCACACCGACCTGGGGCCCGGAATTCAAGGAATACCTGGAGTCCTACACCTACTGGATGACCGCCTCGGGCCACGGCACGTCGCTGGCCGTCGAGACCAACCGCGTGGACATCGACCCCGAGCTGAAGGACGCCTGGGGTGTGCCGTCGATCCGCGTCACCTACAAGGACCACCCGGACGACATGAAGCACGCCGCCTGGCAGCGCGACCGGGCCGCCGAAATCATGGACGCGGCCGGCGCCAGGCAGGTCGTGACCGGTGAAATCGGCGAAGCGCGTGGCGGGGTGCACCTGCTGGGCACCTGCCGCATGGGCAACGACCCGGCGACCTCGGTGATCGACAAGTACCACCGCACGCACGACGTGCGCAATCTCTTCCTGTGCGACGGTTCGAGCTTCGTGACCTCGGGCCGCGGCCAGCCGACGCAGACCATCGAAGCCCTGGCTTTCCGCGCCGGCGAGCACATCGCGAAATTCGCGCGGGCGGGCGACATCTGAGCGGCGGGCCACGCGCAATGGCGGCTGGCGACAGGACCACCTTGCGGGCCTGAAAAAGGGCCCCGAAGGGCGGCCATGAAAAAGGGCCCCGACGGGCCCTGGCTGGATCTCAGATTCAGCGCCTCAGTGCATCACTTGAGGTGCTTGCTGATTTCCTTGGTCATGCCGAACATGCTGATCGACGCGGCGCCGACCACGGCCTTCAGCTTGGCGTCTGCATTGATCATGGTCCGCTTGACCTTGTCTTGCAGGTTGTTCTTCTTGATGTATTCCCAGACCTTCTTGGTCACCTCGGTGCGCGGCAGCGGCTTGTCGCCGATGACCGCAGCCAGGGCGGCGCTCGGCGTCATGGCCTTCATAAAGGCCGCGCTGGGGGTGCGCTTCTTGGCCGGGGCGGCCTTCTTCGCAGGCGCAGCCTTCTTCGCCGGTGCCGCAGCAGGCGCCGCCTTCTTGGCCGGTGCAGCCTTCTTCGCGGGCGCCGCGGCCTTCTTCGCCGGTGCAGCCTTTTTCGCCGGCGCAGCCGGTGCGGCTTTCTTCGCGGTCGCTTTTTTCGCAGTTGCCATTTGGATTTTCTCCGTCAGTGTTTGAGGGATGCCAGTCGCCACGCGGACCTCACTGGACCGGGGGTCCTGCGGGCCTGTCTATCCTGGCAAACAAGCAGGCGCGATGCTAAACCCTGCACGGGGCACTGAGAAGCTGTTTTCATAGGTGAAAGTGCCATTTCAGGCATCGCCGCCACGTTATGCTGACCCTATGAAGATCATTGTGCGTTGGTTGTTGCTGGCGGCGGCCCTGTTGTTGGTCGCACACCTTTACCCCGGGGTCACCGTGACGAGCTTTGGCTCGGCGTTGATCGCGGCCTTGGTGCTCGGGCTTTTCAATACTTTGGTCAGGCCGTTGCTGGTGCTGCTGACGCTGCCGGTGACGCTGATCACGCTGGGCCTGTTCCTGTTCGTGATCAACGCGCTGATGTTCTGGTCGGCCGCTGGCGTACTGGACGGTTTCAACGTCACCGGCTTCAGCGCGGCCCTGATCGGCTCGGTGCTGTACAGCCTGTGCGGCATGGTCATCGACGTGGCCACCGAGCGGCTGTTCAGCGGCAACGCGTCGGTCTGACGGCGGCGGTCAGCACGGCGGTCAGGGCGGCGATCAGGGCGGTTCGTCACCCGGCGCAGGCCGGCTGCTGCGGCCCTCGCCGCGTGCTTCCAGCGCCAGTTGGCGGCGCTGCGCGGTGACCTGACGCAGGCGGGCGTCGATCACCGAAGCCTCGATGAAGTCCTGGCCCACGGCCGTGCGCGATGCCCCCTGCGCAGCGCGCAGGCGGTCGATGGCGCCGGTCAGGTCGCCCAGCACCACGCGGGCTTCGGCGGCGGCACGCATGGACCGCAGCTTCAGGCCCAGCACGTCGCTGGTGCTGGCCAGCAATTCCCAGGCGGCCGCGTCGTGCGGTGCGTCGGCCAACCAGGTTTGCAGGGCCTCGGTGCTGCTGCGCAGGGCGTCGGCCGATGCGTTCGGATCGGACCGGTGCAGCGCCAATGCCATCTGCGCGCGCAGCAGCAGGGGCGGCCGTTCGGCTGCGCCGCCGCCCGGCAGCGCATCCAGCGCCAGCAGCGCTGCGGCAGGCTTGCCGGCGGCCAGGCGCACTTCGGCTTGCAGCAGGCGCAGCGCACGCTCGGCTTGCGGTTCGCGCGGGCTGATGGTCGCTTCCGCCTGCAGGGCCTGCGCCACCAGGGCTTCGGCCGCCGCGTGCTCGTTCAACATCGACGAGGCCAGCGCACCGCCATACAGCGCCGCCACGCGTTCGATGCGCAGCGGCGACGTGCCACCACCGGCCAGCCGCTGCAGCGCCTGCGCGCCTTCGGCCATCAGCACGCGCGAACGCATCTGCATCATCGCGTGCAGCAAGGTGGGCACAACCGCCGCGCCGGGGGCGATCAAGGTGCGGTTGCGCGCTTCGCTGATGCGGTCGGTGGTCAACGGGTGGCTGCGCAGGTACGGGAAGCCGCCACTGTCGTTGATGCGCGAGGCGACATCCAGCTTCTCGAACATCGACGCCATGCCGGCGGGCGCGTAACCCGCATTCGCAAGCAAGCCGTAGCCGATGCGGTCGGCCTCGCGTTCCATGTCGCGCGAGAAGTTCAGCTGGCTCTGGATGGCCGCGCCCTGCCCGCCCATCACGGCGGCGTTGAAGACATCGGCGTTGTTGCTCTTGGCAGCCGCGATGATGCCCAGCAGCAGCGTGGCGATGGCCAGCATCGAAGCCCGCGACGAGGGCGCGATGCTGCGCGCAATGTGCCGCTGCGTGACGTGCGACAGCTCGTGCGCCAGCACCGAAGCCAGCTGGTCGCGCGTGGTGGTGATGGCGATCAGGCCCAGGTGCACGCCGACGAAACCGCCGGGCAGCGCAAAGGCATTGACGCTGCGGTCCTTCACCAGGAAAGGCTCCCAGGCGAAGGCCTGGTCGGTGTCGGCGTCGATGTTGCCCATCTGCCGCGCGGCGGCCACCAGCGGGCTGAACAGCGACTGCAGGTATTCCTGCAGCACCGGGTCGTCGAGGAATTCCGGATCGCGCCGCGCCTCGCGCATGATCTGTTCGCCGATGCGGCGTTCGGCGCCGACGTTGAGGTCTTCGGAAGCAGACTCACCCAGCGACGGCAACCGCACTTGCGCCTGGGCCGGCAACTGCCAGCCGCCCAGCGTCATCAACACGGCCAGGCCACCGGCCAGCAGGCGGCGCCAGCGGGAAGCGGTGGGCCAAACAGGCGGCAACGCGGGTGGCGAACAGGGCATGGCAACCGGAGCTTGCATCAGCATCAACCTATGATGACAGCACCATGTTGCTGAACGTGTAGCCATTGATGACAAGCCCGACGCTCGACACCGTGAACCCGGCCATGACCACGCCGCCAGCCGACGCGCCAGACGCATCGCCGCTGACCCACTTCGACGGCCAGGGGCAGGCCCACATGGTGGACGTGGCGGCCAAGGCCGAGACCCATCGCGTGGCGCGGGCCAGCGGCTGCATCCGCATGCAGCCGGCCACGTTCGCCTTGATCGCCAGCGGTCAGGCGAAGAAGGGCGATGTCATCGGCATTGCTCGCATCGCCGCCATCCAGGGCGCCAAGCGCACGTCGGACTTGATCCCGCTGTGCCACCCGCTGCCGATCACGCGCGTGGCGGTGGACTTCGAACTGGACGCCGAAACCAGCAGCGTGCACTGCAGCGCGCAGGTCGAAACCGTGGGCCGCACCGGCGTTGAAATGGAAGCACTGACCGCCGTGCAGATCGGCCTGCTGACCATTTACGACATGTGCAAGGCCGCCGACCGTGGCATGGTCATGACCGACATCCGCGTGCTGGAAAAACGCGGTGGCAAGTCGGGGGAGTGGGTGGCGATGCGCTGAAGGCCAGTCTGGCCGTCAGCGCCTGGCCAGTTCGCGCCAACCCGGCACACGCACCGGGCGTTCACACGGGAAGGTTTCGGCGGCCGATGCCGCTGGCGTTTCCGATGCGGCTTCGGCTTCCGTGTCGACATCGACTGGGGTCGCGGATGCTGGTGATGCCGCTGACGACGCTGACGCCGCGCCCCCCGGCGCGCTGTGCGGTACCGCCGCAGGCCCGACACGGCAGGCCTTGAAGAAGGTCTCCGCGTCAGCCTTGCGAAATTCGCGCAAGCGTTCGGCGATGAAGCGCGCCGCGTCGAGTTGTCCGCGTTCGGCCAGCGAACGCGACCAGGCGATCATCAGGCGCGTGTCCAGCAGGTAGTGCGTGGCGCGGTCGAAGGCATGCGCCGGGTCGGCCGACGGCACGCCCGAGGTGGCCGCCGCGTAGTCGGCATGGTGGGCGAAGAGCACGCTACGCTGGCCGGCACGGATGCGCTGGTCCAGCGGCGCCGCGCCTTCGTCGGCCGAGAAAATGGCGACCACGCGGCTGTAGTCCAGCACCGCCAGCGCGGCAGCCAGCACCACCACCCCATTGGCCACGGCCAGCGGCAGCGAAGGGCGCTGGCGGGTTGCTCCGGTGACGGCCGGGGCCGTGTGGGCGGCGGGCCGCCACAAGGCAAAGCCCCAGGCCCAGGCGGCGGGCAGCAGGAAGTAGCTGTACCAGAGCGGATATTCCAGCAGGCTGTGCAGGCCGATCATCAGCACCATGACCATGGCACTGCGCTGCGCCGTGCCGATGTCGCCCGACGCCCGCCAGGCCCGCTGCGCGCCCTGCCACAGCGCCCAGACCAGCAGGCCGGTGACCAGCAAGGCCAGCGGCAGGCCCAGTTCCACCGCCAGCTGCAGCGGCAGGTTGTGGGTGTGGTCGAACAGCGCCGTGGGCCGGTGGGGCGACGGTGTCAGCGTCCAGGCGTAGTTGAATTCGCCGAAGCCCACGCCCGTCCAGGGCTGCAGCTTGATCAGCGCCAGGGTGTCGCGCCAGATGGCGAAACGCGAGCTCGAAATGTCGGTCTCGGCCAGCCTTTCGGTGCCGCCGAAGCTGTGCGCCGAAGCCGCCGCCCACTGCGCCATGCCCAGCCACGACGCGGCGTAGAACACCGGCGCGGCCAGCAGCAGACCGCGCACGGGGCGCGCCAGGCGGCGGTCCAGTCCGCCCCACACGGCCAGCAGCACCACGCTGACCAGACCGGTGCGCGAGGCCGTCAAGACCACCGCGAAAACGAAAGCCGCGAACAGCGCGGCGGCCCAGCGCCCACGCAGCCGACCCAGTTGCAGCAGCACGGCGACGGCGATGCAGCTCCACAGCAGCAGGCTGCTGAGGTGGTTGGGCTGCCGCAGGTTGCCCACCGCGCGGCCGGGAAAGCCGGAATGGGCGATCCAGTCGCCATCGATGACGCCGGGCCAGAAGACCTGCACGAGGCCCACGCCCACGTTCAGCACGCCGGAAACCACCCAGCCCCAGCAGAAGGCCGCGAAGAGGTCGGCAGCGGCCGCGCCCTGGCCGTCGGCCTGCAGACGGGCACGGGCGCCCGCACCGCTGGCCACCATCACGGCAGCGGCCAGCAAAGAACCGATCAGGGACAGCGCCAGGCTGGCCGGCAGGGAAGCACCCAGCCACGACCACAGGCCGGCCGCCACCAGCAGCACCAAGGCGCCTTGCAGCGCGCTGGCGCCCCGCCCGGCGGCCAGCGGTGCCACCGCCAGGGCAAAAGCCGGCCACAGCGCGAAGGCCAGGGCCTGGTTCAGGAAGGTGGGGGACGGGGCGACGTTGTAGGCCAGCAGGGATGGCAGCGCTGCTGCGGCGGCGGCGAACCAGGGGGCGGCCGCGGGGACAGGGGATGCGGGCACTGGGGGGTTGCGCGGATGGCGTTGGCGGGGAAAGGGCGGGTTGATGCTAACAACTGGGCGCGGCTTGTCAGCCCGTGCCACCCCATGCGCGGCGCTGATCGGCCAGGAACGGCCTGTCAATTTGCTGAGCCAGCGATTCGACATCAGCGGCCCGCACGCCCGCTGCGGCGAAGTGATCTTTCCAGCCCGCCGCCACTGCAACCACCTGGCGAAGCTGGGCCTCGGCTTGGCCACTCTGCAGCCCGAACTGCGCGTGTTCGGACAGCGCGTTGGCCAGCGTCGAGTCGGCCATGTCCGTGCCCACGCGCATTTGCTGGTAGCCCAGCGCATGGCCCGAGGGCAGCACGTCGAAGGCGGGTGACAGCGCATATTCGCCACGGTCGGTCATGAGCAGGGCATGGTTCTTCTCGTGATCGTCGGTGTTGTCGATCAAGATGTTGAACACCATGCGCCTGAACAACTCGGCCATCTGGGCCCGGCCGAGCGACAACGAGGCTACGCCGCGCCGGCGCAGCAGTTGCGCCAGTTCCGGGTAGCCCAAGCCCTCGCCGGCCGCCTTCAACGCCACGTTGGCAGACAGGGCATGCCAGCGCCTGCAATCGGCGCCAACGCCTTGACGATCGAAGCGCTTGACGGCGACCGCATGGCCCCGCGCCAGGGTCAGTGGCTGCGTCATGGCCACACAGATTTGAGCCTGGGCCGCCAGCGTCATCGCCGCATGTTCGACCAGCGGCATGTCGATGAATTCACCGGGCTCTGAAAACTTCAGCACCCACTGCTCGCCACCGATGTTGAGCAGCGCCTTGGGCCGCGCGCCGCCCATCGTCACACCCGGCGCAATCAGGCGTCGCTGCGCCACCGGTACCGGCTCACCGGCAGCCACTTTCTGCACCAGTTCGTCGATCTGGCCGACATCCGCAATTTCAGGCAAAGGGCCCAGACGGCGCGGCAGGTACTGGTCTTTCGATGTCGAGACACCCAGCGCACCGAAGCGCTCATCACCAGCGAAATACAGGTACTCCATCAGCGACAAACGCGCCGGCTTGTCCAGGATGCGGATGACGCGCTCACCCCAGCGGTCGGGCCTGGCGTCGTCCACGGCGCCGGCCGCTGTCTCTTTGCCCAGGGGGAAGAATTCGGTGTCGATCAGCGGCAAGTCTTCGCTGAGCGGAAAGCCCATCGCGCGCCAGTCGGCGGCGTAGCGCAGCGACACCCCGCGCAGAGCACGCACCATGCCCAGTTCGCCGATCAACACCGGCCGCGCCGGTTCTGCTGTCCACCACAGGTAGAGCGTGTCGACGGGCTGGTAGCCACTGCTGTCCGGCGGCGCCATCAAAGAAGCCCCGAGGACTTGATGCGCGCGGCCAGCGAAACCGGCGCCCGCACCGCTCGCTGGCGCGCCACCCGCACTTCGCTTTCCAGCGCGCCCAAATCCAGTTGCGGCGCGGCCAGTTCGGGCAGCGCCTGCGCCCGACCGATCAGCCACAACGCGGTGGCGTAGGTGCCGACGGCCACGCCGGGGTCGCCCTGTTCCATGCGCGCCAGCGTGGGCTCAGACACCCCGATGCGCGCAGCCCACACCTTCAATGATTCTTTGCGGCGCTTGCGGGCGATGGCCAGGTTGGCGCCCAGTTCACGCAGCAGCGAACGCACCAGAGGTGGCATGTCGGTGAGGGCGATAGAACGCTTTGGCATGACATCTATATTACTAAATTGCAGTCTTTTAGCACATTTTTGATGGATAAGAGGCGAATGCTGGCGGGGCGGACTTGAAGAGCGCAGCCGGCTGTGCCGCGGTCCAGAGGTGGCTGGCAGCGCAGCCAGAAATCCGTCGTACCCGGCGGTGCTAGAGTTGGTTAACCAAATTATCAAAAAGATTTGATCATGAAAGAGCTGGCCGTCTACGAAGCCAAGACGCGCTTGTCCGAACTGCTGGTCGCGGTCGAGCAAGGCGAGCAATTCATCATCACGCGGCGTGGCGTTGCCGTGGCGCGCCTGGTGTCGGCTGCGCCGGCTGCAGCGGGCCGATCACAGGCCAGCAAGCAACGCCAGAAAGTGACGGAGACCTTCACGGCGCTGAACGCGCTGCGCGCCGGAACCCGTCTGGACATTTCGCTGCGCGCAGCCATCGAACAAGGCCGCGACTGAGCATGCCTTTCGTCATCGACAACTCGGTGGTGTCGGGCTGGTACCTGGACAACCAGGCCACGCCCTACACCCAAGCTGTGGCTGAACGGCTGCAGGACGACCGGGCTTGGGCGCCTGCGTTGTGGGAACTGGAGTTGACGAATGTGCTTCGGACCAGTTGCCTGCGCCAGCGACTGACCGCGCAGAGCGCTCAGACGATCCTGGGGCACCTCGGCGGCCTGCCGATCGACATCGACCGCGAGCCCGCGCCACCACGCGAAATGCTGGCGCTGGCCTTGCGCTTCGGCCTGAGCAGTTACGACGCGGCGTATCTGGAATTGGCACTGCGCAGGCAATTGCCGATTGCGACGCTGGAGGCTGATTTGCGGGCGGCGGCCTTGGCGGCGGGGGTGGGGGTGTTCAGTGGATAAGCTACCCCAAAACGTCGCTGTCGTCCACGACTGGTTGATTGAGTACGCGGGTGCCGAGCGGGTGTTGGAACAGATCCTGGCGCTGTACCCGGACGCGACCCTCTACACCCTCATCGACCGCATGCCGCAGCCCGATCGCGGCCGATTCCCCAGCCGGCGCACTGTCACGTCCTTCCTGGACCGCTGGCCCGGCATCACGCGCTACTTCACGCGATGCTTGCCACTGATGCCCTTCGCCGTGCAGCAGTTCGACCTGAGCGGGCACGATCTGGTGATTTCCAGCAGTCATTGCGTGGCCAAGGGCGTGATCGTGCCGCCGGATGCGCTGCACCTGTGTTACTGCTACTCCCCCATGCGCTATGTCTGGGACATGCAGGCCACCTACCTGCTGAAGGAAGGGCTGGATCGCGGGGTCACGGGATGGCTAGCAAGGCGGCTGTTTCACAGCCTGCGGATGTGGGACGTCGGCAGTAACAACGGCGTGGACCACATCGTTGGCTGTTCCAGTTTCGTGCGACGGCGCATCCTGAAATGCTGGCGCCTGCCCGCCACGGTGATCCACCCGCCGGTGCGCACAGCCCTACCGCGGCCCATCGCCGACGAGCCACGCCAACCCCGGCGGCTGGTTACCGTCGGCCGCCTGATTGGCTACAAGAACGTGGCACTGATGCTGGAAGCCATGCGCCTGTTGCCGGAGCACGAACTGATGGTCGTGGGTACCGGCCCGCTGGGACAGGCTCTGCGTCGGCAGGCACCGGCCAACGTGCGCTTCACCGGCTTCCTGGACGAGGCCGATGTCGTACGTGAACTGCACCGGGCCAGCGCCTTTCTCTTTGCGGCAGTGGAGGACTTCGGCATCGCACCCGTCGAAGCGCTGGCTCAGGGCACCCCGGTGATCGCGCTGGCCCACGGCGGCGCGCTGGACTATTTGCGCCACGGCGACAACGCCTGGCTGTTCGACGAGGCCACGCCGCAGGCCCTGGCTGCGGCCGTGCGGGCGGCCACCGACGCATGGCCTGACGATGTGGCCGCGCGTTGCCGCGCCGGGGCCGAGGCTTTTAGCGAGAAGCGGTTCCGCCAGGAATTCTCGGACTGGGTGCAAGGCCACTGGGCGGCTTGGCGTGGCGCAGCCGCGCCACCTTCCACACCGTGAGCGCGGCCGGCCCGCAGCTGAGGCGGGCCTCCGCATACGTCGCGATCGAGGGCTTGAGCCTGGTGGTGGGCTTTCTCACCCAACCGCTTTTGATGAGGACTTTGGGTCCGGCTGTCTATGGTGACTACGCGCTGGCCATCACGCTGGGCTTGGTCGCGGTCACAGTCACCGACTTCGGCTTCAATTTCGCCGGTTTGGTTCGCGCCGTAGAACTCGCAGGCGACCCGACCCGCGCTCGCCGCCACTTCTGGGCCGTGCAGGCAGTGAAGTTGGCCGCTGGCCTGAGCTGCGTCGGCATCACTGCCTTGTGGATGGCAACCACGGGCGGGCGCCAGGGGCCAACCGTGCTGACGGCCATGACCGTCGGCCTGGTGGCGGCCTGGGGGTTTCCATCTTGGTTCCTGATGGCGCGGCACAAGTTGATCACCGTAGCCACCTGCCTGCTGTTGGCACGTCTGCTGGGTCTGCTGGGTGTTTGGTGGTGGGTGCACGGACCGCAGCAACTGCTTGCCGCGATCGTGCTGACGTTGGGCGCGCCGATACTGGCCGCCCTGATGGCCGTGGTCGATCCGGACCTGCGTGCGCAACTACGTCCCTGCCGTCCGGCAAAGGCCGATCTGCGTGACGCTGCTCGTTCTGGCCTGTCGACGCTGTGGTTGTCCGGGCAGGGAGTGATCTCGGCGGCAGTGATCCAGAGCCTGCTGATGGCCTGGTGCGGCAATTCCGGGCTGGGGCTATTTGCAGCCGCCGATCGCGTTCGTGGCGGGGTCCAGGGTTTGTTCACCGCGTTCGGGACGGCGGTGTTTCCTCGTCTAGTGCACCACCGCCTGCAGGGCAGCGCAGCGGGGCCGCGAACGGCTTGGTCGCTATTGCGGCTGCAGCTACTGGTCGCGACACTTGGCGCTTTGGTGCTGCTTGCGGGCGCACCGACGGTGATGGCCGTGGTTTCCGGGCCGGACTATGCCGATGCGGTACCGGTGCTGCGCGTGCTGGCTCTGACACTACTAAGCGCCACCTTGCTGTCCGGCATAGGCTTACTGCTAATGGTGCCCCAGGGTCAAGCCCGCCTGTACAGCCGTGCCACCCTGCTGCTGCTTCTGCTGCAGGTGGGTGCCCTGACCGTGCTGGCCCCGGCACGGGGTGCACAGGGCGCGGCCTGGGCGTTGCTGCTGTGCGAAGGCACGGTAGGGCTGGCACTGCTACTCATTGAGACACGGCGCGCGACAAGACGATCCGACGAACCCTGAATGCGCTGATCGTCAGCGCGATGTCAGTGCCCTTCCCATCGGCGGTAGACGGAAGCTCTTTACTTTGCTGACCTCGCAACTGTCCATGCCGGCATGGCGGGTATTGCGGAGCCTGACTGGCAGCGGTCACGGCGTGTCGCTCCAGGGCAACCTGTAGCGACCGGCCAACTTCTGGCAGTCGATCTGGAAATTGCCATTTCGGACCTGTTCGGCACCGGCAATGAACGTCGGATTCAGTGCTCGGAAATACTTATAAAGCACACGCGCATCCTGGTCTACATAAAGATTTACGTCCGAGTCCGCGTAATGGCGCATCCAAAGGCCGTCAAAAGACCGCTCCAGCCCTTGGCCCGGCGGAAAGAAGCGTGGGCACTTCTGTTCGACGCGATTGAACACTTCAGCCAGACCTGCTGCAGCCAGCAGTGATTCCCGAGGACCACTTGGCTTCATTGCTGAGTCCAGATGCACAGGGCAAACCCAGAAACCCCGCAACGGGTTGATTTCACCCGGCAAGGGCAGTTTTCCGATGGCTATATTGGACTGCAATGCGGCGCAAGACTCATCCGACAGTTGCAATTTCTGGGTCGCTAGAGAGTGGGCAAAGAAGGCCTTCATCGGCTCAGCGGGCTGTAGATCGTCAGTCATGAATTTGGGGTTCAGAGGCGATATCAGGTACGTGGGCAAAGGACTATTCAATAGCTCGCGCAAGCGGCCGTATTCGGGTGTTCCGGGAACTATGTCGTGCTGTCCCATGATGTTCGCCCAGCGGGACTGCGGATGAAATCGGGGTGCGAGGAGCGAATACGAGATGTCCGTGACAGTAATGAATACGGCTGGCTTTTCGCGAAGCGGAGAGGCCTCAATGTACAGGCCCGGCCCCGAGTACCAGCGCACCAGGCCCCATTGGTTGGGCAGGTAGAAATCCCAAACTGTTAGAGACTGCAGCGCGATCACCAGCGCGAGGGCCGCTACGCGAAAGGACCGCGTGCCAGGCAGCAGGCGGCATGCTGCAGCAACCAGTGGCCCGATCAACAAGAGGCCCACCAGGAAGTAACGGCCGTTTCCCGATGCGAAGGTCCACACGTAAAACATCACGAGTAAACCCAACGCAGCCCGACTCTGCTGAGGCAACAGCAGGGCGGGCCCCCTGCGAGTTAACAGTGCGATCAGCATGAACGTTGTGAAGGCAGCGAAACGCCAATCAGGTGCGGCTACTTCGAAGTAGATACCGGCGGACGGATCGGCCATGATGAACGGGCGCAACAGGCCTTCGAGCCAGCTGTCCGGCTGGAAGCGCAGCATGACTCAGCCCCTCCCAAACACGAAAGTGAAATACGGAAAAAATGGATTTCCAGTTAATCGCCATAGCTGCCAGCCCCAGGGCGCATAGGCCAATCCGAAACCGATCACTGCGCCAAGAAACAAGGCCTGAGCCTGGCGAAACGACAAACGCCGGTTCTCACTGGCCCACCACCACAGTAACAACCAGGGCATAAAAAGGCCATTGGAGAACTTAAATGCTGTAGAGACACCCCACAAGGCCGACGCAGCAAAGGCCAACCGCGTCGTGACTCGCTCTCTCAAGGTTAGTGCCACGGCCCACAGCATCGGCACGGCGGCCAACGCATCGTTAGCCGTGGTTTCAAGGCTAGCTAAGATGATCAAGCTCAGGAACGCCAAAACGCATGCGGAGACACGCTCCAGCACATCCGCCAAGACGGCACCGGAATCCGGCAGCAGCCGGTCGGCGATGAGCCATACGGGAGGGAGCAACATCGCCGCTTGGAAGGCTGACAAGATGGCGCCCACCACAGCGCCTGAGCCGTCCAAGAGGCTCAGCCGGTAGATCGGCCAATACAGGTAGGGATATTGGTAAGTTTGATAGCTGGCCGGGATGACATCGAGATGCCAACGTGAATGCTCGGCTGTCATGCCCAAGTAGATGTGATGGTTCAGTGCATCCCAGCTCCACGCCATGTAACCCGTGCTCAAAGGAACGGCGGCAGCCGCCGCCGCGACGAACAAGGACAAGAACAAGAGTTCGAGCACCTTGGCGCGCGTCATGGCGAGAACTCCTGCCAGGCTGGGCCGGTACGCATCGCTGCGACCGTAGCGCGGCTGGAATCAAATGCGCTGCGCATTGCAGCGAAGAATATTGAAGCCAGCAGTGATTGGCTGCCGATCAGCACCAACGCGACACCTGGGATGATTTGTCTCATCGCCACCTCAGGGTCAAGCGCCCCGAAACCGGAACGGCTCCAATGCCAAGTCAAGCCAAAGCACAAGCCCAAGCCAACGAGGGACACCAAGCTACCACCAAAGGGCAGGATCGGTCCGGTTGCAATGTGCACCGCGCCTTGTTCGCGCGGATGCGGGCTATCCAACCCGGCGCACTGCCGCGCCAGCACAGCGCCAAGCGCAAACAGCATTGTTTGATAGCCCAGAATCATTGCGGCCGATGCGAACAGCTGGGTATGAATACCCGATGGCCAACGGCTGGGGCCGATCCAAGGCGTATTGGCGTACAGCAATTGCAGCATGCCCAGCAAGGCTAGCGAGACGCCGGGATAGAGGAACAGCCAGCGCGGCGAATACAGAAGCAGGTAACGCAGATGACGCCAGCCATCACGCCAAGTGTTCAAGTGGGGAGGCCGGCCGCGGCCATCTTTCGCGAGCCGAGTTGGCACTTCAGTAATACGCAGCCGTGCCTGCAGCGATTTGACGATCATTTCGCTGGCAAACTCCATGCCCGGTGTGGTGAGATTCAAATTCAGCATGGCACTGCGCCGGAAACCGCGAAGTCCGCAATGGAAATCGCGCAGCGGTCCACCAAAAAATCGGCGCCCGACAAAGCTCAGCACCGGATTGCCGAGATAACGATGCAACCAGGGCATGGCACCCGGGGCGATGCCTCCGACAAAGCGGTTGCCTACGACCAGGTCATTGCCGCCCTGCAATGCCTGCAAGAAGGGTCCGATCTGGCTGAAGTCATAGCTGTCATCAGAGTCGCCCATGACAACGAATTCACTTCGTGCAGCATCAATGCCAGCGCGCAATGCAGCACCGTAACCCCGTTCTGAAACGACGATTACCCGGGCGCCGAGTGCGCGCGCTACGCTCTGTGATCCGTCCGAAGAGCCGTTGTCTGCAATTAGGACTTCCCCATTCAAACCGCTGCTCCGTAGGAACAACGAGGCCTTTTCGATGCACGATGCCAGCGTCACCGTCTCGTTCAAGCAAGGCATCAAAATAGTAAGTTGGACGGTCGGGCTCATGAAACGCTGGCTCAACGGATTCCCACAACAGCAAGCCGCTTCAAAACAAAAGGGCAGCCGCAGCTGCCCTCGAAAAAAGCACTTGGATGCCTTACTTGCAAGATCCCGGGAGATATTTGGCCGGCATGGATCCAGCGTAGCACTTCCACTCCTTGATGGCCTCTCCAGCGGTCAAAGTACCGACCGGCGCCAACTTGACCGTCCCGTCAACCCCAGTGCCCAAATTTTGGGAAAGCACTGTGATGACCCCGTCAGAGTCCGTAGTGACACTGGCTACGTACTTGGAGGTTGACGACGTGCTTTCGCAACCCCATGGGTTCGTTCCCGAGGGCAAGGAAGAAGAAGTTTGCACAGCCTCTGTGATTGAGGTTCGGCAAGCAGAAGCTGCCAATATGACTTCCGAGACCTTCGCCTTCTTCGTGTAGTCCTGATAAGCCGGCAACGCAACCGCAGCCAAGATACCGATGATCGCGACGACGATCATCAGTTCGATGAGGGTAAAACCTTGCTGAACACGCTTCATGTTGAAGATTCCTGGTGGTGGTGTGGGGTGGACCTGGGTTTGCAGCGATGGGCTCGCTGCGGGCGACACACCACTTGAATGCAGGGGTCGTGCCACGCCAAATTCTGCCGTCAAACCGGCTTTTTCACCAGCAGGGTGACAGCTTTGGTCACTTCCAGAGCGTAGACGCAGCCGCCGGGAGCCACAGCTGACAGAAAACGTCACCCTTGAACGTTACCGCCGTGTCACCTGGTCGTTCCACGTCATGACCAGCCCCGTCACCAGCGCACGCACGGTGTGCGGGTTTTCCTGGGCAGCGATCTCGGCCATCACCGTTTCCACCTCGCCGGGTTTGATGTGCGTGATGTAAACATCCACCGGGGTTTTGAGCTGCTGCAGTTCGCGTTGCAGTTGCGCCGGGCACAGGTGGCGGCTGATGTCGGCCAGGGCGTGTTCATCGTCGCGGAAGGCGGTCTCGATGACCAGCATGGCCACCGGCAGGGTTTGCAGGCGCTCCCACAGCGCGGCGTTGGGGCCCGTGTCGCCGGTGAAGACCCAGGCGCCCTGCGGGTGGTGCACGGCGTAGCCCACGGCGGGCACGGTGTGGCTGGCGGGCAGCACCTCGATCTGCCGCGCGCCCAGCTGCAGCCGCTGGCCGACTTCCAGCGGGTGGAACTGCAGCACCGGGTGGGTGGTGTCGGGCAGGCGGGTGAAGTCGGGCCAGATCACGCCGTTGAAGATGTGCTGGCGCAAGGCCGCCAGGGTGCTGGCCAGGGCATGCACTTGCACCGGGGGCCGGGCGCCCGCTCGACGGCGACGCGTCACGCTGTCGGCCAGCAGGCCGATGGACAGCACGTGGTCGAGGTGCGAATGGGTGATGAAGATGTGGTCGATGCGCGCCAGTTCGTCCAGCGTCAGGTCGCCCACGCCGGTACCGGCGTCGATGAGCACATCGTCGTCGAGCAGGAAAGAGGTGGTGCGGCTGCCGGCGGCGATGGAGCCTGAACAACCGAGGACGCGGATCTGCATGAAAAACCGGGCGCGAAGGCCGCGTGCAGCAAGCAAGGCACCGATGCTGACGGCGCGCTTGCGGTGAAGCAAGGCACCCGCGCACGTTTGTTCATCTGTGCTGGCGACTGCCAGCGCGCCGCCGTGAATCCCGTCACGCCCTGCCAGCCGCGGCCAGCCTCGCAGGGGGGGCCTGCGGTCTAGCGGAAGATGAACTGCATCTGCGTGCCGGCGAGCTCGATCACGTCGCCGTTGCGCAGCGGAACCGAGTCACCCACCAACGGCACGCCGTTGATGCTGGGGCGCGACGCGCCTTCGACGTGGGCGAAAGCGTAGCCGTTGGGCCGCTTGGTGATGGAGGCCACCTGCACGCCAGGCTTGCCGACCGTGGTGACGACCTTGGTGATGACGACTTCGCGGCCGGCTGCAGCACCGTTGAGGACCTTGATGGACGCCGGCTGCACAGGCGCCGGGGTGCCCAGCGGCGCGAAGTGGGAATCGGCAGCGGCCGCCGCGTGGGCCGGCGCGGGCGCGTGGCTGGGTTGCATCGGCGTGTGCACGCCAGGGGCCGGGGCACTGCTGCCGGGGCGCACGATCATCGTGCGTTCGAAGTCATTCGACTCGTCGACCAGGTACTTGATCTTGTACTTGCCGATCTCGACCGTGTCGTTGTGCGTCAGCAATTGCTTCTTGATCGCCTTGCCGTTGATGTAGGTGCCGTTGGTGCTGTTGAGGTCTTCGATGAAGACGTCGGCACCCACCATCTGCATCACGGCGTGCTCGCCGCTAACGGCGAGGTTGTCGATCACGATGTCGTTGTAAGGACGCCGCCCGAGGGTGGTCTTGTCCTTGGTGATCTGGACTTCCTTGATGACCACACCGTCGAGCGAAACCACCAGCTTGCCCATGCCTGCCCTCGATTCTGTTGCGCAATGCCGCGCTCGTTCTTGCTACCGCCGAAACGGCCACCACGAGCGCGCCTGCGCGCCCGTGCTGCCGGATGCGCGCACCAGTATGACGGAGATATTGTCTTTTCCGCCTGCATCGTTGGCCGCCGCCACCAAAGCCCGCGCGCAGGGTTCCAGCGCTTCGTGGGCCAGCAGCACCTGCGCGATGCTGCCGTCGTCGAGCATGTCGGACAAGCCGTCTGAACACATCAGGAACAGGTCGCCGGGCTGCACGTCGTGCTGGTGCGCTTCCAGCAGCACGTTGTCTTCGACACCGACGGCGCGCGTGACCAGGTTCTTGTTCGACGAGAAGGCGGCTTGCTCGGGTGTGATCAGCCCGGCGTCGATCTGCTCTTGCAGCAGCGAATGGTCGCGCGTGATCTGTTGCAGGCGGCCGGCGCGCAGGCGGTAGCAGCGGGAATCGCCGACGTGGCCGACGAGCACGCGGTCGTCGCGGAAACAGGCCACGACCAGCGTGGTGCCCATGCCGGCGTACTGCGGGTTGGCGTTGGACGCGTTGAAGATGGCGCGGTTGGCGTTCTCGACGCAGATGTCCATGGCGCGGCGCACTTCGGCGTCGCTGGCCTGGCTGCTGGCTTCGCGCAGCCAGCGACCCAATTCGCTGCTGATGAAACTGGTGGCCATGCTGCTGGCCACTTCCCCGGCGTTGTAGCCGCCCATGCCGTCGGCCAGCACCGCGAGCGCGACGCCGTCATCGGTGGCCACCGAATCCTCGTTGTTGCTGCGCGCCCGGCCGGGGTCCACCGCAGCATGGATCTCGATCGTCATGGACACTGGAAAGGGGTGCTGGAGCGCTGTTGGGGGCGGAGCGCGATTGTGCATCGGAACGGACCTTCGTCGGCCCCGGGGAGACCGCCCTTCAGCACTTCAACGCGCGGCGGGCCAGGCGGCCAGCAAGCCCGCCAGACCGCGCGCGACGGCGTCGCCATCGGCCGGGCGCTCGGCCGGGCGCCTGGCCAGCAGGCGAACGCACAAGGCCGACACGCCAGCCGGCAGATCAGGTCGAATCAGGCTCAGGTCGGGCACGGTCGGGTCGGCAACGTGGCGCAACCAGTCGCCCATCGACGCGCCCTCGTAGGGCAACCGTCCCGCCAGCAACTGGAACAGCATCACACCCAGGGCATACAGGTCGCTGCGGGGGGTGGGCACGGCCCCGGCCAGCTGCTCGGGCGCCATGTAGGCCGGCGAGCCGAGGACGATGCCGGTGCCGGTCTGCGCGCTGTCGTCAACGCGGGCCAGGCCGAAGTCGGCCAGCTTGATGGCGTCACGCGGCCAGTCGAGCAGCACGTTGGCGGGCTTGACGTCACGGTGCACGACACCCTGGCGGTGGGCGTAAGCCAGGGCCTGCGCGATGCGTTCGCACAGGCGCAGCACCAGCGCTTCGGGCAACAGGCGCTGCGGGCGGGTGTAGCGCGACAAGTCGCTGCCGGGCACGGGCTCCATGGCCAGCCAGCCCAACGGGCCTTCGACGCCGGCGGCGTACAGCGCCACGATGCCGGGGTGGTTGAGCCGCCGGGCGGTGTGGGCGCTGCGCAAGAAAGCTTCGCGCGCCGCAGGGGCCAGTTCGCCGGGCGGCAAAGGCACGATCTTCAGCGCCACCGTCTGCGCGCCGCGCGGGTCCTGGGCCAGGTAGACCGCGCCGTGGGCACCCTGCCCGATGCGCCGGATCAGGCGGTAGCCGGCGATGCTGTGGCCGGGCTGCAGGCTGGCGTGAGGTTCAGCCGCCACGCTGTCGGCTCGCAGCGAGTCGGCAGTCAGGCCGGGTCAGCACCGGCCGAAGGCCCGGCGCCCTTGCCCTTGGCCTTGCGGCTGGCCAGCCAGCGGCCGACCAGCACCACGCCCACGGCGCCCGCCACTTCGATGATGGTGGTCGAGGCGGTACCCACACTGGCGAAAAAGGGCGCCAGCGCGCGGTCGCTGACCAGCATCTCGCCGGCCACGAAGCCCAGCAGCGCCGCGCCCAGGGTGATGATCACCGGGTACTTTTCCATCACCGTCAGCAGCATCTGGCTGCCGAAGATGATCATCGGGATCGACAGGCCCAGGCCCAGGATCAGCAGCAGCAGCCGCGACTCGGGCGGCCCGGCGTCGGCCGCAGCGGCCACGCCGATGACGTTGTCCAGGCTCATCACCAGGTCGGCAATCAGGATGGTGCGGATGGCCGACCACAGGTGCGAATGCGACTGGATGCCGTCTTCGTCCTCGTCCTCGGGTATCAGCAGCTGCACACCGATCCAGAACAGCAGCACCGCACCGATCAGCTTCAGATAGGGGTACTGCAGCAGTTGCACCGCGAAGATGGTGAGCACGATGCGCAGCAGGATGGCCGCCGCGCTGCCACCGAAGATGGCCTTTTTGCGCTGGTCTTCCGGCAGGCTGCGTGCGGCCAGCGCGATGACGACCGCGTTGTCGCCCGACAGCAGGATATTGACCCAGATGATCTTGGCCAGGGCGAGCCAGAAGCCCGCTTCGACGATGTGTTGCATGTTCTGTCCTCGCTCTTGCTGTTGCTCTTGCGCACGCGCAGCGCAAGGCCACACAGGTGGAACGAGTTTAGAGGCAGGGCCGGCACGCAGCCCTGCGGGAACTACATAGCGCGAGGCCCGGCGCAGCGCGGGTGGCGCCGGCCTGGCCTTGGCGCTTTACAGCATCGCCTTCAGCAGACGCGCCATTTCCGACGGGTTGCGGGTGATCGTGAAGCCGCAGGCTTCCATGATCGCCAGTTTGGCGTCGGCGGTGTCAGCGCCACCGCTGATCAAGGCGCCAGCGTGGCCCATGCGCTTGCCGGCCGGGGCCGTCACGCCGGCGATGAAACCGACGATGGGCTTCTTCATGTTCGCCTTGCACCACAGCGCGGCCTCGGCCTCGTCGGGGCCGCCGATCTCGCCGATCATGATCACGGCATCGGTGTCGGGGTCGTCGTTGAAGGCACGCATCACGTCGATGTGCTTCAGTCCGTTGATCGGGTCGCCGCCGATACCGACCGCGCTGGACTGGCCCAAGCCGATTTCCGTCAGTTGCGCCACGGCTTCATAGGTCAGCGTGCCCGAACGCGAGACCACGCCGATGCGGCCCTTGCGGTGGATGTGGCCCGGCATGATGCCGATCTTGATTTCTTCGGGCGTGATCAGGCCAGGGCAATTCGGCCCCAGCAGCAGCGTCTTCTTGCCGCCGGCGGCTTCCTTGGCCTTCATCTTGTTGCGCACCATCAGCATGTCCTTCACGGGGATGCCTTCGGTGATGCAGATGGCCAGGTCCAGGTCGGCCTCGACGGCTTCCCAGATGGCGGCGGCCGCGCCGGCCGGCGGCACGTAGATCACGCTGACCGTGGCGCCCGTCTGGGCGGCCGCTTCCTTCACGCCGGCGAAGATCGGGATGCCTTCGAAGTTCTCGCCGGCCTTCTTGGGGTTCACGCCCGCCACGAAGCAGTTCTTGCCGTTGGCATAGGCCTGGCAGCCGCGGGTGTGGAACTGGCCCGTCTTCCCGGTGATGCCCTGGGTGATGACCTTGGTGTCTTTGTTGATGTAGATCGACATGGTGGTTTCCTTGGGTCCGGGCTTACTTGACGGCGGCCACGATGGCGGTGGCGGCCTCGGCCATGGTGTTGGCGGCGATGATGGGCAGACCGGAATCGGCCAGCATCTTCTTGCCCAGGTCTTCGTTGGTGCCCTTCATGCGCACCACCAGCGGCACGCTCAGGTTCACCGCCTTGCAGGCGGCGATGACACCTTCAGCGATGGTGTCGCACTTCATGATGCCGCCGAAGATGTTGACCAGGATGCCTTTGACAGCCTTGTTGGCCAGCATGATCTTGAAGGC
>JANPHI010000150.1:0-7002 GCA_031424355.1 Betaproteobacteria bacterium
CATCTTGGTGGCGCTGCCCTTGCCGCTGACGTCACCGCTGCCGGCGATGCGGATGCTGAGTTCGTCGGTGCTCAGGCCGTTCAGTTTGGCGTCGCCCGAACCCGACAGCGACACCAGCAAGGCCGGGGTGGTGAAGGCTTCGACCTGGAAGTCGCCCGAGCCCGAGGCGACCAGGGCGCTGAGCTTGGGCACGCTGATGGTCAACTGCACCTTGGACCGCGTGTAGATGCTTTCGCCGCGCTTCCAGCGCACCACCAGCGTGGCGCCATGCCGGGTCGTCTCGACGGCGGTTTCCAGCATGGGCAGCAGGTTGTCGTCCGCCTGAACCTGCAATTGCTGCGCGCCCTGGCGAACGACCACATCCATAGCACCGGCCACCGTGATGGCCTGGAATTCAGCCACGCTGCGGGTTTCACTGGCCATACGGCCCGAGCCCGAGGTGGCGGCGTGCGCCAGCACCGGCAGCACGGCCAGGCTCAGCAGCAAGGGGGCGGCGAAAAGGGCGGTGCGGCGCAAGGCGTTCATGGCGGGCTTTCGGTGGCGTTCAGCGGATGCCCGAACTGTGCCGTGCCGATCCCGCCGCCCCAAGCCGGACGCGACGCGTTGCCGCTGGCGCCGACGAAATGCGATTCGGCGCGGCCGAAGTTGTGGCGCTGTTGACGGTGCGCAGCAGCCGCAGCGGCTGCACCGCCGCTCAATGCCCCTTGGCTGCCACCTTGGCCGCAGCCTTGCCGGGCTTGGCAGCCTTGCCATCGGCGCCCTCGGCCGGCGCATCCTCGTCGGCCTCGGCGGTGGGGGGCGGCTTGGGTGGCTCGGGCGGCGGCGGCATGGCGTCGATCTTGTTTTCGCGCATGTAGTCGTTCATCTCGCGCCAGCCCGCAAAAACCGCCGCCTTGTCGGCCTTCTTGTTGGTGCCGTAGCAGACCTCGACCGAACGCGCCGCGTGGCGGCAACCCGCGCCGATGGCCTTGCCTTCGGCCTCGCGGCGGGCGGCAACGGCCGTGGTCGATTCGATGCCCAGCTGGTCGCAAGCGCTCAGCAGCAGGGGCATCAACAGGAAGAAGGCGTGAGCAGGGTGGCGCATGGGCAGGTCGCGGAGATGACCGGGATATCGGCCGCCATCCGGCCGGCTTGAATCGGCCCGCCCGGCTGCGCGCAGCCGCTCAGCCCGCCAGCGACGACGACGGCGGCGGCGACAGGCGCTGTAGAAATTCCCGCGCGGTGATGCGCCGCCCGCCAGCGCGCTGCACGTCCAGCAGTTCCAGCGCACCGGCACCGCAGCCGACAAGCAAGCGGCCATCACCCGACGGGACGACCTCGCCCGGCGCCGCCGAACCGGCCACGGCCTGCGCGCGCCAGACCTTGATGGCCTCACCGGCCAGCTCGGTGGTACAGCCCGGAAACGGGTCGAAAGCGCGCACCCGACGCGCCAGCACCTCGGCCGGCTGCGTCCAGTCGAGCGCGGCTTCGGACTTGGCGATCTTGTGGGCGTAGCTCACCCCTTGCACCGGCTGCGGCACCGGCTGCAGCGCGCCCTGCGCCAACTGCGCCAGCGTCTGCAGCAGTTCGCTGGCGCCCAGGGCGGCCAGGCGGTCGTGCAGCTGGCCGGTGGTCTCTTGCGCGCCGATCTCGGTGGCGGCCACCCGCAGCATGTCGCCCGTGTCCAGCCCCGCGTCCATCTGCATGATGGTGATGCCGGTGCGGCTGTCGCCGGCTTCGATGGCGCGGTGGATGGGCGCTGCGCCACGCCAGCGCGGCAGCAGCGAACCGTGGATGTTCAGGCAGCCCCGGCGCGGCACATCCAGCACCCAGGCCGGCAGGATCAGGCCGTAGGCCGCGACCACCAGCACGTCCAGGTCGGCCGCCTGCAAGGCCGCCTGGGCCGCCTGTGCATCGTCCGGAAACTTGCCGTCCAGGCGCAGGCTGCGCGGCTGCGCGACGGCAATGCCGTGGCGCACCGCCAGCTGCTTGACGGCCGAAGCCTGCAGCTTCAGGCCGCGCCCGGCCGGGCGGTCGGGCTGGGTCAGCACCAGCGGCACCGGGTAGCCGGCATCGATCAGCGCAGCCAGCGCCACCTCGGCGAATTCGGGCGTTCCGGCAAAGCCGACGCGCAAAGGCCCGGTCATCAGCCGCCCCGCGCCTCGTCCTTGGTCTTCTTCAACATCTTGGTGCGGATGCGCGTGCGTTTCAGCAGGCTCAGGTACTCGACGAAGACCTTGCCGATCAGGTGGTCCATCTCGTGCTGCACGCAGACCGCGGCCAGGTCTTCGGCTTCCATCTCGAAGGGCTGACCTTCGCGGTTCAGCGCCCGCACCCTGACCTTGACATGGCGTTCGACGCGGTCGTAGATCAAAGGCACCGACAGGCAGCCTTCTTCCGAGATCAGCATCTCTTCGCTGCGCCAGACCAGTTCGGGGTTGATCAGCACCACGGGTTGGTCGTGCTGTTCGGACGTGTCCATCACGATCACGCGCTCGTGCACGTCCACCTGGGTCGCGGCCAGGCCGACACCGTCGGACGCGTACATCGTCTCGACCATGTCGTCGGCCAGTTGCTGGACGCGCGCATCAACGGCCGCCACGGTGCGGGCCACCGTGTGCAGGCGGGGATCGGGATAACGCAGGATCGACAGTCGGGCCATGGCAGAAGGGGGCAGTGTGAGGGCAGCGAAACAGCTCGCTACAGCTGTGGAAGAGGCACAACGGCGGACCGCCGGCAGGGGCCGCGTGCGGGGCGCCCGGGGCGCGGGTTTCGTTGCGGCATCAAGGGTTTACAGGCAAAATCTGTGAAACCATATGAGCATTGTCGCCGCACGCTCCCGTCGTTTCCCGGCTGGGGTTGAACGCCTTTCGTGAGGCGGTATTTTGGCACCCGCCACGGCACTGCATCCTGCCCCGGAGACACCCGCGTCATGACCATCCGCGTTCGCACTGTCCGCGTTCGCGCCGCCCGCGATCACACGGCCCGCGCCTTGATCAACCGGAGCCTGACCCGGCTGGCGGCCACCGCCTGCATCGCGGCCAGCGCCCTGCCCGGCCTGGCGCTGGCGCAAGGCAACTTCCCCGTCACGCCCGCCATGCGCGACACCGCGCAGCGCACGGCCCAGGCCGGCGTGCCGCTGGCCGACCTGGCGCCCAACGCCCCCGTCTCGCACACCGTGCAGCGGGGCGACACGCTGTGGGGCATCTCCACGCTGTTCCTGAAGTCGGCCTGGCGCTGGCCCGAGCTGTGGGGCATGAACCTCGACCAGATCCGCAACCCGCACCTGATCTACCCCGGCCAGGTGCTGGTGCTGGAAAAGCGCGACGGCCGCGCCACACTGCGCGTCGGCGGCAACAACGGCGACGTGCCGACCAACACCGTGCGCCTGTCGCCGCGCACACGCAGCGAACTGCTGGACAACGGCGCCATCGCGTCCATCCCGCTGAACCTGATCGGCCCCTTCCTGAACGAAGCGGTGGTCTTCGACGACAACAACCTCGACATCGCACCGCGCATCGTGGCCACACAGGAAGGCCGTGTGATGGTCTCGCGCGGCGAAACCGCCTACGTGCGCGGCGACCTGGGCGGCGCGCGCGACTTCCGCCTGTTCCGCGAACTGGTGCCGATGCTGGACCCGCTGACCCGCGAGGTGCTGGGCTTCGAGGGCCGCTACGTCGGCACCGCCGAATTCGTGCGAGGCGGTGAGGTCCAGCGTGCTGCCAGCGGCAAGGGCATCGTCGTGCCCGACACCTTCCGCATCACCGGCACGCGGCTCGAAGCGGGTGTCGGCGATCGCCTGTCGCCGGTGCCGCAGCAGGAACTGGTGTCCTACACGCCGCACCCGCCGGCAGGCCCGGTCGACGGCCGCATCGTGTCGGTCTACGGCGACGGCCTGCAGGCCGGGCAGAACCAGGTCGTGGCCATCAACCGTGGCACGCGGGACGGCATCGAACGCGGCCACGTGCTGGCGCTGTGGCGCGCCGGCGTCGAGGCCGTGGACAACACCCAGGGCCGCAAGGTGGCGATGCGCCTGCCCGACGAACGGCACGGGCTGCTGTTCGTCTTCCGCACCTTCAGCCGCGTTTCCTACGCGCTGATACTGACCGTGCAGGAACCGGTGCGCGCGGGCGACCGTTTCTCGCAACCTTGAGCCCCCAAGCTCGCTGGCGCTCGCTACCCCCCAGGGGGGCCGTCCGCCTGCGGCCCGGCGAAGCCGGTTCCGCGGCGGGAAGCTTGATCGGGCCTGCGCTGCAGGGCATGGCACGGATTAACGATCTGACAGGGTGCTGAGCGACAGCGAATTCGCCGCCTGGCTGCGGCTGCTGGAAACGCCCGGACTGGGGCGCAGCATGGCGCGCCGCCTGCTGGCGGCATGCGGCTCCCCCGAGGCCGTGCTGGCGGCGCCACCGGCAACGGTCCGCGCGTTGGCCGGTGCGGCCGTCGCGCAGGCGCTGGCCGCGCCGCCGCCGCTGTTTGCCGAGCGCCTGGCGGCTGCGGTGGCCTGGCGCGAGGCGTCAGCCGACCACCACGTGCTGATCCTGGGCGATGCCACCTGGCCGCTGGCCCTGCTGCAGACCGCTGACCCGCCGCTGCTGCTGTACGTGCGCGGCGACCCGGGCGTGCTGGCCCGGCCCAGCCTGGCGATCGTCGGCAGCCGGCAAGCCACCGCCCAGGGCAAGGACAACGCACGGGCCTTTGCACAGGCGCTCGGCGACCAGGGCTATGTCGTGGTGTCGGGTCTGGCGCAGGGCATCGATGCGGCCGCCCACGAAGGCGCGCTGGCCAGCCCGGCGGGCACCATCGCCGTCGTCGGCACGGGCCTGGACCGCGACTACCCGCCGCGACACCGGGACCTGGCCGCGCGCATCGCGGCGCACGGCGCCGTGGTCAGCGAATACGCGCCCGGCACACCGCCGCTGCCCGAGCACTTTCCGCAGCGCAACCGCATCATCGCGGGGCTGACGCAGGGCACGCTGGTGGTGGAAGCCGCCTTGCGGTCCGGTTCGCTGATCACCGCGCGCCTGGCCAGCGAGGCCGGCCGCGAGGTCTTCGCCATACCCGGCTCCATCCACGCGCCTCAGGCCAAGGGCTGCCACGCGCTGATCAAGCAGGGCGCCAAGCTGGTCGAGGCCGCCGAAGACATCCTGGAAGAACTGCTGGGCCCCGCCGCACCCCGGCAGGCCAGCCTGGCGCTGCACACCACCGGCACCGCCACGGACACCGCCAGAGCGGGCGCGGTGGGCAGCACAGGGGCCAGCGCTGACACGCCCGGCAACGCGCTGCTCGATGCTTTGGGCCCGGACCCGGTGACGCTGGATGCGCTGCAGGCCCGTACCGGCTGGCCCACGCCCGAGCTGCTCGCCCAGCTGCTGGACTTCGAACTCGCCGGTCAGGTCGCGCGCCTGCCGGGCGGCCTCTACCAGCGGCGCTACGCCGCTTGACCCCGCGTCTGCGGGGCGATGCAGCCCCGGCACAGGCGGCCCGGCGGCCTCGGGTATAGTGAATTCATGTTCGAAGTACTGGTCTATCTCTACGAGAACTACTGGCGCCCGGATGCCTGTCCGGAAGCCAAGCAGCTCAAACGCAAACTCTCCGCTGTGGGCTTCGAACCTGAAGAAATCCAGGACGCGCTGCGCTGGCTGGACGGCCTCGCGGACAGCGCGGAATCCGTCACCGGCGCACCCGTGCCGGGCAGCATGCGGCTGTACACCGACGCCGAACGCGAGGTGCTCGACACCGCGTCGGTCGGCTTCATCACCTTCCTCGAATCGGCCGGCGTGCTGCCGGCGCCGATGCGCGAAATGGTCATCGACCGCGCGGTGGCCGTGGGTGCCGGCACGATGGACCTGGAAGACCTGAAGATCATCGTGCTGATGGTCTTCTGGAGCCTGGGCGAAGAGCCCGACGCGTTGATCCTGGACGAGTTGTTCGTGGACCCGGGCGACCGCCTGATTCACTGAGCCAGCGGCTCAGTTCAAGAGGCGCGACGCATCCACATCCAACTTGGCCAGCGCACTGCGCGTGGCGCGCACCGTCAGCGCTTCGTCCTGTGCGGGCAGCATCAGGCCGGCCTGCAGGTAAGACGCCAGCCGGTGCTGCTGGAACAGCACGCAGCGCGCCTGCGGCGTGACAAACAGAGACAGCTGCTTGCGCAGGCCGTGCCAGGCCAGCTGCACCGCTTCACTGTGGCCGCCACGGTCCAGCATGTACCAGCTGCCGACCTGCAGTTCGCGGGCCCAGGACACCATGGCCGGCGTCGGCATCGAACCACCATCCAGCACCACTTCGAGTTCTGAACTTTGGTGGCCGGACAGGTCCAGCACCATCGATTCGTCGATGTCGACATCGGCCTGGTCGGGCAAGAGCTCTTCCAGCGTCTCCAGCCGCTCCATCAGTTCACGCAGCCGGTCGTCGGGTATGGCCGCCGCCTTGGCCGTGAAAGCCGCCGCCAGCGAGTTGTTCAACTGCTGGATCTGCTCGTCCTGCTTGGGCGTGTCCATGCCGGCCGAAGCCATGCCTTCACGCAGGCTCTTCAGCAGCGGCGGCAGGCGGCGTATGACTTCGGCGCGTTCTTCGCGGCTGACCTTGGCGCTGGCGCTCCAGATCAGGTCGGCCGCCGCGCGCTTCATCACCTTGGTCTGGGCACCCTGACTGCCAAAACGCACGGCCGTGGTGGCCAGCACATCGGCCCAGACGTGGAACAGGAACTGGCGCACGCCTTCCTGCACCGGCACCTCGTTGAGCATGCGCCGCAGCTCGATGGTGTACTGGATGGCCAGGGTCTCGCGCTGTTCGACCTGCTGGGCCAGCGACACGCCACGCTTGGTGGCTTCGTTCTCGGTGCTGAAGTAGTTTTCGAGGAATTTCTCGAATTCGGTGAGCACCGTCTGGAAGACCTTGCGGCCGGTGTCGGGGTAGGCCTCGACGACCTGCACGATGCGCTTGATTTCCTTTTCCAGCGCCGAATTCGGGTCGCCCGCGTTGTGGGTGCTGGCGCTGTCGAAACCCATCACGCAGGCG
>JANPHI010000151.1:0-41877 GCA_031424355.1 Betaproteobacteria bacterium
CTCCGCTGCCTTCTGCTCCAGTTCCTTGATGTGCGCCTCGGCAAGGGACTTGACCTGGCGACTCGGGCGGCGGCGGTTCTGCCACAGGCTCACCAACTCGGCGATCTCTGTCAGCGAGAACCCGAGGTCGCGGGAGTGCCGGATGAACCGCAAGGTATGGACATCGTTCTGCTCGTACTGGCGATAGCCGGATTCCGTGCGTTGTGCGGCAGGCAGCAGGCCCAACTCTTCGTAGTGGCGAATCATCTTGGCTGACACGCCCGAAGCGCTCGCTGCCTGACCGATGTTCATCATGACGCCCTCCTGTTTGCTCATAGATGGTGAACAAGTCTAGACCTTCCCACAATGGCAAGGTCAAGCAGGCCACGCCGTCATGCCGGCGGAAGGGTGATCGCCCAAGGGGCTTGACCCTCCCACGGAGGGAAGGATGAAAGTCCACTCATCGAAAACCAACGGAGAGCAAGATGGTCACCTTCGAAGTTAAGGACATGACCTGCGGACATTGCGTCAGCAGCATCACCAAGGCAGTCCGTGCGATCGACCAGGGCGCCCAGGTCACTGCCGACCTGGCAACGCACCGGGTGCGAATCGCGCCGAGCGGGTCGGACAGCACCCAGCTGAGCGACGCCATTCGCGAGGCCGGCTACACACCTGTGCCGATCGCCGACGCCGAGATGGCAGTGGGGCCGGCGGCGCCGCGCAGCGGTTGCTGCTGTCGCTGAGCCATCAGATGGTGGGCGCCTTGATGCTCATCAAGCCTCCGCCGCCTTGATGGTCTCAGTCTGAAGCGCTGATCTGTGCAGAGGGTGGATGCGGGTTCGGTGTCGCACAGACGCCGACCACGATTGATCGTAGTTTCAGCCTCCCGCTTTCACGCGCGCGGATTCGCCCGCGTTGCGCAAGCGATGCCACGAACACCGCATTCACCATTCACCTCAGCCGCCAAGTGTCCGGGCGACCGGCAGTCAACACAACCTTTCAGGAGTTCACCATGACCATCCTTCGCACCCTCGCTGCCTTGTCGGTCGCCGCCCTCTTGGGCGCCTGCGCGAATCCCGGCCCCATGAATCCCGCGTCACCCGCCGCCGGCACGCCACCCATGGCGATGGGCGCTTCGGGGTCGATGGCGGCGCCGGACGCCCGCATGAAGGCGATGCAGGACATGCACCAGAAGATGGTGAACGCCAGCACGCCCGCAGACCGGCAGGCTCTGATGGCCGATCACATGAAGGCGATGCAGGGTGGCATGGCCATGATGAAAGAGATGCAGGCCATGCACGGCGCCGGCGGGATGGGAGGCATGGGCATGATGGGTTCGTCCGGCAACGCGGCTCCGATGGCCGGGATGGGTGACGGCAAGGGCATGCCGGCCGACATGGCCAAGCGCCACCAGATGATGGCCGACCACATGGCCATGATGCAGACGATGATGGAGATGATGGCTGACCGGATGCCGCCGGCCTCGACGGGCAAGTGAGCGCGGTGCCATGAGCAGCATGCTTGCCGCGACCCGTCCGCCCGCATCCTCGAGCTATGGCTTTCACTGTGACCTGCCGAAGCAGGACTTCCTGCAAGCCGTGGCCAAGGTGACCGATGCGCTGAAGGCCGAAGGCTTCGGGGTCCTGACCGAGATCGACGTACAGGCGACGATGAAGACCAAGCTCGGCATTGATGGCCTGCCTTACCGCATCCTGGGCGCATGCAACCCGCCACTGGCGCACCGGGCGCTTTCGGCCGAGCCCGACATCGGGCTGCTCTTGCCGTGCAACGTCGTCGTGCGCGAAGAAGCGGATGGTGGTCTCGTCGTGGCGTTCATCGACCCGGTGGCCGTGATGCAAATGACCAGCAACCCCGAAGTGGCAGCGGTTGCGCAGGACGTGCGAGCCCGGCTGGAGCGGGTCCGCGCGGCACTGACCGGCGCTTGACTTTCCGACGGTAGGAAGGCCCATGCTTGTCCTGCGTTGATGCCCACGCAACGCTTTGAAGGAGATCAGCATGGACCATGCCGCAAGTCACGACGCAACGCCGCCTGAACCACCTCAGCGCAGGCCCCGAGCCTGGGGCGCGGCGCTGCTGATGGTGGCGCTGATCGCCGGCTTCTATCTGCTGCGCGAACACTGGAACCATGTGGCGGGGTCCTGGCCCTACCTGCTGCTGTTGGCCTGCCCGCTGATGCATCTGTTCCATAGACACGGTGGTCACGGCAAGCATGACAGTCACAGCCGCCAACCCGGGAAGGATTGAAGCCCATGGACATGACCACCCACTCCACGCGCAGCGGCCATGCCGGCCATCAGCACGGGCACGAGCACGAGCACGACCATCAAGAGCACTCTGTACCCAGTTCCGCCGACGAGGCACTGAAGGATCCGGTCTGCGGCATGACGGTCACCATGGAATCGCCGCACAAGGCCGAGCATGCCGGCCGACCCTACTGGTTCTGCAGCGCCGGCTGCCGCACCAAGTTCCTGACCGAGCCGCAGAAGTACCTGGCACCCGTGGCGTCGCCTGCGGAGCCCACTCCTGCTGCTGCCGGCACGGTCTACACCTGCCCGATGCACCCGGAGATCCGCCAGGATCATCCGGGCAACTGCCCCAAGTGCGGCATGACGCTCGAACCCGTCATGCCCAGCCTGGACGACGAAGCCAACCCAGAACTGGCCGACTTCACGCATCGCTTCTGGTGGACGCTGCCGCTGACGGTCATCGTCACCGTGCTGGCGATGTTCGGCCACCAACTTGGCTGGATGGCCATGGCCACGCAGAGCTGGGTCGAACTGGTGCTCTCGGTGCCCATCGTGCTGTGGGCCGGCTGGCCGTTCTTCGTGCGGGGTGCGCAATCCGTCGTCAACCGCAGCCCCAACATGTGGACGCTGATCAGCCTGGGCACCGGCTCGGCCTTCGTCTACAGCGTGGTGGCCACCGTGGCGCCGCAGGTGTTCCCGGACTCCTTCGTCTCGATGGGCCGCGTGGCGGTGTACTTCGAGGCCGCGGCGGTGATCATCTCGCTGACGCTGCTGGGCCAGCTGCTGGAGCTGAAGGCGCGCTCGCAGACTTCGGCGGCGATCAAGTCGCTGCTCGGCCTGGCGCCTAAGACGGCGCGGCGCATCGCGGCGGATGGCTCGGAAGAGGACATCCCTCTGGCGAACGTGCATGTCGGCGACAAGCTGCGCGTGCGGCCCGGCGAGAAGGTGCCCGTCGACGGGGTGGTCGTCGAGGGCAGCAGCGCACTGGACGAATCAATGCTTACGGGCGAGCCGCTGCCAGTGACCAAGCGCGTGGGCGACAAGCTGATCGGCGCCACGCTGAACACCAGTGGCGCGCTCGTGCTGCAGGCCGAGCACGTCGGCTCGGCCACGGTGCTGTCCCAGATCGTCCAGATGGTGGCACTCGCCCAGCGGTCGCGCGCGCCGATGCAACGCATGGCGGACTCCGTAGCCGGCTACTTCGTCTACGGCGTGGTGACGGCTGCGGTGCTGACCTTCTTTGGTTGGGGCCTGTTCGGCCCCGAGCCGAGCTGGGTTTACGGCCTCATCAACGCGGTCTCGGTATTGATCATCGCGTGCCCCTGTGCACTGGGCCTGGCCACGCCGATGTCCATCATGGTCGCCACCGGCCGCGGCGCTACGCATGGCGTGCTGTTCCGCGACGCCGCGGCGATCGAGAACCTGCGCAAGGTCGATACGCTGATCGTCGACAAGACCGGCACGCTGACCGAAGGTAGGCCGAGCTTCGAGCAGGCCATCGGTGTGGACGGCTTCGACGCCGACAAGGTCTTGCGCCTGGCCGCCAGCCTCGACCAGGGCAGCGAACACCCGCTGGCGGCGGCCATCGTGGCGGCGGCGCGCGAGAAGAAGCTCGTGCTCGACAAGCCCGAGCAGTTCGACTCGGCCTCCGGCATTGGCGTGCGTGGCACAGTCTCCGGCCAGGCGCTGGCGCTGGGCAATACCGCGCTGATGCAACAGCTCGGCATCGATGTGACACCGTTGGCGGCACAGGCCGAGACACTGCGCGCCGAGGGCGCGAGCGTCATGCACCTGGCCGTCGACGGCAAACTCGCGGGCCTGCTGGCCGTCTCCGATCCGGTGAAGGCGACCACGGCAGAAGCGCTGGCAACACTGCGCAAGGCCGGCATCCGCGTCGTGATGGCCACCGGCGACGGGCTGACCACGGCCCGTGCCGTGGGCGAGCGCCTGGGCATCGACGAGGTACATGGCGAGGTGAAGCCAGCCGACAAGCTCAAGCTCGTCGAGAAGCTGCAGTCCGAGGGCCGTGTCGTCGCCATGGCCGGCGACGGCATCAACGACGCGCCGGCCCTGGCCCGAGCCGATGTCGGCATCGCTATGGGCACCGGAACCGACGTGGCGATGAACAGCGCGCAACTCACGCTGGTCAAGGGCGACCTGCGCGGCATCGCCACGGCCACCGCGCTGTCGGTGGCCACCGTGGCCAACATGAAGCAGAACCTGGCCTTCGCCTTCGTCTACAACGCGCTCGGCATCCCGCTCGCCGCCGGGCTGCTGTACCCGTTCACCGGATGGCTGCTGTCGCCCATGATCGCCGCGCTGGCGATGAGCCTGAGCTCAGCTTCGGTGATCGGCAATGCCCTGCGACTTCGCAACGCGGCCATCGACCAGCACTGAAGGCCTCCGTCTCGAAGCGGGACGCGACGACTTACTTTTGCTTGGCAAGCCACGCGTCGAATGCCGCGATCTCTTTCTTCTGCGCCGCGATGATCTGGCGCGCCATGGTCTTCATGGCGGGTGACTTGCCCTGCGCAATCTGCATCTCGGCCATGTCGACAGCCTGCTGGTGATGCAGCTTCATCATCATCGCAAAGTCTCTGTCGACGTCGCCCGACGCCTGCATCCTCTGCATGCTTTCCATGCCCATCATCATCGTGGCCTTCATGTCATGAGGGCCGCCATTACCATGTTGCATGTTCCCCATGCGCATCGTGCCGGAAGCCGGAACAGTTGGTGCGGTCTGGGCCGCAACCGCGGCCGAAACCACGACGAGAACCGAGAGTGCAAGGTGCTGAAGCATCTTTGAACGGCTGAGCTGAATTCGGTTCATGGAGCACTCCTGTGCGTAGGGATCGATGGATTCTTGGTCCCAAAGGTGGTGGCAATCTGCGGCCAGTCTGGGTGATCGGTGATCATCGACCCTCACCGACCATTCCACTGTGCGGCAACGAACGCGGCCGACCGCAGCTTGCTGCGCTGGCGGCTGAGCGGACCCACCATCTGTCAGGACGCCCACATCGCTTTCGCCTCACGCGCCCGACTTGCAATCACGCAGCCCCGCCAACGAACGCCGCACCCGACACGCGATACAGTTCCGGAGCTGCATGCTCTGGCAACGCCCTGTCAGATCGGCCCTGCAAGTCTTACCTGTGGGGTGTTTTGTGGGGTTTTCGAGGCAAGGCGGACGAAATATGAAGGCACGACAGGCGCTTGGCTTCGCACTCGAAGTTCAGGTGCAGAACATCGAGTAGCCGGATTTCATGCGACCACCTGCCGGCCCCGCAAGGCGGCAATGTCGCTCACCGAGTAGCCGATTTCGCCCAGCACCGCGTCGGTATTGTCGCCGAGCCGGGGCGCTGAAGACCGCACGCTGCCTGGCGTGCCCAGCAGCTTGGGCACGATGCCCGGCACCGCCACCTGGTGGCCGTCGCGGGTCTGCTGCTGCAGGATCATGTCGCGCGCCTGGTAGTGCGGGTCTTCGACGATGTCCTTGGCCGTGTAGGCGCGGCCGGCGGGCACCCGGGCTGCGCCCAGCACCGCCAGCGCTTCAGCGGTCGTCTGCTGCAGCGTCCAGGCCTCGATGGCCGCGTCGAGTTCTTCGACGCGCCGCACCCGGCCTGCGTTGTCGGCCAGCGCCGGGTCGCTGCCCAGGTCGTCACGCTGGATGGCCGTCATCAGCCGCTTGAAGATGCTGTCGCCGTTGCCGGCAATCAGCACCACACCGCCGTCGCCGCAGCGGTAGGCGTTGCTGGGTGCGATACCCGGCAGCGCGCTGCCCGCTGGTTCGCGCACGACGCCGAAAGCGCTGTATTCGGGGATCAGGCTTTCCATGACGTTGAACACCGCTTCGTGCAGCGCCACGTCGATGACCTGGCCTTTGCCGCCGTGTCTGCCGCCGTTCGCGTTGCGGTGGTGCAGCGCGGTCAGCACGCCGATGGTGCCGTGCAGCGCGGCCAGCGTATCGCCGATGGAAACGCCGCAGCGCACCGGCAGACGCCCGGGCTCGCCGGTCAGGTGGCGCAGGCCGCCCATCGCTTCGCCGATGGCGCCGAAGCCCGGCAGGTCGCGGTAGGGGCCCGTCTGCCCGTAACCGCTGATGCGCAGCATGATCAGCCCCGGGTTGTCCTGGGACAGTTCTTCGTAGGACATGCCCCAGCCTTCCAGCGTGCCAGGGCGGAAGTTCTCGACCAGCACGTCGGCCTGGGCGATCAGCTTGCGCGCGATGTCCTGGCCTTCCTTGCTGCGCAGGTCCAGCGCGATCGAACGCTTGTTGCGCGACTGCACCTGCCACCACACCGAGGTGCCGTCCTGGGTCAGGCGCCAGTTGCGCAGCGGGTCGCCGGTGCCTGGCGCCTCGATCTTGATCACGTCGGCACCGAAATCGCCGAGCGTCTTGCCGGCGAAGGGGCCGGCGATCAACTGGCCCATCTCGACGACCTTCAGGCCGTCCAAGGCTGCGGGTTGCATCTGTGTCTCCTCAATCTGTGGTTGCACCGGACAGGTGGACGATATTGACCGACTTCGGCCGCTCGTCGCAGACCGGCTCGGCAGCTGGTGGAAAATCAGCGCATGGAAACCCCCGGCAACCTCTTCTGTGTGGCGGCGCCCAGCGGCGCCGGCAAGTCCAGCCTCGTCAAGGCGCTGCTGGAAATCGACTCGCAACTGGTGGTCTCGGTCTCGCACACCACGCGCCCGCCGCGCGGGCAGGAGGTGGACGGCCGCGAATACCACTTTGTCGATGAAGCCACCTTCGTGGCGATGACCCTGCGCGGCGAGTTCTTCGAGCACGCGCTGGTGCACGGCAACCGCTACGGCACCAGCCGCATGGCGATCCAGGAAAGGCTGGCCCAGGGCGACGACGTGGTGCTGGAAATCGACTGGCAGGGCGCGCTGCAGATCAAGCAGATCTTTCAGCACGCGGTGCTGATCTTCATCCTGCCGCCCAGCTGGGACGAACTGGCGCAACGGCTGAACCGGCGCGGTGAGGACCAGCCCGAGGTCATCGCCACGCGGCTGGCGAACGCCCGCCACGAGGTGGCCCAGGCCCGGCACTTCGACTTTGTTATCATCAACAGCTTGTTCGAGAAGGCCGTTTTCGACTTGAAGGCGGTGGTTCACGCTCAGCGCCTGAAGTACGCCGCCCAGTTGCGCAACCGCTCGCAGGTGTTTGCGGCACTGGGTCTGGACTGAGTCGAACACCCGGGATTCAAACCCCGCTGAAATCCTACTCGAACGCCCGGCGCGCCGCCGGCAAGAACACCACCGAAGGACACCATGGCCCGCATCACCGTCGAAGACTGTCTCGTCAAGATCCCCAACCGCTTCCAGCTGGTTTTGGCTGCAACCTACCGGGCGCGCATGCTGAGCCAGGGCCACGCGCCCAAGATCGAAACCAAGAACAAGCCCGGCGTGACCGCGCTGCGCGAAATTGCCGCTGGCGAAATCGGCATTGAAATGCTGCGCAAGGTGCCGATCTGAGTCGCTTTTGAGTCGCACCTGACTCACTGCTGACCGCTCGCAAAACGGGCGCCCCGTCCTTGGACGGGGCGCCCGTTTGCATTTCGGAGCACGCTCGCGGTGCAACGGCGCGATGCGTTGGAAAGCACGCTAAATTCCAGGCATGAGCCTGCGTTCACTCGCCGCTGAATTGCTGCCCGCCGCCCTGCAGGGACTGCAGCGCTCGGCCGTATCTGCGGCCGACCTGAATGCGGCCGGCGAAGCCTCGTCGTTTGCCGAGTTGTCCGAGAAGCTGGCCTACCTGTCCAAGGCCGATTTCAAGCTGGTTCGCGAAGCCTACAAGTTCAGCGATGCAGCCCACCTGGGCCAGTACCGCGCCAGCGGCCAGCCCTACATCACCCACCCCATCGCGGTGGCCGGCCTGTGTGCCGACTGGAAGCTGGACGCGCAGGCCATCATCGCCGCGCTGACCCACGACACCATCGAGGACTGCGGCGTCACCAAGGTCGAGTTGATCGAGAAATTCGGTGCGCCGACCGCCGACCTGGTCGACGGCCTGACCAAGCTGGACAAGCTGCACTTCAGCACCCGCGAGGAAAGCCAGGCCGAGAGCTTCCGCAAGATGCTGCTGGCGATGGCGCGCGACGTGCGCGTCATCCTGATCAAGCTGGCCGACCGCCTGCACAACATGCGCACGCTGGGTGCGATGGCGCTGGACAAGCGCCAGCGCATCGCCCGCGAGACGCTGGAGATCTACGCGCCCATCGCCCACCGCCTGGGCCTGAACCAGACCTACCGCGAGTTGCAGGAACTGTGCTTCGAAAGCCTGCACCCCTGGCGCCACGCGGCGCTGGCCAAGGCCGTGAAGCGGGCACGCGGCCACCGCCGCGACATCGTCGACCGGGTGCAGAAAGACGTTGAACGTGCTTTCGGCGAACACAAGATCAAGGTGCAGGTCAGCGGGCGCGAGAAGACGATCTACTCGATCTATCACAAGATGCGCGAGAAGCACGCCGGCTTCGCGCAGGTCAGCGACATCTTCGGCTTTCGCGTGGTGGTGCCCACGCTGACCGATTGCTATGTCGCGCTCGGCGTTTTGCACCAGCTGTACAAGCCGGTGCCGGGGCGCTTCAAGGACTACATCGCCATCCCCAAGGCCAACGGCTACCAGAGCCTGCACACCACGCTGGTCAGCCCGCTGGGCACGGCGGTGGAATTCCAGATGCGCACCGAAGCCATGCACGCGGTGGCCGAGAAAGGCATCGCCGCGCACTGGATCTACAAGGTCGGCGACAAAGGCAATGCGGCGGCCGACGCGCAGCGCCTGTCCACCATCTGGCTGCAGAGCCTGCTCGACATCCAGGACGAGACGCGCGACGCGGCCGAATTCCTGGAGCACGTGAAGATCGACCTGCACCCCGACGCGGTTTACGTCTTCACGCCGCGCAGCAAGATTTTGGCGCTGCCGCGTGGCGCCACGCCGCTGGACTTTGCTTATGCGATTCACTCGGATGTCGGCCAGCACACGGTGGCCGCCAAGGTGAATGGCGAAGCGGTGGCGCTGCGCACGGAACTGAAGAGCGGCGACGTGGTCGAGATCATCACCGCGCCCGGCGCCAAGCCCAACCCGGCCTGGCTGAGCATGGTGCGCACCGGCCGGGCGCGCAGCAAGATCCGCCACCACCTGAAGAACATGGAGACCGACGAGTCGCGCTCGCTCGGCGAAAAGCTGCTGGCGCAGGCCCTGCGCGCCGAAGGCCTGCAGCCACCGTCCACCGAGCCGGCCGACCCGCTGGGCCCAGCGCTGTGGCAGCAGCTGACGCGCTGGAGCGGCAACCGCAACCGGGGCGACCTGCTGGTGGACATCGGCCTGGGCAAGAAGATCGCCACCATCGTGGCCAAGCGCCTGGCGCAGCTGATGGGCGAACGCGGCATCAAGCCCGACGCCGTGATGCTGACCATGGGCCGCTACGGCCACGACGACAGCACGCCGACGCAGGGCGTGGTTTTCGTCGATGGCAGCGCCGGCGCGTCCATCCAGCTGGCACCCTGTTGCCGGCCGATACCCGGCGACGAGATCGTCGGCTACCTGGGCCGCGGCGAAGGCCTGCTGGTGCACACCCACGACTGCCCCACCGGCAAGCGCCTGTTCGAACGCGACAGCGAGCGCTGGATGCAGGTCGAGTGGGCCGACGACCTGACGCGCAGCTTCGAAACCCACCTGTGGGTGCTGGTGAAGAACGGCAAGGGCGTGCTGGCCCAGGTGGCCTCGGCCATCAGCGCGGCCGAGGCCGACATCACCCACCTGGGCATGGACCCCGAACCGGCTGAAGAGTCGATCGAACTGCGCCTGATCGTCAGCGTGCGCGACCGCGTGCACCTGGCCGATGTGCTGCGCGCGATGCGCCGCTCACCGGTGGTGCTGCGCGTGTCGCGCTACCGGAACAGCTGAGACTTCAGTCCGACATGGTGGCGTTCGGGAAGAACGGCAGGCTGCGCTGCCGCACGCCTTTCAGCTTGAAGTAGGCCGCCGCCAGTGCCGGCGCGAAGGTCGGCACACCCAGTTCGCCCACGCCACCGATGGCCGTTGTGCGGCTGGCGGTGGCCGGCGCCGGCATCACCACCACCTTCACGGCAGGCATCTCGCTGATGCGCATCATGCGGCTGTTGTTGAAGTTCTTGACCTGCGCGGCGCCGTTGACAAAGGTCTGGCGCCCCCACAGCGCCGCGTTCATGCCGTGCACCACGCCACCGACGATCTGGTTCTCGATGGCCACCGGGTTGACCGGCAGGTAGCAGTCCACCGCCACCGTGACCTTGCTGACCCGGATGCTGCTGGTGGTGACGCCCGAGATTTCCACCACCTGGGCCACGATGGTGTTGAAGGCCATACCGATGGCGATGCCGCGTGCCGAACCGGCCGGCACGGCGGTGTTCCAGCCGGCGGCGCTGGCGGCAGCGTCCAGCACGGCCAGCCAGCGCGGGTCGGTCAGGCGCGTGCGGCGGAATTGGTAGGGGTCCTGCCCGGCGGCGGTGGCCAGCTCGTCGATCATCGATTCCACCGCGAAGGTGTTGATCGACGCACCCACCGAACGCCAGAAGCCCACCGGTATCGGGGCGTTGAACTTGACCCATTCCACCAGCCGGCTGCCGAAGTTGTAGGGCAGCGCCTGTGACGCTTCATAGCCCTGGCTGTCGCCGGTGGCCGGCAGCGTGGCACCGCGCTGGCCCAGGATGGACGGCGACACGTTGCGGTAGACCCAGGCGTTGATGCTGCCGTTGGCCAGCATGCCGGCGCGCACGCGCACCAGCGCCATCGGGCGGTACTGGTCGTGGGCGAAGTCTTCTTCGCGCGGCCACATCAGCTTCACCGGGCGGCCCAGCGCCATGCCCACCTGCACGGCCTGGCTGATGAAGTCCTGCTCGGCCTTGCGGCCCAGGCCGCCACCGAGGAAGGTGGTGTGGATGGTGACTTGCGCGGCTGTCATGCCGGTGATGGCCATCACCAGGGTCAGCGCGCCTTTTGCCGATTGGGTGGGCGCATAAACGTCACAGCGCACACCGGCCACGTAGTCCACCGTGCAGTTCAGCACCTCCAGCGTGGCGTGGGCCACATAGGGCAGCGAGTAGGTGGCATCGACAACCTTGGCGGAGCGGGCCAACAAGTCCGTGGCATCGCCCGTGGAACGTTCCACCTGGTACAGCGCGCCCAGCGGGTTCTGGTCGGGCAGGTTGTAGGCCCGCGCCTGGGTCATCAGCTTGGCCGCGTCGGCAGCGAACTGCGTGCTGTTCATGGCAGCCGCGTTGGCTGGCAGCGTCCACGCCGGTGTCAGGCGCTTGGCGCCCTGCCAGGCATCCCAGGTGGTGGTGCCCACGACGGCCACCGCATTGGTGTTGCCGGTCAGTTCACCGCCCCGGTTGGTGCCGGCCCAGACCTTGGTGGGCACCACGGCGAGCATGCCGCTGGGCACGGCCGGCGTGCTGGCCAGCGTGCTGCCCACCGTGGGCGCGTGCTTGATGATGGCGTAGACCATGTTCGGCAGCCGGATGTCCAGGCCGTAGATGGCGCTGCCGTCCACCTTGAACGGGATGTCGGCACGCGGGAAGTTCTTGCCGATGCAGGTGAACTGGCTGTCGGGCACCAGCGTGGCGCTGGCCGGCACCGGCAGCAGCGCGGCCGCAGCGGCCACCTGGCCGTAGGAGTAAGCGGTGCCGCTGGGCGTGTGCGTGATGACGCCGTTGCTGACCGTGTAGTTGCTGCGTGCCGCGTCGCCTTGCGCGGCCATGGCCGCGCTGACCAGCATCTCGCGGGCGATGGCGCCGGCGTCGCGCAGCTTCCAGAAGTTGTTGCGCGTGACGCCGCTGCCCACGGTGTTGATGGCCGTGCCGATGGGCGCGGGCGTGGCCATCGTCGGCTGGCCCTGCTTCAGCACCACGCGGGTGGGCAGCACCATCAGGTCTTCGCAGAGGATCTGCGCCAGCACCTGGAAGGAGCCCTGCCCCATGTCGGACGACCCGATGGTCAGCATGATGCTGTCGTCGCTGCCGACGGTCAGCCAGGAATTGACGGCAGCGGCCGTGGTGGTGGCACGGGCGGCTTCGCCGCGTTGCGGCAGCACCAGCCCCAGGGTCAGGCCGCTGGCGAGCGTGCCGGCAGCCCCGACGGTGCCCAGGAATTGACGGCGCGGAAGGTTCACGGTGGTGTTCATGTGACGGCCCCGGTTCACAAGCCGACCACGGCCTGCTTGATGCGCTGGTAGGTGCCGCACACACACACGTTCTGGATCTCGTTGACGATGCTGCTGCCGTGGTGGCCGGCATTCATCGCGCCCGCCACCGACATCAACATGCCCGACTGGCACCAGCCGCACTGCGGGACCTGGTTGGCGATCCAGGCCACCTGCGCCGGGTGGCTGCGGTTGGCCGACAGGCCTTCGATGGTGGTGATGGCCTTGCCGACGGCCGAGCCGACGTCCATGTCGCAGGACTTCTCGGGCTGGCCGTTGACCAGCACCGTGCAGGCGCCGCAGATCTCGATGCCGCAGCCGTACTTGGTGCCGGTCAGGCCGAGGTGGTCGCGCAGGGCCCAGAGCAGCGGCATGCCGGTGTCGCTGACCGTGATGGTCTGGCTGCCGCCGTTGACGTTGAGGGTGAGTTGGGGCATGGGTTCCTCCTGCGGGTGATGAAGCTGAAAAGTCGAAACTGGCGGGCAAGGCCAATAAATGCACAAATTGCGCATTTGAATGTGCTGCGTCAGAATCGATCTGTCAAATGGAAGAGCGTCATGAGTTGTTACTGGGGGCGGTCGAAGCCGTCCTGCTGCCGCTGGCGCGCCTGTGCGTGGCCCGCGGCCTGCCCGCTGATCACGTGGAAGAGCTGCTCAAGCGGGCCTACGTGCGTGCGGCCCGCGAACGCCAGCGCGGCGCTGGCGCGGCGTCCGGTGCGGTGCCGGCTGCGGGTACCCGCGACGTGAGCCAGGTCGCCACGGCCACCGGCCTGAGCCGGCGCGAAGTGGCGCGGCTGGATGCGGTGATGCTGCCGCGCAGCGTGCAGAAGCCGTCACCGGTGAACCAGATCTACCTGCGCTGGAGCACGTCCAGGCGCCTGCAGGACCGCCAGGGCCAGCCCCGCGCGCTGCCGCGCACCGGCAAGGCCCCCAGCTTCGAAAGCCTGGCGCAGTCGGTGACGCGGCATGTGCACCCGCGCAGCCTGCTCGACGAGATGCTTCGTCAAGACCTGGTCACCCTGAGCGACGACGGGCTGACCGTCACCCTGCAAACCCAGCGCTACGTGCCCGACCGCGACGACGCGCAGCTTTACGGCTACCTGGGCGCCAACGTGGGTGACCACCTGGCGGCCGCCGCAGCCAACGTCATCCGCCGCGACAACAGCCACTTCGAGCAGGCCATCTTCGCCGACGAACTGAGCCTTGATTCGGCGCAAGCCGTGCACAAGCTGGTGGGCGCCCAATGGCAACGCCTGCTGGCCGAACTGGTGCCGCAGATCGAAAAACTGATAGCCGACGACCAGGCCGCCGGGCGCGCCGCGAACCACCGCGCCCGCATCGGCCTGTTCACTTTCCACGAACCGGAGACCCCCGATGAAGACCCAGCCACCAGCAAGCCTTGAGCAAGGGCGCGAACGCCGTCGCCTGATCCTGGCGCTGGCCGGCAGCGGCGCCCTGGCCGCCTGCGGTGGCGGCAGCAGCCCCGAGGAGCCCGACGTGCAGTCCACCGAGCCCCTGAACCAGCCCCTGGGCGTCGGTGCGGGCGGCACGGGTCTGCGCTGGGACAGCCTGATCACCGGCCCGGTGGCCCGGGTGCGACCGCTGGATGTGGGCGGCGTGTCCTTGATCACCGCCAAAGCCCAGCTGAGCGACGGCGACGGCCTGCGGCTGGGTGAAAGCGACCTGGAACTGGGCATGACCGCGCGCGTGCTGGCCGGCCCGATACGCGCGACCAACGGCGTCAGCCTGGCGCAGGCGCAGAGCCTGGTGGTGGACACCCAGCTGCGCGGTCCGGCACAGCGGCTGGATGCCCGCACCCTGCGCGTGCTGGACCAACGTGTGACGCTGGGCGCCGGCACGGTGCTGGGCCCGGGTGTGGACCTGCTGGCGCCTGCGCTGCAACTGCGCGTGTGGGGTCAGCTGGACCTGGCGGGCGGGCGCATCGCGGCCAGCCGCATCGCGCTGGGCACGCCGGGCGACAGCCCGATGCTGCGCGGCCTGCTGGGGGCGCTGGACCCGAGCACGGGGCAGTTGCAGATCGGCACACTGGTGGCCCGCCCCGCCAGCCCCGGCACCGTGCCCGACGGCTTGCGGCCCGGCGCCGTCGTGCGCGCCGTGCTGGGCGCGCGCGGCAGCGACGGCGTGTGGGCCTTGCAGAGCGTGCGCGACGACGCGCTGCGCCCGCCCGACAACGTGGCGGTGCAACTGTCAGGCCGGGTGACCCAGTTCGACAGCGCCCGCAGTTTCGCGCTGGACGGCGTGGCGGTGGACGCCACGCTGGCCACCGTGGAAGGCGCCGCCTACCTGGCGCTGGGTGCCGCCGTCGAGGTCGCGGGCACGATGCGGCGCGGGGTGCTCGTCGCCCGCGAGGTGCACGCCGAAGCGCCTGAGCCTGTGGAATTCGAAGGCCGGCTCGATGCCTACGACCCCGCGCTGCAGCTGATGACCCTGGGCGGCCTGGCCCTGCATTGGTCGGCCAGCACCGTGTTCGCGCGGGGCACCGCCCGCGACCTGCGCGCCGGCCGCAAGGTGGCGGGTGTCGGCGTCTGGGGCCCTGGTCTGACCCAGCTGGAAGTGACGCGCCTGCAGATCGAGGGTTGAGCAGCCCCCGCTGCGGGCCGGTGACGGCGCCGCGCGGTCGGGCGCTCAGCGGGGTGGGTTCTCGGGACAGCTGTCCGGCCGGCTGTCCGGCGAGCCATCGGGCGCCGGGTAGCGCACGCCGATGACCTCGATGCGCTCGACGCCGCCGGGCGTGACCAGCGCCACTTCATCGCCTTCGTGGGCCTTGAGCAGCGCGCGGGCGATGGGGGCGATCCAGCTGACTTCACCGGCCAGGCTGTCGGCCTCGTCGATGCCCTTGATGGTGATGGTGCGCTCGTCGCCGGCCGCGTTGGCATAGGTCACGGTGGCGCCGAAGAAGACCTGCGTTTCGCCGTGGTGCACGGCCGGGTCGGCCACTTCGGCGATGTCCAGCCGCTTGGTCAGGAAGCGGATGCGGCGGTCGATCTCGCGCAGGCGTTTCTTGCCGTAGAGGTAGTCGCCGTTCTCGGAGCGGTCGCCGTTCTTCGCGGCCCAGGACACGATCTCGACGATCTTCGGGCGTTCGCTGTCCAGCAGGCTCATCAGCTCGGCGCGCAAACGCCAGTAGCCGGCCGGCGTGATGTAGTTGCGCGTGCCGGCCGGCAGCGGCGGCAGGCCGGGTACGCCGTCTTCGTCCTCGTCGCCGTCTTCGGTTTCCTTGACGAAAGCCTTGTTCATGCCGGGATTGTGGTCCCGACGCAGCCCAGGCTCGGGCTGGAATCAGGGAAGCTGGCCGTCGCGCAGCAGCACGCGCTCGGCGGCCAGATAACGGCCGACGAATTCGCGCGTGGCCGGCAGCGCGGCCGGGTGGGCGATGGACGCCTGCAACGTGGCCGCCGAACGCCAGGCCAGGTGGGCATCGACATAGCCCTGGTTGTAGCCGTCGATGTGCTTCTGGAAGTCGTGCATCTCGTAGACCACCCACACCGTGCAGGCCGCAAAAGCGGCGAAGCCGGTATCGACCTGGATGAGGCCGGTGACGATGAGCACAAAGGTCAGCAGCACCAGCACCGGCGCCGCACCGGCCGCCACGGCGGCGCGTTTGCCGGCAGGCGGTTCGTAAGGGGGCAGGGGCGCGGACATGGGGCTCTCCGGTGGTGCGACGGCTGGCCCCAGCTTAGGCCGGTGCGGCCGGACCGGCCGGCGGAAATCAGGGGGCTTTGCGCGGCAAATCCGCGCTGGATAGGTGCACGCGGCAAATCCGCGCTGGGCAGGTGCACGCGGCACATCCGCGCCGGGCCAATGCACGCGGCATATCCGCGCAGTCCGCCCGCCTCAGCCCAGCTTGTTCAGGTCCGCCTGCAACTGCGCCCGCGCGACCTCGGGGGCCGCTTCCAGCAGCAGCGCGCACAACGCGGCGCGCTGCCGCGTGCGTTCCGCCGCGCGCTTGAGCACCACCCGCGCGATGGGCCCCAGCTGACTGGCCAGCACGCGCTGGGCCTGTTCCAGCCAGGCGTCCGACACCGGCGGGCCGGAACGCGTGCCGCTGGTGGCCGGCGGCGCTGCCGTGGGCAGGCGGTGGCTGCCCGCCGAGCCCGCCGTCGAGCCCGCTGCCGACCCGGCTGCAGCCCCCGCTGCGGCGCCGGTGGCCGGTGCGTGGGTGCCGGTGCCCGTGCGCCGCAGTTGCCCCAGGAAAGCCTCGCGCACCGAAGCCTGCGTGATCTGCTCGGCCAGCCGCGCCTGCAACGCCGGCAGGTCGGCACAGTCGCGCGCCGCGCGCCGCACCATGGTGCCGGCCAGCGGGCCCACGTGCTTGGCCAGGCTGGCTTCCAACTGCGCCAGCACGGCGGGTTCGAAGTGCGCGATGGAGCCGCTGGTCTGCGGCAGCGACGACGGCGGCGGCGGGATGCGCTGCGTGATCTCGAAGCCGTCCTGCGGCGGCAGCACGGCCACAGCGGCGGCCGACACCGTGCTGGGCGCGCCCTGCCCCAATGCCGCCACCAGCGCATCGCGGAAGGCCGCCGCGTGGGCGTGGCGCTGCGTCGGGTCCTTGGCCAGCGCCTTCAGCACGGCGGCGTCAAAACGGCTGTCGTGCTGGGCGCCTTCCACGGTGGACGGCGCCTGCGGGGCTTCGTGCACCACGCGGTAGGTCAGCGATTCGGCCGTGCCCACGAAAGGCGGCCGGCCGGCGATCAGCTGGTACAGCACCACACCCGCGCCGTAGAGGTCGGCGCGGTGGTCGATGGCCAGGCCCTGGAACTGCTCGGGCGCCATGTACATCGGCGTGCCCAGAACGCCGCCGGCCAGCGTCATGCCGGTGTCGTCGGTGCGAGCAATGCCGAAGTCGGCGATCTTCACGCGGCCGGTGCGCGTCATGATCACGTTGGACGGCTTGATGTCGCGGTGCCAGACCTTGTTGTCGTGCGCATGGCCCAGGCCGTCGAGCAGCTGCGTGACGATGCTGGCGGTGTCCAGCACGTCGAAGCGCAGCTTCTGCCCCAGGTAGGCCGACAGCGTGTGGCCTTCGACGTATTCCATCGCGATGTAGGCGATGTGACCATCGTCGCCAAAGTCGTAGACGCCGACGATGCCGGGGTGCATCAGCCGCCCGGCCGCCTGGGCCTCATTGCGGAAACGGGCCGCGCTCTGCGCCGCCGATTCCATGCCTTCGCCGGCCATGCGGCGTATGGTCTTCAGCGCCACCACGCGGCGGATGTCGGGGTCGAAGCCGCGGTAGACGACGCCCATCGCGCCCTCGCCCAGCACGCCCAGGATGCGGTATTTGCCGAGTTGTTCCAGGTGCGCCATCACGCCCTCGGCCGCTTCAGTTTTCCAGCATCTTCATGGCCTGCACGACGCTGGTTCGCATGCGGGCGAAGGAAGCCGCCAGCGTGCCGATCTCGTCGCGGCTGCTGGTGTTGAAGTCGGCCGCCGCCAGGTCGCCCTGGCTGACCCGGTCGGCCAGCGCCGACAGCTGCGTGACGGGCCGCACGACCACGAACCAGATCATCACGTTCAGAACCAGACCGACGACGACAAACACGCCAACCAGCGACCCGATGAAAAGCTTGAAGGCCTGGTCGGCACGCTGCAGCGGCAGCGCCATCGGCACCGACACCACCTGCGCGCCGATGACCTCGCCCAGCTGCCAGCCGAAGCCGTTGGCCGGGCCGTATTTGGCGAACATGGTTTGCGGTGCGGCTTCGACGCTGCTGTGGCAGCGCAGGCAGGCGCCGTCGGTGATGCGCAGCGGCCGCGACACGTAGAGCGAAGGCCCGGTGGGCGTGTCGCGCTGGCCGACGAATTCCTTCAGGTTGGCGTCGTTGCGGAAGGCGCCGACGATGTCCACTTCCCAGCCCGCCGCGCGGTCACGCGGGTTGGTCGGGTTCAGCGTGGCTTCCTTGTAGCCGTACTCGGGGTGCTTGGCCTGGATGGCGGCCAGCACCTCGGTGGCCGAATAACTGGGCACCGACTGCGGCAGGAATTCGGTCTTCATCTGCTCGGCCAGCAGCTTGGTGATCTGCCCCGAGGTGTAGGCCCGCACCGCACTGGCCTGCTCCATCAACAGCCGTGCGCCGCCCAGCACCTCTTCCTTGGCTTGCTGTTGCAGCAGGCTGCGGCTGATGGTGCCGCTGACGGCCACGCCCAGCGCCATGACCAGGATGAAGATCAGGTTGAACTTGAACAGCAGCTTCATGCGGCGGGCTCCTCGTCAGCGCGGTGGGTGCGCGGTGGGTGGTGGCCGCCAGCCGCGTTCGGTACGCCGCCACAGCCCCGTACTTCTGGTGGGTGGATGGTAGCGCTCGGCGGGCAGCGCTCGGACAGAATCAACGCCCATGCCCGCCCTGCCCTCCACCCGATGAAGCAAGCCCCTTCAACGCTGCAAGCCCTGCAGGGCCTGACCGTCTTCGAGCGCGGCTGGCTGTCGTCGAACAACGTGCTGCTGCACGGTGACGGCGACCCGCAGGGCGCGGGTGCGGTGCTGGTGGATGCGGGGTATGTGGCGCACGCCGAACAGACCGTGGCCCTGGTGCGCCACGCGCTGCGTGGCGAGCGCCTGGGCCGCATCGTCAACACGCATCTGCATGCCGACCACTGCGGCGGCAATGCCACGCTGCAGCGCGCCTTCAGCTGCCGCATCAGCATCCCGCCGGGCCAGTTCGCGGCGGTGCAGATCTGGGACGAGGTGGCCCTGAGCTACGCCCCCACCGGCCAGCGGTGCGAGCGCTACACGGCCGACGACGCGCTGCGGCCGGGTGATGTTTTCACCGTCGGCGGCCTGAGCTGGCAGGCCCACGCGGCACCGGGCCACGACCCGCATTCGCTGATCCTGCACTGCGCCGAGCGCGGCGTGGTGATCACCGCCGATGCGCTGTGGGAACGCGGCTTCGGCGTGGTGTTTCCCGAGCTGGACGGCGTCAACGCCTTCGACGAAGTGGAAGCCACGCTGGACCTGATCGCGTCCCTGGACGCACGCCTGGCCATCCCCGGCCACGGCGCGCCTTTCGGCGACGTACCCGCCGCGCTGCAGCGCGCCCGGCAACGGCTGGCCGGCTTCCGCGCCGACCCGCAGCGCCACGCCCACCACGCGGTGAAGGCGCTGGTGAAGTTCCACCTGCTCGACGTGCAGCAACAGGCCTGGCCCGCGCTGCTGGCCTGGTTCAGCGGTGTGACGCTCTACGAATCGGTGTGGCGCCGACTGGGTTGCCCGAACGGCACGCTGGCCGCCTACGCCGAACGCGTGGTCGGCGAACTCGTCGCGCAGGGCGTGCTGGCCCAGCGCGACGGCGTGGTCTTCGACGCCTGAACGCTCAGTTCGTCTGCGCTTCCAGCCGCCGCAGCGCCTGCCCGCCACCGTAGCTGGACTGCACGCCCAGCGTGCCGCCCAGCGTCATGCGCACCGCGCAGTACTTGAACTCGGGGATCTTGGCAAACGGGTCCAGCGCCGCGTTGGTCAGCCGGTTGATCGCCGCTTCGTAGTAGCAGAAGGGCACGAAGACCGCGCCGCGCGGCGAGCTGTCGTCGGCCCGCGCGTACAGCACCACTTCGCCGCGCCGCGATTGCAGCGTGACCACATCGCCCGGCTGCGCACCCATGTCGGCCAGATCCAGCGGGTGGATCAGCGCCACCGGGTCGGGCTCGATGGCATCCAGCATCGTGGCGCGCCGCGTCATGCTGCCGGTGTGCCAATGTTCCAGCTGGCGGCCGGTGATCAGCACCATCGGGTAGTCGGTGTCGGGCCGCTCGTTGGCCGGGATGATGTCGGCCGGCACAAAGCGCGCGCGGCCGCCTTCACGCGGGAAGGTGTCGGTGAAGACCACCGAGGTGCCCGGGTCGCCTTCCTGCAGGCAAGGGTAGGTGACGGCGTGTTCGCGGTCCAGTCTGTCCCAGGTGATGCCGCCGATGCTGGGCATGGTCAGGCGCATCTCGTCGAAGACTTCCGACACGTGGCTGCGCGGCCAGTCCAGGCCCAGCTTTTTCGCGATCTGCTGGATGATCCACAGGTCTTGCCGCGCGTCACCCGGTGGGTTGATGGCCTGGCGGCCCATCTGCACCAGGCGGTCGGTGTTGGTGAAGCTGCCGGTCTTCTCGGGGAAGGCGCTGGCCGGCAGGATCACGTCGGCCAAATAAGCCGTTTCGGTCAGGAAGATGTCCTGCACCACCAGCAGGTCCAGCGCCGCCAGCGCGTTGCGCGCGTGGTTGGCGTCGGGGTCGGACATGGCCGGGTTCTCGCCCATCACGTACAGGCCGCGCACGTCGCCGTGCAGGATGGCGTGCATCACTTCCACCACCGTCAGGCCGGGCTGCTCGTCCAGCGAGCCGGGCGCAACGCTCCAGGCCGCTTCGAAGCGCGCGCGGGTCTCGGCGTTGGACACGTGCTGGTAGTCGGGGAACATCATCGGGATCAGGCCCGCGTCCGACGCGCCTTGCACATTGTTCTGGCCGCGCAGCGGGTGCAGGCCGGTGCCAGGGCGACCGATCTGACCCGTCATCAGCGCCAGCGCGATCAGGCAGCGCGCGTTGTCGGTGCCGTGCACGTGCTGCGAAACGCCCATGCCCCACAGGATGATCGAGGCCTTGCTTTTCGCGTACAGCCGCGCCGTGTAGCGCAGCGTGTCGGCATCGACGCCGCAGATCGGCGCCATCAATTCGGGGCTGTAGCCCTCGACGTTCTTGCGCAGGTCGTCATAGCCCACGGTACGGCTGGCGATGAAGTCGGCATCGACGAGGTTTTCCGTGACGATGACGTGCATCAGCGCGTTCAACATCGCCACGTCGGTGTCGGGCTTGAACTGCAGGTGGCGGTGGGCGATGCGCACAAGGTCCGACCGGCGCGGGTCCATCACGATCAGCTTGCTGCCGTTCTCGACGGCGTTTTTGATCCAGCTGGCGGCCACCGGGTGGTTGACGCTGGGGTTGGCGCCGATGATGACGATGACCTCGGCCTTGGTGACGTCCATCACCGGGTTGGACACGGCGCCGGAGCCTATGCCTTCCAGCAGCGCCACCACGCTGGACGCGTGGCACAGCCGCGTGCAGTGGTCGACGTTGTTGCTGCCGAAGCCGGTGCGCACCAGCTTCTGGAAGAGGTAGGCCTCTTCGTTGCTGCCCTTGGCCGAACCGAAACCGGCCAGTGATTTCTTGCCGTGCGTGTCGCGGATGCGGGCCAGACCGCCGCCGGCCACTTCCAGCGCTTCTTCCCAGGTGGCTTCACGGAACACGTCCATCACGCGGTCCGGGTCCATCACCGCGTCGCCGCGCTTGGGCGCGTCCGCACGGCGGATCAGCGGCTTCGTCAGGCGGTGCGGGTGGTGCGCATAGTCGAAGCCGTAACGACCCTTCACGCACAGGCGTTCGTGGTTGGCCGGGCCGTCGCGGCCGTTGACGAAGAGGATCTTGTCGTCCTTGACGTTGTAGGTCAGCTGGCAGCCGACGCCGCAATACGGGCAGACCGAGTCCACCTGCTTGTCCGGCACGGCCAGCGCCACGTCGCGCGCCGGCATCAGCGCGCCGGTCGGGCAGGCTTGCACACATTCGCCGCAGGCCACGCAGGTGGACGCGCCCATCGCGTCGTCCATGTCGAAGACGATCTTGGCGTGGTTGCCGCGAAAGGCCAGGCCGATGACATCGTTGACCTGTTCGTCGCGGCAGGCGCGCAGGCAGCGCGTGCACTGGATGCAGGCGTCCAGGTTCACCGCGATGGCCGGGTGCGACAGGTCGGCGGCCACCGCCTCGCGCGGGGCGAAACGCGGCTTGCCGACGCCCAGCTTGGCGGCCCACTGATCGACCTCGTTGTGGCGCGTGTGGCTGGCTTCCGGCATGTCGGACAGCAGCAGTTCCAGCACCAGCTTCTGCGACTTCACGGCGCGTTCGCTGTCGGTGGTCACCTTCATGCCGGCGGTGGGCGTGCGGCAGCAGGAAGGCGCCAACACGCGTTCACCGGCGATCTCGACCACGCAGGCGCGGCAGTTGCCGACGGTGTCCAGACCTTCCTTGTAGCAAAGGTGCGGGATGGCTATGCCGACGTCTTTGGCGATCTCGATGATGGTGCGGTCGGCGCGGCCCGTCACGGCCCGGCCGTTCAGCTCGAAGCTGACGGTGGGCGATGTGAGTTGCGCGGCTTCGCTGCGGCTGACTGCGTTCATGGTGTTGGGGCCTTCAGTTCAGACGTTAGGTACTGTGATCAACCCAGCTCGTGCGGGAAGTACTTCACGACGCAGTCGATGGGGTTCGGCGCCGCCTGGCCCAGGCCGCAGATGGACGCGTCGCGCATCACGGCCGACAGATCGGCCAGCAGGTCCACGTCCCACTTGGGCTGCTCGATCAGCGCAGCCGCCTTGGCCGTGCCGTTGCGGCAAGGCGTGCACTGGCCGCAGGATTCGTGCTCGAAGAAGCGCATGGTGTTGCGCGCCGCGCCGACAGCCGTGTCGTGGTCGGACAGCACCACAACCGCCGCCGAACCGATGAAGCAGCCATAGGGTTGCAGGGTGTCGAAGTCCAGCGGGATGTCGTTCATGGCAGCCGGCAAGATGCCGCCCGAGGCACCGCCCGGCAGGTAGCCGTAGAAGCTGTGGCCCGGCAGCATGCCGCCGCAGTGTTCGTCGATCAAAGCCTGGATGGTGATGCCGGCCGGTGCCAGCTTCACGCCCGGGTTGGCCACGCGGCCCGACACCGAGAACGAACGCAAGCCCTTGCGGCCGTTGGCGCCGTGCGAGGCGAACCACTCGCCGCCCTTTTCCAGCAACTCGCGCACCCAGTACAGGGTCTCGAAGTTGTGTTCCAGCGTCGGCCGGCCGAACAGGCCGACCTGCGCGACGTAGGGCGGGCGCAGACGCGGCATGCCGCGCTTGCCCTCGATGGATTCGATCATCGCGGACTCTTCGCCGCAGATGTAGGCGCCCGCGCCGCGGCGCAGATGCAGCGTGGGCAATTCACCCGTGGGCATTTCGCGCTGCAGGTCGGCTATTGCCCCGGCCAGGATGGCGCGGCAGCCGTGGTATTCGTCGCGCAAGTAGATGTAGACATCGGCGATGCCCACGGCCCAGGCGGCGATCAACATGCCTTCCAGGAAACGGTGCGGGTCGCGTTCCAGCAGCACGCGGTCCTTGAAGGTGCCGGGTTCGCCTTCGTCGATGTTGACGGCCATCAGGCGCGGGCCCTTTTCAGCCCGCACGATGCGCCACTTGCGGCCAGCCGGGAAACCGGCGCCACCCAGGCCGCGCAGGCCGGAAGACTCCAGGGTCTTGATGACCGATTCGACATCGCGCGTGCCGTCGACACAGGCCTGCGCGGTGGCGTAACCGCCGGCTGCGCGGTAGGCGGCGTAGTCGATGACGGCCGGGCCGTTGCTGGCTTCGTGTTTCGTCACACCTTGGGCGACAGCGTCAACCACCGCTTCAACGTTGGCGGGCGCCACGGGGTTCTGACCGACCGAAACCGCAGGCGCCTGCTCGCAGCGACCGATGCACGGCGCGGCGATCACGCGCACGTCACGGCCCAGCAGCGCGGGCAATTTCGCCAGCAGTTCCTTCGCACCGGCCATCTCGCAAGACAGGCCGTCGCAGACGCGCACGGTCAGCGGCGCGGGTGCGGCTTCGCCTTCCTTCACCACATCAAAGTGGTGATAGAAAGTCGCGACCTCGTAGACCTCGGTCTGCGCCAGCTTCATCTCCTGCGCCAGCGCCGCCAGGTGCGCGGCGGACAAATGGCCGTAGGCGTCCTGAACCTTGTGCAGGTGTTCGATCAGCAGGTCGGGCTGGCGCGATTCGGTGCCCAGCAAAGCCTGCACCTGTTGCAGCGCCTGCGGATCCACACGGCGGCCTTTGGGCGCCTGGCGCTTGCGCTGGCGGGGCTCGTCGAGCACGGCGATCGGAATGATGGGGTGGTTCATCGGGGTCTCGGTTCGGGTGCCGGCAGGCTGTTTGGGCGAGCGCGCGTGCGACCAGCTTATTGCGGTGCGGCGGGCAGCGTTGCCACGCGGGCTTCCAGTTCGGCCAGCCGTTTGCGCAAGGCGCGGTCGTCGTTGAAGCGCGCGGTCTCATCGCGGATCACGGCCACGCAGGCTGTCACCTTGTGCGCGTCGTCGTAGAGCATGGCCACGGTGAACGCAATGCTCATCGCGCTGCCGTCCTTGTGCAGGGCCGGCACGCGCAGCAGGTCGTTGCCGTACTTGGTGGTGCCGGTTTCCATCGACTTGTGATAACCATCCCAGTGCCGCTTGCGCAGCCGGTCGGGCGTGATGATGTCGAGGTTGCGGCCCAGCGCTTCAGCTTCGCTGTAGCCGAACATGCGCACGGCGCCCGGGTTCCACAGCGTGATGGCGCCGCTGGCGTCGGACGCGATGACGGCGTCGCCGATGGCGGCAACCAGTTGCTGGCAGTCAACGGCTGAATTCATGGTGACTTCGCGTCCAGGACGGCCTCTTCAAAAGTGACAGCGTATCAAGAGAAACGGCGCCCGTTGGCGCCGCTTCCCCGGGGCAGCGCCAGCCGTCAGACGGCTTTGGCTGTATGCATTTCAGCGATCTGACCGGCGCTGTAGCCCAGTTCGGCGAGCACCTCGTCGGTGTGCTCGCCCAGCAGCGGCGAGGCGGTCACTTCGGGCTTGGTGTCCGAGAACTTGATCGGGCTGCCGACCGTGAAGTAGCTGCCGCGCACCTTGTGCGGCACTTCGACGATGGAGCCGCTGGCGCGCAGCGACTTGTCGTGCAGCAGTTCCTTCATCGACAGCACCGGCGCGCAAGGGATGTCGAACTTGCGGAAGATGTCCACCGCTTCGAACTTGGTCTTGTCCTTGATGAAGTCTTCGATGGTGGCGAAGATGTCCATGATGTGCGGCTGGCGGCCGGCCGGCGTGTTGTAGGCCGGGTCATCCTTCCATTCCGGCTTGCTCAGCGCGTCGCAGATGGGGCCCCAGGCATGGCCCTGGACGGTGAAGTAGATGTAGGCGTTGGGGTCGGTTTGCCAGCCCTTGCACTTCAGGATCCAGCCCGGCTGGCCGCCACCACCGGCGTTGGCGCCACGCGGCACCACGCCGTCGGCGAAGGCTTCCATCTCGTGCGGGTACTGGGGGTACTCTTCCAGGTAGCCGATCTTGTCCAGGCGCAGCTGGTCGCGCATCTTCACGCGGCACAGGTTCAGCACCGAGTCCTGCATCGAGACCGACACCTTCTGGCCCTTGCCGGTTTTCTGGCGGCCGATGTAGGCCGTCAGGATGCCGATGGCCAGGTGCATGCCGGTGTTGCTGTCGCCCAGGGCGGCCGAGCTGATGGTCGGGCCCGAGTTCTCGCCCTTCCAGTAGCCGGTGGTGGAAGCGGCACCGCCAGCGCACTGCGCCACGTTCTCGTAGACCTTCAGGTCTTCGTAGTGGTGGCCGTCGCTGAAGCCCTTCACCGACGCCAGGATCATGGCCGGGTTCAGGCTCTGGATGTGTTCCCAGGTGAAGCCCATGCGGTCCAGCGCGCCAGGGCCGAAGTTCTCGACCAGCACATCGCATTCCTTGATCAGCTTCTCCAGCACCGCCTTGCCTTCGGGCTTCTTGGTGTCCAGCGTCAGGCTGCGCTTGTTGCTGTTCAGCATGGTGAAGTACAGCGCGTCGGCGCCGGGGATGTCGCGCAGCTGGCTGCGGGTGACGTCGCCGGCGCCCGGGCGCTCGACCTTGATCACGTCAGCGCCGAACCAGGCCAGCATCTGGGTGCAGGCCGGGCCGGCTTGCACGTGCGTGAAGTCGATGATCTTGATGCCGGCGAGGGGTTTGTTGCTCATGGGTTGTGCTCCTGAGGGGTCGGGATGGATGGGGTTTACTTCTTGACCGCGCTTTGCGGGTTCAGGCTGGCGATGCGGCCGCTTTCGGTGCCGGCGGTCTCGTCGATGACGGCGTTGATCAGCGTCGGCCGGCCGCTGGCAATGGCCTCGGCCAGCGCCTTGTCCAGCTCATCGGCGGTGGTGGCGTTGACGCCCACGCCGCCGAAGGCCTGCATCAGCATGTCGTAGCGCGCGCCCTTGACGAAGACCGTCGGGGCGACGTCGCTGTGGCCGGTCGGGTTCACGTCGGTGCCGCGGTAAACACCGTTGTTGTTGAACACGATCACGCAGATCGGCAGGTTGTAGCGGCAGATGGTTTCGACTTCCATGCCGCTGAAACCGAAGGCGCTGTCGCCTTCGATCGCGATCACCGGCTTGCCGGTGGTGACGGCTGCGGCCACCGCGAAACCCATGCCGATGCCCATGATGCCCCAGGTGCCCACGTCGAGGCGCTTGCGCGGCTCGTACATGTCCACGATGCTGCGCGCGAAGTCCAGCGTGTTGGCGCCTTCGTTGACGACGATGGCGTCGGGACGGGCCTTCACGGCGTCGCGGATCACGCTGAGCGCGCTGTGGTAATTCATCGGCGACGGGCGCTGCGCCAGCGTCACGGCCATCTTCGACAGGTTCTTGTCCTTGCGCTCGGCGATGGCGACTGTCCACTCGGCGGGCGGCTTGGCCCAGCCGGCGTCGATGCCGCCCAGCAGGGCCGCCACGCAGGACCCGATGTCACCGATGAGCGGTGCGGCGATGGCCACGTTGCTGTCGATTTCGGTCGGCGAGATGTCGATCTGGATGAACTGCTGTTTCTTGTTGCTCTGGCCCTTGTCCGCGCCCCAGGTCTTGCCCTTGCCGTGCGACAGCAGCCAGTTCAGGCGCGCACCGATCAGCACCACCACGTCGGCCTCGGCCAGCACGTAGGACCGCGCGGCAGCGGCCGACTGGATGTGCGTGTCGGGCAGCAGGCCCTTGGCCATGGACATCGGCAGGTAGGGGATGCCGGTCTTCTCGACCAGCGCGCGGATGTCGGCGTCGGCCTGGGCGTAGGCGGCGCCCTTGCCCAGCATGATCAGCGGGCGCTTGGCGCCCTTCAGCAGGTTCAGCGCGCGCTGCACGGCGTCGGGCGCGGGGATCTGGCGCGGCGCCGGATCGACCACCTTGACCAGCGACTTGCGGCCGGCTTCGGCGGTCATCACCTGGCCGAAGAGCTTGGCCGGCAAGTCGAGGTAGACGCCACCCGGGCGGCCCGACACGGCGGCGCGGATGGCGCGGGCCACCGCGATGCCGATGTCTTCGGCGTGCAGCACGCGGTAGGCGGCCTTGCACAGCGGCTTGGCGATGGCCAGCTGGTCCATCTCTTCGTAGTCGCCTTGCTGCAGGTCGACGATTTCGCGCTCGGACGAGCCGCTGATCAGGATCATCGGGAAGCAGTTGACGGTGGCGTTGGACAACGCCGTCAGGCCGTTCAGGAAACCCGGGGCCGACACGGTCAGGCAGATGCCGGGTTTCTGCGTCAGGAAGCCGGCGGCGGCGGCGGCGTTGCCGGCGTGCTGCTCGTGGCGGAAGGAGATGACACGCATGCCCTCGGCCTGCGCCATGCGGCACAGGTCGGTGACCGGAATGCCGGGCAAGCCGAAGATGGTGTCGATGTCGTTCAGCTTCAGCGCGTCGATGACCAGGTGGAAACCGTCGGTCATTTCGGGCGCTTGCGTTTCGGTCGTCATGGTGCGGGGTCTCCGTCGATTGAATTTGTTGTCGCTGCGACCGGGCCCAGGGTGGGTGGGCGGCGGTGCAAGACCGGCCCGAATCCGGGCTTGAGGCGAGGCGAGACTATGGTTCGGCAGCCCGCTTTTCTCCGTTGACCGGGGTCAACTTTCGAAAAACTAGAATGCGGGGTAAATACTGCCCACCGAAACCCTGTGATTCCGCTTGCCAGCCACCCTGAACAGAACGTCATCCGCGTCGAGCTGCAGCAGATCGAGGTGCTCAAGGGCATGCCCGAAAACGACCGTGCCGAACTGGAGTCGCACCTGGTCATCGTCGAAGGCAACAAGGGCGATTTCCTGCTGCACCAGGGCGTGCGCGAGATGGAACAGTATTTCATCCTCAGCGGGGTGCTGAAGCGCGTGGTGTCCAACGCCGAAGGCAAGGAAATGATCTTGCGCTTTGCCGCCGAAGGCGACATGGAAACCAGCTACGCCGCCTGGAAGATGGGCACGCCCACGCCCTACGGCATCGTCTGCGTGACCAAGGTGCGCGTGGCGCGGCTGGCCCTGCCCCAGTGGGTGGAATTCCTGGAACGCCACAAGCCCACGAAAGAGCTGTTCGAGGCCACGGTGATGCGGCTGATGACCGAGGTGATGGGCCACACCATCACGCTGCACCTGCTGGACGCACCGGGCCGCGTGCACCGTTTCCTGCGCAAGCGGCCCGACCTGGTGGACCGCATCCCGCAGAAGCAGCTGGCGTCCTACCTGAACCTGTCAGCCGAGACACTCAGCCGCCTGCGCAAGCGCGGGGTCATTTGACCTGAGCGTCAGGCCGGCAGCGACATGTGCTTCTTGCGCATCGGGCGCAGGACGAACCAAGCCAACAGCGCCGCCGTGGCATTCATGATGCTGGCCACGATGAACACCGCATGCCAGCTGCCGGTGGAAGCCGCCAGCACGCTGGACAGCGGCACCAGCAGCGAAGCCGTGCCCTTGGCCGTGTACAGCAGGCCGGCGTTGGCCGCCGCGTACTTGGTGCCGAAGGTGTCGGCGCAGGTCGACGGGAACAGGCTGTAGATCTCGCCCCAGGCGAAGAACACCAGGCCGGTCAGGATCACGAAGGCGACCGGGTTCTGGCCGTAGGTGTAGAGCGCCAGGATGCCAACGGCTTCCAGCGCGAAGGCGATGAACATCGTCGGCTCGCGGCCGATCTGGTCCGACACCCAGCCGAAGAAGGGCCGCGTCAAACCGTTCAGCACGCGGTCGATGGCCAGCGCGAAGGTCAGCGCCGGCAGCATCAGGCCCATGATGTTCACCGGCACGTCGCCGATCTTGAAGTCCTTGGCGATGGGGCCGAGCTGGGCCGTGGCCATCAGGCCGCCAGCGGCGACCATCACGAACATCAGGTACATGACCCAGAACACCGGCTTCTTCAGCACCTCACCCGGGCTGTAGTCGCGTTGGCTCTGCTGCACCTTGATGGTGGAGATGCCGGTCAGCTTCTTGCCGGCCGGGGCGCGCGTCAAAAACCACGACAGCAGGAAGACCACCAGGCCCTGGCCGATGCCGAAGTAGAAGAACGCAGCCTCGTAGCCGCTGGACTTGATGTAGGCCGAGATCGGGATGATGGTCAGCGCCGAACCGGCGCCGAAGCCAGCGGCCGTCAAGCCCGCCGCCAGGCCGCGACGGTCGGGGAACCACTTCAGCGCATTGCCCACGCAAGTGCCGTAGACCGCGCCGGCGCCGACACCACCCACCGCCGCCGAGATGTACAGCATGGTCAGCGTGCTGGCGTAGGAATTCATCACCCAGCCCAGGCCGCACAGGATGCCGCCGACCATCACCACCGGACGCGGGCCGAAGCGGTCCACCAGGTAGCCCTCGATGGGCACCAGCCAGGTCTCGGTCAGCACGAAGATCGTGAAGGCGACCTGGATGGCGGCGCGGCTCCAGCCGTACTTGTCCGAGATCGGGTTGACGAACAGCGTCCAGCCGTACTGCAGGTTGGCGATCATCGCCATGCAGACGATGCCCATGATCAGCTGCATCCAGCGGTACGAAGATGCCTGAGCGGCAACGCCGGGTACGCCCATGTTGTCTGCCGTGGCAGCAAGGGGTCGGTTCATACGGGTCTCCAGACTTGTTTTGAAAAAGCTCTGCCCGCCCGCGCCGCGCGCAGGCTTGAAAAGCTGGGTGTTCGTGGTACGAAAGAGCGGCGTTTGAGCAGATGAGTCGCACGCCTGGAACCGTGGGGTGCTGCGCTTGCGCGCGGCCGGTACAGCTCGGTCCGGCCTTCAGCATCCGTCCATCCATGCCGTCGCACTTCTGGAGTGGATGCACTGTCAGACTTTTGCGCCGAGACGCTCTTGACCCGGGTCAATGACTCGGGTAAGCCCTTATGCAAGCGCAAGCGCCAGCACGACCCTCAGGTTCGCACCGGCCGTGCCGACATCCTGGGCAATGGCGCATCCCTCATTCAACATCCAGCGCGCCTGGCTCAGGGCCATCGGCAGCGTGGTCGGGTCCGTCCGCTCGATCAAGGGCCGCGTCACCTTGTGCGTGGTGGCGGTGCTGCTGGTCAGCATCGCATCGACCTCACTGGTCCTGATCCACAAGGCCGAGCAGGACACCCTGACGGCCCAGCGTGACCGCGAATTGCGCGAGGGTGTGCGCACCGCCAGCATCCTGTCGCGGCGGGTGGTTGACCTGCAGCGCGCCCTGACCAGCACGGCCGCCTTGCTCGATCCGGCCACGCTGGCCGACCCGCACCGCCTGGCCGCCTTCATCGAGGCCAAGCCCGTGTTGCGCGGTCTCTTCTCGAACGTGTTTGTCGTCAGCGCCCAGGGCGACATGCTGGTGCTGGCCGAGCCCGTCGGCATCCGCTACCCGCACCTCAACGTGGCCAACCGGGACTACTTCCGCAACACGCTGACCGAGCAGCGCGCGATGGTGTCCGAACCGCTGCCCGGTCGCTTGTCGGACGAGCCGGTCGTGGTCTTCACCGCGCCGCTGCGCGGTGCTGACGGTGTCTACGGCGTGCTGGGCGGCGCCTTGCGCCTGGCCAGCCGCGACCTGCTGTCCGACATGGTCGACACGCAAGAGAGCGACGGTGACGTGCTGGTGGTCGTGACCGACAGCCACGGCAAGATCCTGGCCCATCCGTCGCCCCAACGCATCATGCAATCCATCGCCACCGAGCCCCGCATGGCGGATGCCTACGAGGCCTGGTTGGCGGCCGGCGGCGCCAGTGGCGGCGCGGTCGAGCCTTCCGGTCTGTTTCTGCGGCAGCCGGGTCAGGTGCTGGCCGTGGCTGGGGTCGCCGGCCCCGACTGGTTGGTGTGGCGGGCCGTACCCGAAGCCGAACTGCTGGCCCCCATCCACGCCGCCCGCCAGGACGCCCTGGTCTGGTCCATCCTGATCGTGGCCGCCGCGTCGAGCGCGGTGCTGGCCGCGATGAGTTGGCTGCTGCGGCCGCTGACGCTGCTGAAGCGCCGCGCGATGACCCTGTTCGATGGGCCCGACAGCGTGCACGAAGGCTGGCCGGAAGTCGGCGGCGAGATCGGTGAACTGGCGCGGGTGCTGCGCCACGTCGGCGCGGAAAGGGCCCAGCTGGAACAGTTCAACCAGAGCGTGCTGGCCAAGCTGGGTTCGGTGATGGCCTCTGCGCCGCTGGGCATCCTGTTCACGCGGGCACAGTGCTTCGAGCTGGTCAGCGCCGAGTTCTGCCGGCTGATGGGCCGTTCCGAAGCCCAACTGCTGGGCCAGCAGGCCCGCATCATCTTTGCCGCCAGCGAGGACTACGACGCGCTGGGCCCCGCGGTCGGCACCGCCTTCGTGGCGGGCGAGGCATACGTCGGCGAATGGCGCTTCCTCAAGGCCGACGGCAACACCTTCTGGGGCCAGCTGCGGGGCATGCCGGTCGAGGCCGGCAAGCCGGCTTCGGGCACGATCTGGACGCTGGCCGACATCAGCGAGCAGGTGGCCGCCCGCACGGAACTGGAGTGGGCTGCCAGCCATGACCTGCTGACCGGGCTGGCCAACCGCAAGCTCTTCGAGCAGCGGGCGAACAAGCTGCTGCAGGCCCGCCCGGCCTCGTTGCCGGCGGCCATCGTGATGATCGACCTGGACCGCTTCAAGCCCATCAACGACACGGCGGGCCACGCCGCCGGCGACGCCATCCTCAAGCTGGTGGCGTCGGCCATCACGTCCACGGTGCGCGGCTCGGACCTGGCCGTGCGCCTGGGTGGCGACGAATTCGCGCTGTTGTTGATGAACTGCCCGCCCGAGGTGGCCTTGCGCATCGCCGAGAACGTGCGCAAGACGATTGCCGAGATCGTGCTGAACTGGGGCAGCCACCGCCTGCAGGTGGGTGCCAGCCTGGGCGTGGCCGCGCTTGCCGAGGCCACCGAGAGCCTTTCGGACTGGCTGCAAGAGGCCGATGCGGCCTGCTACGCCGCCAAAGCGGCAGGTCGGGGCGTCGTGCGTGACGCGGCCTTCGGCCACCTGCGCGTGGTTCACCGGCAAGCGACGCCGGGCGACTGAAAAGGTGGCTGCGGCCTTCCGCGACGACAGCGGGCGCATCGGCCTGCTGGTGACGCTGCGGCTGACGCCCCACGCGGCCTGACCGCACGCACGGATCGCCGCCAACTTGTTGCTTTTGGTCATCGCTGGCGGCCGGATGCGCCATTGAAGCCCAGGCCACAGGGCGTCTAGATTGGCAGCCGATGTCCAACTCCTCACCAACCTCCTCACCGCCGCCCTCTGCGGCCCCGCTGGCCGGCGTGCGCGTGCTCGACCTGACGCGCTTGCTGCCGGGCCCGATGGCCACGCTGCACCTCGCCGACCTGGGCGCCGACGTGATCAAGATCGAAGACACCGCCGCTGGCGACTACGCCAGCCCGGCCGTGCGCGCGCTGGTCAACCGCAACAAGCGCGGCATCCGGCTGGACCTGAAGAACCCGGCCGGGGTGGCGGCCTTGCTGCAGCTGTGCCGCGGTGCCGACGCGCTGATCGAAGGCTTCCGCCCGGGCGTGATGCAACGCCTGGGCCTGGGCTACGCCGTGCTGGCCGCCGCCAACCCGCGCCTGGTGGTGTGCAGCCTGAGCGGCTGGGGCCAGACCGGCCCGCTGCGCGACCAGCCCGGCCACGACCTGAACTACGCCGCGCTGACCGGTGTGGCCGACCAGATGGGCGGCCTGGGCAACCTGCCCATCGCCGACCTGCTGGGCGGCACGATGACGGCTGTGATGGGCCTGCTGGCGGCGCTGTACGACGCCGCGCGCACGGGCAGGGGCCGGCATGTGGACGTGGCCATCGCCGACGGCGTGCTGGCCCACGCGGTGTTGCCGCTGGCGGTGCTGAACCAGACCGGCCAGGTGCCGCGCAAGGGCGAAGGCACGCTGACCGGCGGGCTGGCTTGCTACAGCCTGTACGCCACGGCCGACGGCCGCCAGCTGGCCGTGGGCGCGCTGGAACCCAAGTTCTGGGCCGAGCTGTGCACGCGCATCGGACGCCCCGACCTGGCCGCGCTGCACCGCACGGGCAACGCGGCCACCGAAGCCCAGCTGCGCGCGCAACTGGCGGCCCTGTTCGGTGCGCAGCCGCTGGCCCACTGGGCGGCCCTGTTCGCCGACGCGCCGGCCTGCGTGACGCCGGTGCTGCGCCTGGACGAGACGCTGGCCCACCCGCACTTCCAGGCCCGCGGCATGGTGCTGACGGGCGCGCTGCCGCAGCTGGGCTGCGCCGTGCAGATGAGCGGCTTCCAGCCCGCCCCGCCACGCGCTGCACCCACGCCGGGCGAGCACAGCGACGAGGTGCTGGCCGAGGCCGGCTTCGACGCCGACGCCATCGCGGCATTGCGGGCCTGCGGCGCCCTGGCCTGACACCGCAGCCGGGCTATCGTCCAGCCCACAGGCCCTGACACCATGACGACGACGCAGCACACCGTGGCCATCCAGCAGGTCCAGCACATCGTGCTGGGTGCGCGCCACCGTGGCCTGGACGTGGAGCCGCTGCTGCTGCGCGCCGGCATCGCCCCGGCCTTGCTGGAAGCCCCGCTGGCGCGCATCTCGCAGCGCCAGTACGCCGCGCTGATCCGCGTGCTGCGCCGCCGTTTGCGTGACGAGCTGTGGGGCCTGTTGTCCCGACCGCTGGCGCCCGGCAGCTTCGGCCGCTGCATGCGCCAGCTGGTGCGCTGCACCACGCTGGGTGAAGCCCTGCGCGAAGGCTGCGCGCACTACCACCTGCTGCAAGACGACTTCGTGCCCCGGCTGGCCGTGCACGGCGGCATGGCCCACGTGCAGTTCATGCTGCGCCGCCCGGCCACGGTGGCGGCCGACCCACAGGCCCAGGCCCGGCTGGACTACGGCGTGAAAGCCTTCATGCTGATCACCTTCAACGCCGCGTCGTGGCTGGTGGCGCGGCGCATCCCGCTGCTGGGCGTGGACTACACGGCCGGCCACGGCAGCACCGACACCTCACGCGTCTACCAGGTGCCGGTGCGCAACGGCCAGCCCCACGTCGGCCTGAGCTTCGAAGCCCGCTGGCTGGACCTGCCGGTGGTGCAGTCGCCGCAGAGCCTGCGCGAATTCTTCGCCACAGCACCGGCCAACCTGATCATCAAGTACCGCGACACCAGCAGCCTGACCGACCGCATCCGGCGCCTGCTGCGCAAGAGCGTGGGCGGCGAGATGCCCTCGCTGGACGAGGTCAGCAGCACCCTGGCCGTGACGCCGCAGACCTTGCGCCGCCGCCTGCGCGACGAAGGCCGGGGCTTCCAGCAGATCAAGGACGAAACGCGGCGTGATGCGGCCATCGACCTGTTGCTGCACACGCCGCTGGCGCTGCCCGAAATCGCCGCGCGCCTGGGTTTTTCCGAGGCCAGCACCTTCCACCGCGCCTTCAAGCAGTGGACCGGCGTGGCACCCGGGGCCTACCGCGAAGCGCACGGCCCCGGCTGACCGCCCTTCCCCCCGACACCCAGCGGATCAGGCCGGCATGCGGCGCTCGCCCGGCGCCGGACCGTCCACCGGGGCACCGGCGAAGCACTGGGCAATCTGCAGCCAGGCCGAGGCGGTGCCCTTGTGCAACAGGCGCGTGTCGTCCACATGCCGGCATTGCGCCACGACGAGACAGAAGTCTTCGGCCGGGCCCCGCACGCAGTCGCTGTCCGACGACGCCTGCCAGGTCCACGCACTGCCGTCGGGCGCCGTCAAGGCGACATGGGGCGCCGGCTGCGGCACCGCCAGCCCGCGGTTGCTGAAGCTCCAGCCGTAGGTGTTCACGCCCAGGTGGGCGATGTGCTGCAGGCGGGCGGTGGCGGGCCGCACGCGCTGCAGCAAGTCCCACACCGCCTGCCCGTGGGCCCAAGCTTCCATCAGCCGCGCGGTGGCGAAAGAGCGGGCGCTCATCGCGGGCCCGAACCAGGGCAGGCGGTCGCGCGCGTCCAGCTCGGACAGCGCGGCGCACAGCCCGCTGTAGACGGCACGCCACCGCACCAGCAGCGCCGGGCCGTCCAGATCACCCAGGTCGGCGCGCGCGATGGCGCACAGGCTGTCACCCGCCGCGCGCCGCGCCCGCAAGGCCGTCGCAACCGGCTCGAAGGCCGCCGCACCGCGCGTGGCCGCCAGCGCTGCACCGTCCAGCAGGCACAGGTGCGCGACCACGTCCCAGGGCGTCCAGGCCTTGAAAGCTGTGGGCTGGCGCCACTGTTCGGCCGACAGGCCCGCGCACAGCGCGGCCAGCGCGTCGTCTTCGGCCAGCAGGTCGGCGGCGAGGGCCTTCAACGCACCGCGCCGCTGGCCAGCAGGGCCTCGATGTCGGCGTCGCCATGGCCGCGTTCGCGCAGCACCGCGCGGCTGTGTTGGCCCAGGTGGGGCGCCAGCCGCGTGTCGTCGTGCGGCAGGCCGATGAACTGCGCCGCCGCACGCGGTGTGCGCAGCGGCCCGATGCCCGGGTAGTGCGTGTCGCGCAGCAGGCCGTTGTGCTGCACCTGGGCGTCGGCCGCCAGGCTGGCCTTGGTGTTGACGCGGCCGACCGGCACACCGCCCGCACCCAGTTCCGCCACCAGTTCATCGACCGCGCGCGCGGCGACGACGGGTTCGAGCAGAGCGCGCAGCGGCGGCTGGTTCAGGCGCCGCGTCGGGATGGACACGAAGCGCGGGTCGGTGATCAGTTCGGGGTGACCGAGCACACGGCACATCGCCGCGAATTCTTCGTCTTGCGGCGTGATCATCGCCAGCCAGCCATCGCGGCAGCGCCACAGCTTCTGGTTGGCGCCGAACTCGGGCATGGCCGGTGGCGGCTCGGTCAGAAAGGCGTGGTTGTAGAGCGCCTCGGGCCACAGGAAGGCCACCGCCGCGTCCAGCATGGACAACTCGATCTTCTGCCCGCGCCCGCTGCGTTCGCGCGCGAACAGCGCGGCGGTGATGGCCTGCGACGCGGTCAAGGCGGTGACCTTGTCGCACATCAGCGTCTGCAGCAATTGCGGCTCGCCGTCGGCCGGGTTGGGGTGGGCATCGGCCATGCCGGCGGCCGCCTGGATCACCGGGTCGTAAACGCGCACCTGGGCGTTCGGGCCGGTCTGGCCGAAGCCGCTGATCGACAGGTAGACGATGCGCGGGTTGAAGGCCGCCACCGCTTCAAAACCGAAACCGAGCCGCGCCATCGCACCGGGGCGAAAGTTCTCGATGACCACGTCGGCGTCGCTCAGCAAATCGCGCAGCACCGCTTGCGCTGCGGCCTGTTTCAGGTCCAGCACGATGGACCGCTTGCCCCGGTTGATGGCCGCGAACAGGGCCGAGATGTCGCCCTTGGCCGGGCCGATCAAACGCGTCAGATCGCCCTGGCGCGGCTCGACCTTGATGACTGAAGCGCCTTGGTCGGCCAGCAGCCCGGCGGCCATCGGCCCCGAGACCACGGCCGACAGGTCGATGACCTTGACGCCGGCCAGCGGGCCCGGCTGCGATGCGGACGGCAGTGCTGCAGCCATCACTGGTTTTGCTCGACCTTGATGTTCGCGGTGCGGATGGCCTTCGCGAAGACCTCGCCGTCGCTGCGGATGGCCCGCGCCAGTTCTTCGGGCGTGCTGCCCACCGGCTCCTGCGCCATGTCGAGGATGCGGTTGCGCAGGTCGTCGGTGCGGATGGCGCGCGCAATGCCGTCGGACAGTTTGCGCACGATGTCCTTCGGCGTACCGGCCGGGGCCAGCACCATGAAGAAGCCCACCGGCTCGAAACCGGGGTAGCCCAGTTCGCCGAAGGTGGGCACATTGGGGAAGCCCGAGGCGCGCTGCGCGCCCGTCATCGCCAGCACCTTGACCTTGCCGGCCTGCATCAGCGGGCGCAGCGTGGCGGTGTCCAGGATGGCAGAAGACACCTGCCCACCCAGCAGGTCGGTGACGATGGGCGCGGCGCCTTTGTAGGGCACGTGCACCAGGTCCAGCTTGGCGGCCATGTTCAGGCTTTCGCCGAAGATGTTGGCCGAGGTGCCCTGGCCGAAAGAGGCGTAGCTGTACTTGCCCGGTGTCTTGCGCACCATGGCCACGAATTCCTGCAGCGTGTTGGCCGGCGAGTTCGCCGCCACGGCCAGCGCCACCGCCGAGCGCGAGATCATGGACACCGGCTCGAAGTCCTTCTGCACGTCGAAGGGCAGCTTCGAATACAGCGCGTGGGCGTAGATGATGTTGGAGATGGTCAGGCCGATGGTGTAGCCGTCGGCGGGCATCTTGGCCATCTGCGTGATGCCCAGCCAGCCGGCCGCGCCAGGGCGGTTGTCCACCAGCGTGATCTGCCCCCAGTATTCCTGCAGCTTCTGACCGATACCGCGCGCCAGCGCGTCGGTGGTGCCGCCCGGCGTGAAGGGCAGGATGATGCGGATGGGCTTGTTCGGAAAGTCCTGCGCGCCTTGCGCCCAGACGGTCGGTGCGGCCAGGCTGGCCGCGGCCGCCATCAGCACCGTTCGGCGTGTGGGGGCCATGTCGAGTGGGCTCATGCGGGTCTCCGGTTCTGGTTGTGGTGTTGGTGTGATGAATGTTCGGCGCCGCCTTGTCGCCGGGCAATGACGCTTCCTTTCATCCCCCATGACGGAATCGTTCAAGACCTCTGACGACGCCCTGGGACTTTCCCGAAGTCCGCCCGGCTTGACGGCTTTCGCCATCGCCTTTGACGCATCTGGCCATGGCTTGCGGGCCGCGCGCTGACCACACTGCGCAGCCATGTACCTGACCCAAGGCCTGCACCGTTCCCTGCAACGCAAACCGGACCAGATCGCGCTGACGCATCTGGGCGCCGAGGGCGCGCGCAGCCACCGCTACGGCGACCTGGTCGCCAACGTGGCCCGCCAGGCCGCTGCGCTGCAGGCCCGGGGCGTGCGTGCCGGCGACCGCGTGGCGCTGCTCTGCGTCAACGATGACCGCCTGATCCACGCACTCTTCGCCTGCTGGTGGCTGGGCGCCGTGGCCTGCCCGCTGAATGTGCGCGCGTCCACGCCCGAACTGGCCCACGCGCTGGCCGACTGCGACCCCGCACTGCTGCTGACCGACGAGACGCTGGCCCAGCGCCTGCCCGACCACGGCCTGCCGTGCTTCGGGTTCACCGCCTTTGCCGAAGCCGCCGCCACGCTGGCGCCACTGCCCGACACGCGCACCGGCGGCGACGCGCTGGCCACCATCCTGTACACCGGCGGCACCACGGGCCGTTCCAAAGGTGTGATGTTGACGCACGCCAATTTCTGGACCGCCTCCATCGCCCGCGCGGCCGAGTTGCCCAACCCGCCGGACGGCGTCTCGCTGCTGGTGGCGCCGCTGTTCCACGTGGCCGGCCTGGGCCGCCTGGTGGGCCAGACCACGGCCGGCGGTGCCTGCGTGACGATGGCGCAGTTCAAGCCCGACGCGGTGCTGGCCGCCATCGAAGACTTGAACATCGGCGACATCATCGTCGTGCCGACGATGCTGCAGTCGCTGCTGGACGACCCCAGCTTCCGCGCCGAGCGCGTGCAGAGCCTGCAGCGCATCGCTTTCGGGGCCGCACCCATGCCGCCCGACCTGCTGGACCGCGCGCTGGCCGCCTGGCCCGAAGCCGAGTTCTTCCAGGCCTACGGCCTGACCGAGACCGCCGGCGCGGTGTGCATCAACTTGCCGGAGAACCACAGCTCGCCGGCCGCCCGCGCCGACGGCCGCCTGAACGCGGTGGGCCGCGCCGGGCTGGGCGCCGAGATCATCGTCGCCGACGAGCAAGGCCGCGAAGTGCCGGCCGGCGAAGTCGGCGAGGTGCTGTGCCGGGGCCCCATGATCACGGCGGGCTACTGGCGCAACCCGGCCGCCACGGCGGCGGCTTTCCGAGACGGCTGGTTCCGGTCGGGCGACGCCGGCCGCATGCAGGCCGACGGCACGCTGGCCATCGTCGACCGGCTGAAGGACATGATCATCAGCGGCGGCGAAAACATCTACGGCGCCGAGGTGGAAAGCGCGCTGCGCGCCCACCCCACCGTGAACCAGGCGGCCGTCGTGGGTGTGCCCGACGCGCGCTGGGGCGAGACGGTGCACGCCTTCGTCGTGCTGCGCGCGGACGCCGATGCGGCCACCGCCGAAGACGCGCTGCGCGCCTGGTGCCGCGAACAACTCGCCGGCTATAAATGCCCGCGCGCCTACAGCTTCGTGGCCGAGCTGCCGCTGTCGGCGGCCGGCAAGGTGCTCAAGCACCGTCTGCGCGAACAGGTGCGCGAACAGGTTCGCCCATGACCCTGACCGCCGCTGATTTCGACGACCCGCGGCAGCTCTTCGGCCGCGTGCCTTTCACGCGGCTGCTCGGCATGCAGCGCGTCTTTTCCGAAGGCGGCCGCGCGCGCCTGCAACTGCCCGCACGCGCCGACCTGGGCAACGTCATCGGCGCCATGCACGGCGGCGCCGTCTTCACCTTGCTGGACGTGGCCATGGCCAGCGCCGCTGTGTCGGCCTTCGACTTCAGCCTGACCGCCGTGACCTTGAACCTGGACAGCAGCTTCATCGCGCCGGGCCAGGGCCAGCTGACCGCCGACGCGGAACTGCTGCGCGAGGCCGAGGGCATCGCCTGGTGCCAGGCCCGCGTGACCGACGAGGCCGGCTTGCTGGTCGCACGCGCCCAAGGCTCCTTCCGCTACCTGCCCTTGCCCACCGGACCCCGCACATGAGCACCATGGATCTTCAAACCGCCCAGTTCCAAGGCCGCCACGTCTTCGTGGCCGGCGGCTCCAGCGGCATCAATTTCGGCATCGCGCAGGCCTTCGCGCGGGCCGGCGCCCGGCTCAGCGTCATCAGCCGTTCGGCCGAGAAGGTGGCCAGCGCCGCATCCGCACTGCAGTCCCTGGGGACTGAAGCGCTGGGCCTATCGGCCGACGTGCGCCACCCCGACGCGCTGGACGCCGCCTACGCCACCGCCGTGGCGCGCTTCGGCCCCATCGACGTGCTGATCTCGGGCGCCGCCGGCAACTTCCTGGCCAAGGCCGCCGACCTGTCGCCCAATGCCTTCAAGACCGTCGTGGACATCGACCTGCTGGGCAGCTTCAACGTCATGCGCGCCGCCTACCCGCATCTGCGTCGGCCCGGGGCCAGCGTGGTGCAGATCTCGGCCGGCCAGTCCTTCATCGCCACGCCGTTCCAGATCCATGCCTGCGCCGCCAAGGCCGGCGTGGACATGCTGACCCGCGTGCTGGCGCTGGAATGGGGGGCCGAGGGCATCCGCATCAATTCCATCGCGCCCGGCCCCATCGCCGACACCGAAGGCCTGAAGCGCCTGGCGCCCGGCGCCGAGGCCCTGCAGGCCATGGCCGACCGCGTGCCGCTGAAGCGCCTGGGCACGCTGGACGACATCGCGCGCGTGGCCATGATGTTGTGCAGCGACTGGGGCAGCTACATCACCGGCACGGTGATCCCGGTGGACGGCGGCCTGGCGCTGACCGGCCCGCGCGACTTCAGCGCGGCCGCCGCCGCGTCAGCCCGGAGCCGCACGTGAGCGCGAAGCCGAAAAGCGGTCGCGACCGCCACGTGCCTTTCATCGACCATTTGCGCATCACGCGCGACAGCGCCGAGGCCGGCGTGGCCCGCGTGTCGGTCGAACTCCGCCCCGAACTGCTGAACAACCACGCCGGCGGCCACGGCGGCGTGGTGATGACGCTGCTGGACTGCGCGATGGCCCACGCCGCGCTGTCCAAGGTGGACTACGAACGCGAGGTCGTCACCGTCGACATGAGCGTGGCCTTCCTGAAGCCGGCCACCGGCCATCTGGTCGCCGTCGGCACAGCCATCGGCGGCGGCAGGTCGATCTGCTTTTGCGAAGCCCGCATCACGAATGCCGATGGCGAAGTCGCAGCCCAGGCCATGGGCACTTTCCGATACCGAAACATCAGCGCGCCATGAGCGCAACACCGCCTGTACCCATGCACCCCAAGGAGTTCCCATGACCCGTATGCAACGCCCTGTTCACGTCGTCGGCGTGGGCATGATCCCCTTCACCAAACCCGGCGCCAGCGAGCCCTACACCGTGATGGGTGCGAAAGCCGCGCAGCTCGCGCTGGACGACGCCGGCATGGCCTACGGTCTGGTGCAGCAGGCCTATGTCGGCTACGTCTACGGCGACAGCACGGCCGGCCAGGCGGCCATCTACGGCGTGGGCCTCTCGGGCATTCCGGTGTTCAACGTCAACAACAACTGCAGCACCGGCTCCAGCGCGCTCTTCCTGGCGCGCCAGGCCGTGGAAAGCGGGATGGTTGAATGCGCCATCGCGCTGGGTTTCGAGCAGATGCAACCCGGCGCGCTGAAGAGCCAGTGGGACGACCGCCCGTCGCCCATGCAGCGCTTCGCCGAGGTGATGAAAGACCACCAGGGCTACCTGCCCGAAGCGCCGCGCGCCGCGCAGTTCTTCGGCGGCGCGGAGCGCGACTAC
>JANPHI010000152.1:0-5749 GCA_031424355.1 Betaproteobacteria bacterium
CTCGCCCCAGCGCGCGTCGGGCACGCCCGCAACGGCGCATTCCAGCACCGCCGGGTGCTGCGCGACGAGGTTCTCGATCTCCGCCGGGTGGATGTTCTCGCCGCCCGAAATGATCAGCTCCTTGCTGCGGCCCACCACTTCCAGCAGGCCGTCTTCATGCTGTACGGCCAGGTCGCCGGTGTGGAACCAGCCCTGGGCATCGATACCTGTTTCGGCGCTGCGGTGGTAGCCGCGCATCAAGTTGGGGGCCTTCAGCTGGATTTCACCATCGGCGCCCAGCCGCAGTTGCACGCCCATCGCCGGGCGGCCGGCCATGCCGGGGTGGGCCAGCGCTTCGTCGGGCCGCAGCACCACCGACACCGGCCCGGTTTCGGTCGCGCCGTAAACCTGGGCCACGGGCAGGCCGCGGGCGTGGAAAACGGCGATCAGCGCACGCGGCACGATCTGCGAGCCGCTGGCCACGAATTGCAGCGACGACAAATCAGCGCCCGCCCAACGCGGGTGTTCGACCAGCGCCTGCATCACGGCGGGCACCAGCAGCGTGGTTGTCGGCTTCCATTGCTCAACGGCGTCGAACCAGGCGCCGGGCTCGAAGCGCGGGTGCAGGGCCACCTTGGCCCCGGCAACCAGTGCCGGCAAGGTCTGGATGCAAAGCCCGCCCATGTGGAACAACGGCAGCACGCTCAGCACGCGGGCCTGAGCGTCGAATCCCTGTGCAGCGATGGCTGCCGCGGCGTTGGCCATCATTCCGGCGCGGGTGTGCATCGCGCCGCGCGGCGCGGCGGTGGTACCTGATGTGTAAGCCAGCAGCAGATCGCCATCCAACAGATCCGCGACCGGGCCGACGTGCAAGCGCACGTGCTGCAGTACCTGCTGTGCCAGCGCTTCCATTTCGGGCGTGCCCATCAGGTGGCCCGCGCCAGCGTGGTTCGCGATGCGGGCCAGCTCGGCCGGGGCAAGCCGCCAGTTCAGCGGCATCAGCACCGCGCCCAGGCGTTCGCAAGCGGCGAGCATGGCCAGCATGTCCCAGCTGTTGTGGCTCAACCAGGCCACGATGGCACGCGGCCGAACGCCTTCTTTCTTCAGGTGTTGCAGCGCGCCTTCAAGCAGCGCGGCGGGGACAAAGCGGGAGAACACGGTCAGTTGCAAGGCACGGTTAGGGTGGTGCAGTGTCGCAAGTCTGGCGGTCGGACGGCGCGTTGAAGGCGCTTGGTGTTACCCAGGACCCAGCTGCCGCGTGTGTCGATATTCTTTACAAAGCAACAGTCGGTGACATCAAATACCAGCCTTTGGAATCGTTTTCTATCGAGGTAAGTGGTCGGTTTCTGGGCGTAGGTGGTCTGCTTATTGCTTGATGGTTCAAATGCGAACCGACAACGCATGTGTTGTCGGAGGTTCTGTCCGGGAGATAGGCACAAATGAAGACGCTGCTCAAAAACGTACTTTCAACCGCCGTGTTGGCGTTGCTTGTCGGCCAGGCCCAGGCGAATGTCGTCACCCTTAGCTGGGTCACAACGACGCAGGCCGGGACGGCCGTGCCCGGCAGTTCGATCGGTGAGAGCTTCACGACCACCATCCGCGTGGACAACGGCGGCGCCACGCTGGCATCGCAGCTCTGGACGGCGTCCAACTTTCTGTCCATCCGTTTTGAAGGCGCTTCCGGCTGGTGGATTCAATCCACCCAGATCAATCTGGTCTCTTCCGTCAATGCCTTCTCGACCGATGCGCTGGGAACGGTCCTGACTGCCGGGAACTGGATCGACGGCTATCCCAGCGGCACGCTACTGACGTCTTGGGCCGGCAGCCAGTTGGGTGGCTGGTGGAACAACGGCAACAACGAAGTCGCCTGCCTGGCCGCTTCCGTCGGTTGCCTTCGCGCCAACAACGTGGCCAACAATATCGTCGGCCGCACTTGGACCGCTGCGCTGGAGCAGCCCTCGGGCTCTGTGCCCGAGCCGACGTCGCTGGCGCTGGTGGGCCTGGCCCTGGTAGCTGGGCAACTGGCCGTCAAGCGCCGCGCCTGACAACGCGCCACAGCGCCCATAGCGCGCGAGGCGGTCAATCGATGTCCTCGTCGCGCTCGCCCGATTCGTACAGGCAGTCGCGACCCAGGCGGTCGATGCACAGTTCGGCGGTCCACGGCAGCATCAGGCTGCCGCAGCGCGAATCGCGGTACAGGCGTTCCAGCGGCAGGCTCTTCAGCATGCTCTGCCCGCCGCAGGTGCGGATGGCCTTGGCCGCCAGCGCGTTGGCGTTTTCCATGATGGTGTAGTGCGCCGCGAACAGCCGCATCCGGGTGTCCTTGTCGGGGTCTGCCTGGGCGTCGCGGGCGTTCTGCAGGAAAAGCGCGCGCGTCTGTTCCAGCTGCACCCGCATCTCGGCCACCGCCATCTGCTTGGTCGGGTACATGCGGCGCTTCACGGGCGGCATGCCGGGCACTTCGGCACGCAGGTAGGCCACGGTGAAGTCGTAGGCCGCCTGCGCGATGCCCATGTAGGTGGGCGACAGCGTGGCGAACATGTGCGGGAAGCGCGTTGCGGCCTGCGCGTACACGCCCTCGGGGATCAGGCTCGCGGTGCGCGGCACGAACACGTCTTTCAGCAGCAGCGTGCGGCTGACCGTGCCGCGCATGCCCAGCGGGTCCCAGTCGCCCACCACGCTGACGCCCGGCGCATCCGCCGGCACCACCAGGTACAGCGAATCGCGCTGCGTGGCGCCGGGCTTGTCCAGCGTGCACAGCACACCGTAGAAATCGGCCGCGCCGGCCAGCGAGGCGAAGATCTTTTTGCCGTTGATGACGTAGCCGCCTTGCCCGTCCACCGTTGCTGCCAGGGCCAGGGTGCCCCACGGCGCCTTGCCCGCCGCCGCCGCACCGCCTTCGGAAAAGGGCTGCGAATAAACCTTGCCCTGGCCCACGATACGTTCGAAGTGGATGGCGCGGTGGGCTTCGTGTTCAGCGCGCTGTGCGGGCGTCATGTCCAGCGCGTCGGCGATGAAGCCAGCCCACATGCAGGTGCTGACATGCATGTTGAAGCTGAGCGCCGTGGCACCACAGTGGCGGCCGATTTCGGCGGCCACCATCACGTAGGTGGCGAAGTCGGCGCCGAGGCCGCCGTGTTCGCGCGGCACGCAGATGCCCAGCAGGCCGGCGGCGCGCAAGTCGGCGTAGTTGTCGAAGGGGAAGGTCGCGTCGCGGTCGTGCTGCGCGGCGCGGGGCGCGAACTTCTCGCGGCCCAGTTGCGCGGCCAGCGCGATCAGCTCGCGCTGCTGCGCGGTCAAGCTCTTTTCGTTGCCCGCGATGTGCATGGCGTGCGGCATGGCGGCGCTCCTCAAGCCACGGGAAAGTGGCGCTGCAAGAAATCCAGAACGGCGGCGTTGAAGGCGGCCGGCGCCTCGACGTTGGCGATGTGCCCCGCGTTCGCGAGGCACGCGTATTCACTGCCCGGGATGCGCGCGGCCATGCGCTGCATCACCTCGGGCGATGCGGTGCGGTCGTGCTCGGCGGCCAGCAGCAGCGTGGGCACCTGGATGGCGCCCAGCGCCTCCCGGCGGTCGAAACCGGCGATGGCCCGCAACGCCGCGCGGTAGGTGGCTTCGGGCACCCGGCCCATCACCGCGCGGGCCTGCGCGCGGGCCTCGGGTGACGCGCTGGGCGACACCAGGCCCGGCACCAGGCGGTCGGCCATGCCGGCCATGCCGACGCCGGCATCCAGCGGCGCCAGGCGCTCGGCCAGGAAGGCCGCCTGCCAGCTGCCGTCGGCTTTGCCGAAAGAGGCCGAGGTGCAGGTCAGCACCAGCCCGTCCACCCCGGTCGGGTCGCGCGCCATCAGTTCCTGCGCGACCATGCCGCCCATGCTGTGGCCGAGCAGCACGGTGCGGCGGGCGGCAACGGCCGACATCACGGCGCGCACGCCGGCCACCATCGCGGTCAGGTCGGGCGCGCCCATGGCCTCGGAATCGCCGTAGCCCGGCAGGTCCACTGCCACGGCGGCATAGCCGGCCATGGCCAGTGCACGCGCCGTGCCCGAGGCGGCGTCGTTCCAGATCGAACGCCCGCCGCCGATGCCGTGCAGCAGCAGCACAGCGGTGTCGCCGCTGCCCTGCACGGTGGTGGCCGGCACCTTCACAGCAGCACCCCGTTGTCGACGACGGCCCGCCCGTCCAGCAACACCGTGCAGCCCCGCAGCGGCAAATCGAAATGGCCCAGCGTGTGGCGCCCGGCGACTTCGTTCGCGCCGGTGCTGTAGAGGAAATTGCCGGCGAAGGCGCGCAGTTCGGTGCCGTTGAAATCGGCCTTGTCGTAGAACTGCATCGCGTCCCAGCGGGCGCGGCGGTTCAGGCCCCAGCCGACATGCGACACGGCATAGGCTTCCGCGTCGCCCCAGGCCTGCAGGTAGCCGCGCATCAATTCGGCATCCACACTGCCCTGGCCCGGCAGCGCTTCCACGCGCACCGCGTGGTCGTTCTCGATCTGCAGGCGCACGGGGTCTTGCAGGTAGCGCTTGAAGGTCAGGTTGACGTCGCCGCGGTCCATCACCAGCGTGCCGTTGACGGCACCTGCTGCCGGGAAGGCCAGCACCAGCCCGCCCGGCCAATGGCTCAAGGTGCCCGGCTTGGCGCTGAAGCCCCAGACGCCGCCGACGCGGGCGCCCGCCAGGCTGATGCGCAAGTCAGTGCCGGCGGCCGACAGCACCTGCATCTGCCGGGCGGCCTTCAAACGGCGCATCGCGTCGCGCACCGGCAGTTCGTCTTCGGCGCGAGGCAGGCAGCGTTCCAGGATCTCGGGGTGTTCGTGGCTGATGGCCAGCACGCGCGCGCCGCCGGCCAGGATCTGCGGCAATTCGGGCGCGTGCTGCAGGCCTTCGACCGTGCAGTCGGCGATGAACACGCAGCCGGCCAGTGCCTGCACCACCGGCTGCACACCGGCAATGGCGTCCGACGCGCCGGTGGATCGCACCGGCACCGGCGCGGCCAGCGGCTGACCCGGCAGCACCAGGTGAAAAGCCCGCGCGCCGATGCGCTGCAAGGCCAGTTCCGACAACTGCGGCAGTTCGGGCCGGGTCTGGGTTTCCGACAGCACCGCGCACACATCGCCGGCCCTCACGCCGCACAGGCGGAAGACGTGGACGAACATCTCGATCCACTTGCCTTCCAGGCGCCCGCTCACAGCACTTCCCCCAGCAAATGGTAGTGACCGCCCTGGTAGACCAACGGCGGCAGCGGCGTTTCCGCACAAGCCAGCACGCGGCCGACGAACAGCGTGTGGTCGCCGATGGCGTGCTGGGCGTGGGTCACGCATTCGAAGACGGCCGTGCAACCGGCCAGCACCGGGCTGCCGTGCTCGCCCAGCGACCAGGCGCCTTCGGCGAACTTGTCGTCGCCACGGGCCGCGAATCGGCGCGACAGATCGACCTGCGCTTCGCTCAGCACGTTGATGGCGAAGCGGCCGGCGGCCGCGAACACCGGCAGGTTGGCGCTGCTCTCGCGCAGCGACCACAGCACCAGCGGCGGGTCCAGCGACAGCGAATTGAAGGAGTTGGCCGTCAGGCCCACCCGCTGCCCCTGTGCATCGACGCAGGTGACGATGGTGACGCCGGTGCTGAAGCGGCCCAGCGCCAGGCGCAGGTGCTGGGCGTCCATCACGCGACCGTCGGCGGTGGATCCGGCTGAACTCAAACGGCCGACTCCGGCGCGTTGTTCGCGGTCAGGCCCCAGCGCGCCAAGGCGGCGTCGTCGGCCACACGGGCGT
>JANPHI010000153.1:0-4957 GCA_031424355.1 Betaproteobacteria bacterium
TGGACTGCGTGGCCGCCGCCGAAAGGCTGGACGCGATGCGCGCCGGTTTCGACGCCGGCACGCTGCAAGCCTTTCCCATCGACGACAGCGCCACGCACGACTTGAGCGATGCCTTGGCCGCCTACCGCAGCGTGCTGGGCGGCGCCAGCGCCCGCACCGTGCTGCGGCCCTGAACCACCACCGCCCCCAACCCTGCAAACCCGCCATGCACGTCACCCGCATCGCCGACGCGCCCGAATACCAGGCGCCCAACCACTTCGACATGACCTGCCTGCGCCTGCAAGGCCGCGAGGCCGGACCGGCCGAACAACTGTGGCTGGGCCTGAGCGTCATCGCACCCGGCGGCCACACCGGCCTGGACCCTTCGCCCATGGAAAAGCACTACGTCGTCATCGAAGGCGAATTGACGCTGACAGGCGAACTGCCGGGCCAGCCGGCCAGCAGCACGGTGTTGCGCCGGCTGGATTCCTGCCGCTTCGCACCGGGCGAAAAGCGGCAACTGGTGAACCACACCGACCGCGTCGCCAAGGTGCTGCTGGCCATGCCTTTCGATCCACCCGCCGCCAAATAACCGGCCCTTCAAAACAAGATTCCGGAGACACCCCATGACCATCCACCGCCGCACCCTGCTGGCCGCCAGCGCCAGCACTTTCGGTCTCGGCCTGGGCCTCACGTCCAGCCGCATCCACGCCCAGGCCACCGAGTGGCCGAAAGCCGGCCCCATCAAGCTGGTGGTGCCCTTCACCGCCGGCAGCGGCACCGACATCGTCGCCCGCACGCTGGCGGAAAAGCTGGCGCCGCTGCTGGGCGCACAGGTCGTCGTCGAGAACAAGCCAGGGGCCGGCGGCACGCTGGGTGCGGCGCAAGTGGCCAAGGCACCGGCCGACGGCTACACCGCCCTGATCCACAGCTCGGGCCACCTGGTGAACCCGTCGCTGTACCCGAAGCTGAGCTACGACACGCTGAAGGACTTCGACGGCATCACCACGCTGGCCAGCCTGCCCAATGTGCTGGTGGTGTCGCCCAGCAAGGGCTACAAGGACGTGGCCGATCTGGTGGCCCATGTGAAGGCCAAGCCCGACGGCTACACCTACGCCTCGGCCGGCAACGGATCGGCCACGCACATGAACGCCGAACAGTTCCGCGTCAGCGCCGGCATCAAGGCCCTGCACGTGCCGTTTCGCGGCACGCCCGAGGCCTTGACCGAGACCATCGCCGGGCGCATCGACTGGTTCTTCGCGCCGCTGATCAGCGCGCTGCCGCTGATCAAGGACGGCAAGCTGCAGGCACTGGCCGTGGGCACCACGGCGCGCAGCCCGGTGCTGCCCAACGTGCCCAGCATCACCGAGACGCCGGGCCTGAAGGACGCCGCCTACCAGTTCTGGGTCGGCCTGTTCGTGGCCGCGAAAACGCCGCGCGCCATCGTGGACAAGCTGCACGCCGAAACCGTCAAGGTGCTGGCGATGGCGGACGTGAAAGAGCGCCTGGAAAAGCTGGGCGCAGCGCCGCTGCCGATGGCGCAGCCGGCCTTCGAGAAGTTCCTCGACGACGAAACGGCCGCAGCGGGCCGGCTGGTCAAGGCCGCCGGCATCCGCATCGAGTGAGGGGCCTGCGATGAAAACCGCTGTGTTCACCCGCACCCGCGCCCTCACCCGCGCACTCACCTGCACACTGGCCCTGGCCGGCCTGGCGCTGTGCTTGTCCCCGGCCCGCGCGGCCTACCCCGACAAGCCGGTGAAGCTGCTCGTCGCCTTCGCGGCCGGCAGTTCCACCGACATCGTCGCGCGCCTGATCGCCGATCAACTGCAAGGCGCGCTGGGCCAGACCGTGGTGGTCGAAAACAAGCCCGGCGCCGGCGGCAACATCGCCACCCAGCAGGTGATGAACGCGCCGGCCGACGGCTACACGCTGCTGATCCACAGCGTGGCCTATGCGGTGAATCCCTCGCTGTTCGCCAACGCCGGTTACGACGCCAGCAAAGACCTGCAGGCCGTGGCCATGGCCGCCGTCACGCCCAACCTGGTCTACGTGCACCCCGAGGTCAAGGCCAACAACCTGGCCGAGCTGCTGGCGCTGGCCAAGAACGGCAAGCTCAGCTACGCCTCGTCCGGCAACGGCACCACCACCCACCTGGGCGCCGAATGGCTGTTCCGCTCGCTGGCCAGGGTGGACATCACCCACGTGCCCTTCCAGCCCGCTGCCGCCACCAACGCGGTGGTCAGCGGGCAGGTGCCCATCGCCAGCACCTCGATGCCGCCGGCCGTGCCTTTCGTGAAGAGCGGCAAGGTGCGACCCATCGCGGTGATGTCGCTGAAGCGCAGCCCGCAGTTGCCCGACGTGCCCACCGTGGCCGAACTGGGCTACCCCGGCTTCGAGGCCAACACCTGGTTCGCCATCTTCGCGCCGGCCAAGACGCCGCCGGCCGTGCTGGACCAGCTGAACACCGAGATCAACAAGGCGCTGTCGGCCAAGGCCGTACTCGACCGCTTCGAGGCGCTGTCGCTCGAAGCCCAGCGCCTGGACCGCGCGGCCACCCACCGCTACATCGACAGCGAGGTGCTGAAGTGGGGCAAGCTGGTGAAGGACATCGGGGTGAAGATCGAATGAACAACGGGCGATCTGGACATTGAGACCGCGATGCGCAACGTCGACCTGAACACCATCACCGAAGCCGCCGTGGCCAGCTTCGCCGGCCTGCCCGACGCGCGCCAACGCCAGCTGGTGCAGGGCCTGCTGCAGGCGCTGCATGGCTATGCGAAGAACGTGCAGTTGACCCACGCCGAATGGCGCGCCGGCCTGGCCTTCCTGCACCGCGTGGGCGACATCAGCAGCGACACGCGCAGCGAGTTCTCGCTGCTGTCCGACGTGACCGGTTTTTCCAGTCTCATCGACATGCTGGCCTCCGACCCGGCCGATGCCAGCGTCACGCCCGGCAGCAACCTGGGCCCTTTCCACGCCAGCGGTTCGCCGTGGCTGGACAACCCGGCGCCACTGATCGGCAGCAACGCCGGCCGGCGCGTGCTGCTGCGCGGGCGCGTGGTCGATCAGCACGGCCAGCCGCTGCCGCAGGCCACGCTGGACTTCTGGCAGAACGCTGCCGACGGCCTGTACTGGCAGCAAGACCCGAATCAGCCCACCGACAACCTGCGCTGCCAGTTGCGCATGGACGCGCAGGGCGCTTTCAGCATCGCCACCATCCGCCCCGTGCCCTACCAGATCCCGCTGGACGGCCCGGTATGGCACGAACTGGTGCAGCCCGCCGGGCTCACCGGCTGGCGGCCGGCGCATTACCACCTGATCGCGCAAGCGCCGGGGCACCGCACGCTGGTCACCGAAATCTTCGATGCCGAAGACCCCTACCTCGACCGCGACGCCGTCTTCGGTGTGCGCGAGGCGCTGGTCGGCCGCTACACCGCCGTGAACGACGCCGCAGCCTGCGCGCTGCTGGGCGTGGCGGGGCCTGAATGCCCGGTGATGGACGTGGTGCTGCGGCTGTCGGCGGCGAACTGAAGGCCCGTGGGACACTGCGCCACCACCCCGAACCGGAGCCTTCCGTGATCCTTGAAATCGCCGACATCCGCATACCGCCGGGCCAGAACGCCGCCTTCGAAGCCGCCATCCAGCACGGCCTGGCCACCGTCGCCAGCAAGGCCCGGGGCTTCAAGGGCGCCAAGGTCAACGCGGGCATCGAAAGCCCCGAACGCTACGTGCTGCAGATCTTCTGGGACACGCTGGAAGACCACACCATCGGCTTCCGCCAGGGCCCGCTGTTCGCCGAATGGCGCGCCATCGTCGGGCCCTTCTTCGCGGCGCCGCCGGTGGTCGAACACTTCACGCTGGTCACCAAGGTCTAGGCCGCGTGAGCACGCGAGCCGCAGCGCTGGCCGGCGCGCAAAGCCATTTCGACAGCGGCGCCTTCCTGCGCGACCTGAGCCGCCGCGTTGCCATCCGCACCGAAAGCCAGGACCCGACCTCGGGCCCGGCGCTGCAGGCCTATCTGGCCGACGAGATCGCGCCGTCGCTGGCCGTGCTGGGTTTCAGCAGCCAGATTCACGCCAACCCGGAACCCGCCTACGGCCCGCTGTTGATCGCCACCCGGCATGAAGGCGACAGCCTGCCGACGGTGCTGGTCTACGGCCACGGCGACGTGATCCGGGGGCAGGACAAGAGCTGGACCAAGGGCGAAGGCCCGTGGACGGTGGCGGTGCGCATGGAGTCCGGCAGCGAACGCTGGTACGGCCGCGGCACGGCCGACAACAAGGGCCAGCACAGCATCAACTTCGCCGCGCTGGCGCAGGTGCTGGCGGCGCGCGAGCTGGCGGGCGACCGCAAGCTGGGCTTCAACGTGAAGGTGCTGATCGAGACCGGCGAAGAAACCGGCTCGCCCGGCCTGGCCGCTTTCTGCGCGGCGCACGCCGCCGAGCTGGCCAGCGACGTGCTGATCGCCAGCGACGGCCCGCGTTTGCGGCGCGACCGCCCCACCGTCTTCCTCGGTTCGCGCGGCGTGGCCAACTTCGATCTGACGCTGACGCTGCGCGCAGGCGGCCACCACAGCGGCAACTGGGGCGGCCTGCTGCGCAACCCGGGCACGGTGCTGCTGAACGCCATCTCCAGCATGGTCGATGGCAACGGCAAGATCCTGCTCGACGCGCTGCGCCCGCCACCCATCCCGGCCAACGTCAAGGCCGCGCTGGCCGAGCTGACCTTCGGCGGCGACCCCGGCGACCCCGAAGTCGATGCCACCTGGGGCGAGCCCGGCCTGAGCCCGGCCGAACGCGTCATCGCCTGGAACACGCTGGAGGTGCTGGCCTTCAAGACCGGCAACCCCGACTTCCCGGTCAACGCCATCCCGCACACCGCCAAGGCCACGATGCACCTGCGCTACGTGGTGGGCACCGATGTGCGCGACATCGCCGGCGCGGTGCGCGCCCACCTGGCGGCGCACGGCTTTGCCGGC
>JANPHI010000154.1:0-2441 GCA_031424355.1 Betaproteobacteria bacterium
TACCCCTCAAGGAGCAAACACATGACTTCCTGGCAAATCGTCCGCCTCGTCGCCGGCACCTTCATCCTGCTGTCACTTGCGCTGGGCATTCCCGGCAGCCCGGTCTTCGTCAGCCCATGGTGGCTGGCCTTCACCGCCTTCGTCGGGGCCAACCTGTTGCAGAGCGCACTGACCAAGTGGTGTCTGATGGAAACCATCGTGCGCAAGCTGGGCGCACGCGCGGGGGCCTGACCATGAACCTCGTCTGCCCCGCCTGCGCCACGACCAACCGGGTGCCCGATGCGCGTCTCCGTGAGCAGCCGGTGTGTGGCCGCTGCGGTGCCGAACTGATGGCGCCCAAGCCGGCCACTCTGACCGATGCCACCCTGCCCGCTTTTGTGGCGCACACCGAACTGCCCGTGCTGGTGGACTTCTGGGCCGAGTGGTGCGGCCCCTGCAAGATGATGGCGCCGCACTTCGCCAACGCCGCTGCTCAACTCGTTGACGTGCGGTTTGCCAAGCTGGACACCGAAGCCAGTCCGCGGGCCAGCGCGACGTACGCCATCCGCAGCATCCCCACCGTGATCCTCTTCCGTGGCGGCAAGGAAGTGGCGCGCCAGTCGGGTGCGATGTCCGCAGGCGATCTGCTGCGCTGGGTCCAGTCCCAACTCGCGACCCGGGGCTGATGCCCTGCGCAAGCTTGCACGCGGCCCGGCGCTGCTGACCATTGCACTGGCCACGGCCCTGTTCGCGCAGACGGCCGCCGCCACGGACTTGCTCGAAGTCTGGCGCGCTGCAGCGCAGAACGACAAGACCTACGCGGTCGACAGCGCCGCTCACGCCGCTGCGCAGCCCAGGCGCGACCAGGCGGCGGCACAGTGGAAACCGCGTGTGGGCCTGACAGCCTCGGTGGGCATGGCGACCAGCGAGACCGATGCGCAGGGCGCGCAGTTCAGCGCGCCTGGCCTCGGTCAGTCCAACGGCGCCGCGTTCAGCACCTCGGTCACCAACGGCACTTCGGGTCGCTGGGCCGTCGCCGCTGCGATGCCGCTCTACAACCCCGAGCGCCGTGCCCAACAACAACAGCTGAACCTGTCAGCGGATGTGGCTGAACTCGAATGGCAGGCAGCCGCGCAGACGCTGATGCTGCGCACGGCAGAGCGCTACCTGGATCTGGCCCTGGCCGAGGAGGCCGTGCGTATGCTGAAGCGGCAGCAGGATGCGGTGCAAGGGGCGGCCACCGAAGCCCAGGACCGTTTCAAGCTGGGTTCCATCCCCGTGACGGACACACACGAGGCACGTGCACGCCTCGCGGGCCTGCGCGCACAGGTGCTGGCCGCCGAAACCGATCTGCAACTCAAGCCCAACCTGCTGGCCGACAGCACCGGTCTGCCGCCCACCGACCTGGTCACACAGCTTCCGGCAGGGTCCGGCCGGACGGTCGCCAGCGCCTCGACCGTCGGGCCGCTGGACCCGTGGTTGAGCCAGGCGCAGAGCGGTAACCCCGCCATCCGCAGCCAGTTGCTCGCTGTCGATCTGGCGAAACAGGAGGCCGGCAAGTTCAGCCGCCGCGCTTCTGCAACCGTGGATCTGGTCGCTCAGGCTGGCCGTGACCGCCTGAGCGGCAGCGGCGACTTCGGGTCCGCCAGCAACAGCGGCACCAACCGCATGGTCGGCATCCAGCTTTTTGTGCCGCTGTTCACAGGGGGCCATCGCGGCGCGAAGGAAGCCGCCCGTCCCTGTCGCGATGGCGACCTCGCCTGCAGTCCAGCTCACCAGCAGCGCGAACATGGCGGCCATGAGGGGCTTGCGCAACGCGGGCTGTCGCTGCACGAGAACCAAGCCGTAGAGACAGGCTGCCGCAAAGCCGGCGACTGCCTCCCAGCCGCCATCGCGGATATCGAGGATGCCCAGGGGTTTGTGGAGGTAGACGGCCCGCCACTCCCAGACGAAGCCGAGGCGCGACGCCACCAGCCCGAGCAGGAACATGCGCCACAGCGCGGGCTCGGCATCGACGCCCACGCTGCGGCCAAGCCGTTTGCCCACCGCCAAGGCGAGCATTGCGGCAACCGCCAGCACCAGCGGGGGCAGGGGCAAGGCCAGCGGCCCCAGTTGCAACGAAGACGTCACGCTTGCCGCCCTTCGCGCGCTGGCGGCTTCAGGTGCCGGTCCGGCTCAATGCGCAAAGTACATCTTGGCCTTGTCGAGCTTGTAGCTCCAGGGCAGCCCGGCCTTGCGCCAGCCATTGACATCGCGCCTTCCCTCTGCCGACAGCTCACCTTCGAAGCCGTCGATCACGGAGTAGACCTTGGTGTAACCGTCCTCCGCCAGCCTTGTGGCGGCGCGCCCGCTGCGGTCGCCCGAGCGGCACATCAGCACCACGGTGTCGGCCTTGGTCAGTTGCTTGGCTTGCAGCCGGCGCGAGACCTCGAGCACGAAATCCTGCATCGGTTCGAGCTTGT
>JANPHI010000155.1:0-27872 GCA_031424355.1 Betaproteobacteria bacterium
TACTCGCGATTTCCCACCACAGCACCGCGCTACGCCGCAGGTGCTGCACGCAATGACCAAGTTCATTTTCGTGACCGGCGGCGTGGTTTCCTCCTTGGGCAAGGGCATCGCAGCGGCATCGCTGGCAGCCATCCTGGAGTCACGCGGCCTGAAGGTCACCCTGATCAAGCTCGACCCGTATCTCAATGTGGACCCGGGCACCATGTCCCCCTTCCAGCACGGTGAGGTTTTCGTCACCGACGATGGCGCCGAAACCGACCTCGACCTGGGCCACTACGAACGCTTCATCACCACGCGGATGAAAAAGGCCAACAACTTCACCGCCGGGCAGATCTACAAGACCGTGCTGGAGAAGGAACGCCGGGGTGACTACCTGGGCAAGACGGTGCAGGTCATTCCGCACGTCACCAACGAAATCCAGGAATTCGTCAAACGCGGCGCCACGGCCGACCTGGACGTGGCCATCGTGGAAATCGGCGGCACGGTGGGCGACATCGAAAGCCTGCCCTTCCTGGAAGCGGTGCGCCAGATGGGCCTGAAGATGGGGCCCAACAACTCGGCTTTCGTGCACCTGACCTACGTGCCCTACATCGCCGCCGCCGGCGAACTGAAGACCAAGCCGACGCAGCACACGGTGCAGAAGATGCGCGAGATCGGCATCCAGCCCGACGTGCTGCTGTGCCGTGCCGACCGCGCCGTGCCGGATGACGAGCGCGAGAAGATCAGCCTGTTCACCAATGTGCAATTGCACGGCGTGATCAGCATGTGGGACGTGGACACCATCTACAAGGTGCCGCGCATGCTGCACGAGCAGGGCCTGGACGAGATGATCTGCATGAAGCTGCAGCTGCTGACCAAGCCGGCCGATCTGCGCCGCTGGGACGCGCTGGTGCACGAGGTGGAACACCCGCAGCACACGGTGAAGATCGCGATGGCCGGCAAATATACCGACCTGTCGGACAGCTACAAGTCGCTGAACGAGGCGCTGCGCCACGCCGGCATCCACAACCACGCCAAGGTGGAAATCGAATACGTCGATGCCGAATCGCTGACGCAGGAAACGGCCGGCCAATTGGCTGCCTTCGACGCCATCCTGGTGCCGGGCGGCTTCGGCAAACGCGGCATCGAAGGCAAGATCGTCGCGGTGCAATACGCCCGCGAACACAAGCTGCCTTACCTGGGCATCTGCCTGGGCATGCAAGTGGCGACGATTGAATACGCGCGGCACGTGGCCGGCTTGACGGACGCCAACAGCACTGAATTCGAGCCCGATGGCCCCAACCCGGTGATCGCGCTGATCGAGGAATGGCAAGACCGCGACGGCAGCATCCAGAAGCGCAGTGCCAAGTCCGACCTGGGCGGCACGATGCGCCTGGGCGCGCAAAGCTCGGACGTCAAGGCTGGCACGCTGGCCTTTCAGATTTACGGCCCGGTGGTCACCGAACGCCACCGCCACCGTTACGAGGCCAACGTCAATTACCTGGACCGCCTGCAGGCGGCCGGCTTGGTGATTTCAGCGTTGACGCAAAGCGAACGGCTGACCGAAATCGTCGAATTGCCGCAGAGCGTGCACCCCTGGTTCATGGGCGTGCAATTCCACCCCGAATTCAAGAGCACGCCCTGGGGCGGTCACCCGCTGTTCAGCAGCTTCGTGAAGGCCGCGCTGGACCACCAGCAGCAGGCCGCTTGAGGACGACACCATGAAGCTTTGCGGATTTGATGTTGGCCTGAGCCGGCCCTTCTTCCTGATCGCCGGCCCTTGCGTGGTCGAAAGCGAACAGCTGCAAATGGACGTGGCCGGCCAATTGAAGGAAATGACCGGCGCCTTGGGCATCCCGTTCATTTTCAAGAGCAGTTACGACAAGGCCAACCGCAGCAGCGGCACCACCTTTCGCGGGCCCGGCATGGAACGCGGTCTGGAGATCCTGGCCAAGGTGAAGCGCGAATTGAACGTGCCCATCCTGACCGACGTGCACGACGAATCGCAGATTGCCGCCGTGGCCGCCGTGGTGGACGTGCTGCAGACGCCGGCCTTTCTGTGCCGCCAGACCGATTTCATCCGCGCCGTGGCGCAATGCGGCAAGCCGGCCAACATCAAGAAGGGGCAGTTCCTGGCGCCCCACGACATGAAGAACGTCATTGAGAAGGCCCGCGCCGCCGCGCGCGAAAAAGGCCTGCCCGACGACGTGTTCATGGCCTGCGAACGCGGTGTGAGCTTCGGCTACAACAACCTCGTGTCCGACATGCGCAGCCTGGCCATCATGCGCGAGACGAATGCGCCGGTGGTGTTTGACGCCACGCACAGCGTGCAGTTGCCCGGCGGCCAGGGCACCAGTTCCGGCGGCCAACGCGAATTCGTGCCGGTGCTGGCCCGCGCGGCCATCGCCGTGGGCGTGGCCGGTGTGTTCATGGAAACGCACCCCGACCCGGCGAACGCCCTGAGCGACGGGCCCAACGCCGTGCCGCTGAAGCACATGAAGGCGCTGCTGGAACAGCTGGTGGCGCTGGACCGCGTGATCAAGCAGCAGCCCTTGCTCGAAAACGATTTCAGTTGCTGAAGGACACCAAATGCCCGCCGCCTATTTGATCGTCGAATCGCAAGTCACCGACCCCGAATTGTTCAAGCGCTACATGGCGGCCGCGCCGGCTGTTGTGCAGGCCTTCGGTGGTGAATACCTGGTACGCGGTGGCCGCAGTGAGGTGCTGGAAGGCGACTGGACGCCACCGCGCATGACGGTGATTCACTACCCCAGTTTCGAACAGGCGCAGGCCATGTACGACAGCCCCGGCTATGTCGCTGCACGCGCGTTGCGTCACGGCGCAACCGCCTGCTTCAACATGGTGCTGGTCGAAGGCGTCGACACGCCGCCGGCCTGAGCACCACCAGAAACCAAGAATCAAGCAACCTCTGAGGAATCACATGAGCGCCATTGTTGACATCGTCGGCCGGGAAATTCTCGACAGCCGCGGCAACCCCACCGTCGAATGCGACGTGCTGCTGGAGTCCGGCACCATGGGCCGCGCGGCCGTGCCTTCGGGTGCATCCACCGGCAGCCGCGAAGCGATTGAATTGCGCGACGGCGACAAGAAGCGCTACGGCGGCAAGGGCGTGCTGAAGGCCGTCGAGCACATCAACACCGAGATCAGCGAATCGGTGCTGGGGCTGGACGCCTCGGAGCAGGCCTTCCTGGACAAGACGCTGATCGACCTGGACGGCACCGAGAACAAGGGCCGCCTGGGCGCCAACGCGACGCTGGCCGTCAGCATGGCCGTGGCCCGCGCGGCGGCTGAGGAATCGGGCCTGCCGCTGTACCGCTATTTCGGCGGCATGGGCCGCATGAGCCTGCCGGTGCCGATGATGAACGTCATCAACGGCGGCGCCCACGCCAACAACAACCTCGACCTGCAAGAGCTGATGATCATCCCCGTGGGCGCGCCGTCGTTCCGCGAGGCGGTGCGTTATGGTGCCGAGGTCTTCCACGCGCTGAAGAAGATCATCGACGCCAAGGGCATGACCACGGCGGTGGGCGACGAGGGCGGCTTCGCGCCCAACGTGGCCAGCCACGAGGCGGCCATCCAGATGATCCTGGAAGCCATCGACAAGGCCGGCTATGTGGCTGGCGAACAGATCGCCCTGGGCCTGGACTGCGCGGCCAGCGAGTTCTACAAGGACGGCAAGTACCACCTGGCCGGCGAAGGCCTGCAACTGAGCGCGCCCGAGTGGACCGACATCCTGGCGACCTGGGTGGACAAATACCCCATCATCAGCATCGAAGACGGCATGCACGAAGGCGACTGGGAAGGTTGGAAGCACCTGAACGACCGCCTGGGCAAGAAGGTGCAACTGGTGGGCGACGACTTGTTCGTCACCAACACCAAGATCCTGGAACGCGGCATCCGGGAAGGCGTGGCCAACTCCATCCTGATCAAGATCAACCAGATCGGCACGCTGACCGAAACCTTCTCGGCCATCGAAATGGCCAAGCGCGCCGGCTGGACCAACGTCATCAGCCACCGCAGCGGCGAGACCGAAGACAGCACCATCGCCGACATCGCGGTGGGCACCAACGCCGGCCAGATCAAGACCGGTTCGATGAGCCGTTCTGACCGCATGGCCAAGTACAACCAGCTGCTGCGCATCGAAGAAGACCTGGGTGACGTGGCCAGCTACCCCGGCCGCGCGGCCTTCTACAACCTCAAGTAAGGCGGAGCAGCGCGCGCCATGCGTTGGGCCACGGTCGCCATCGCCGCATTGCTGTTGCTGGTGCAGGCCGACCTGTGGTTCGGCAAGGGCAACCTGCCCTATGTGATGACGCTGCGCAAACAGTTGGTCGCACAGCGAGCGGCCAACGAGCAGGCCCGCCAGCGCAATGCCCGCGTGGCCGCTGAGGTGGTTGATTTGCGCGAAGGCCTGGAGATGGTGGAAGAGAAAGCGCGCGCCGAGCTGGGCATGGTCAAGCCCAACGAAATCCTGGTTCAGGTCAGCGCCCGCAAGCCGTGAACGCATTTTGAGTTTCACGGGCTTGGAGTTGGCGGCATCGCTGATCGCCGTGGTGATGGTGCTGGCCAATCTGCGCATCAACCCCGTGGGCTGGCCGCTGGCCATCGTCAGTTCGCTGATGTACGCCAAGATCTTCGCCGACAGCAAGCTCTACGGCGAGGCCAGCCTGCAGATCGTCTTCGTGGTGCTGGCCTTCTGGGGCTGGTGGCAATGGCTGCGCGGGCGCGGTGCTGACGGGTTGGCCTTGCAGGTGCAAGTGTTGACGACCCGCCAGCGCTGGGCCGCTGCTGCCGCCACGCTGGCCGCCTGGCCGTTGCTGGGCCTGCTGCTGCAGCGGGTGACCGACAGCGACGTGCCCTACCTGGACGCCCTGCCCACCGTGGCCAGCCTGACGGGGCAATTTCTGCTGGGCCGCAAATACATCGAGAACTGGGCCGTGTGGGTGGCCGTCAACCTGTTCAGCATCGTGCTGTTCGCGCACAAGGGGCTGTGGCTGACGGTGGCGCTGTATGCCGTGTTTGCCGCGCTGGCCGTGGCCGGCTGGCGGGCCTGGCGCGGGCATCTGCAACATGCCTGAGCGCGCCTTGCGCATCGCGCTGCTGGGCGCCGAGAGCACCGGCAAGACCACGCTGGCGGCCGCGCTGGCGCCGCGCCTGGCGCAGGACACCGGCCTGCGCGTGGCCTGGGTACCCGAGTTGCTGCGCGAGTGGTGCGACCACGTCGGCCGCACGCCGCAGGTGCATGAACAAGCGTCCATCTTGCGCGGCCAGCACGAACGCATCGAGGCAGCGGCGGCCAGCCACGACGTGGTCGTCTGCGACACCACGGCTTTGATGACGGCGGTCTACAGCCGCATCGTTTTCGGCGACCGCAGCCTGGACGCCCGCGCCGTGGACCTGCACCGCCGCATGGACCTGACGCTGCTGACCGCGCTGGACCTGCCCTGGGTGGCCGACCCGCAGCGCGACGGCCCGCAAGTGCGCGTGCCGGTGGACAACGCGCTGCGCGAGCTGCTGAACGGCAACGGCCTGCCGTGGAGCGCGGTGGCCGGCAGCGGCGCCGCCCGCCTGGAAGCGGCTGTCGATGCCGTGGCCCCGCTGCTGCGGCCGGCCGCCGCGCCCGGCAGTGGCCTGTTCAGCCGACTGGCCGGCCGCGACGCCGAAGCCGCGCGCCAGCCCTGGCGCTGCGAGAACTGCGACGACCCGGGCTGCGAGCACCGCTTGTTCGGGCGCCGGTGAGCGCCAGGAGCGCAAGGTGGGAACAGCAGGGTAAGTCCCGGGTGTAAGAGACCTGCCGCGGTGGCGACCCACTGATGCGCGGCCATGTTGGCTGCGACAGCCCTCACCACCCAGGAGCCATCACGATGATGAACAAAGATGCCGCCACTTCGCTGGCCACCGCCGCCGCCCTGTTCGCCCTGACCACCGCAGCCTTCGCCGCCAACCCGCCGGCCGGCAGTTCGGGCATGGCCATCGCAGCCAGCGACAAGGTGCATTGCTATGGCGTGCACGACTGCAAGGGCAATGGCGACTGCAAGACCGCCGAGAACGCCTGCAAGGGCCAGAACGCCTGCAAGGGCCACAGCTTCAAGGCCGCATCGGCCAAGGAATGCCTGTCCAAGGACGGCACCATCGGCGACCTGGTCGCCAAGAAATAGGGTCAGCCCGCGATGACCTCGGTCCGCCCGGCCGGCGTGCAGGGCGGTGCGTCCAACCCCGGCTTCGGCCTGGGTTTGCGCACCGCGCACTACAGCGAATTTCTCGCTGCCCCGCAGGCGGTGGACTGGCTGGAAATCATCTCGGACAACTACATGGTGCCCGGCGGCAAGCCGCTGGCCATGCTGGACGCGGTGCGCGAGCGTTACCCGATGGTGATGCATGGCGTATCGCTGTCTATCGGCGCGGCGGCCGGGCCCGACCCGGCCTATCTGCGCCAGTTGCAAAGGCTGGCGCAGCGCGTGCAGCCGATGTGGATTTCAGACCACCTGTGCTGGACCGGCGTGCACGGCCGCCACCTGCACGACCTGCTGCCCCTGCCCTACAACGAAGACGCGCTGCGCACCGTGGTGCGCAATGTGCAGCAGGTGCAAGACGCGCTGGGCCGCCGCATCCTGCTGGAAAACGTCTCCAGCTACGTTGAATTCAAGGCCTCGCAGATGGACGAAGCGGCCTTCGTCCGCCAGGTCTGCATCGAAGCCGATTGCGATCTGCTGCTGGACATCAACAACATCCACGTCAGCGCCGTGAACCACGGCTTTGACGCCCTGGCCTATCTGCGGCAACTGCCCGCAGACCGTGTGCGCCAGATCCACCTGGCCGGCCACACCGACCACGGTGACCACCTCGTCGACACCCACGACCACCCGGTGGCCGGCGCCGTCTGGGCGCTGTACCGCCAGGCGCTGCAGCTGTTCGGTGCCGTGCCGACGATGATCGAACGCGACGACCACATCCCGCCGCTGGCCGAACTGGTGGCCGAACTGGATGTCGCGCGCGGCATCGCGGCCGATGTCTTGCTGGGGCCGGCGCCAACCTGGCAGCAAGCCGCATGAACCTGGCCGCGCTGCAGCAGCAGTTCCAGCAGCACCTGCTGAACGGTGACGGCGACATCGCCGCCGCCATCCGGCCCGGCGGCATCGGTGTCGAACGCGGGCTGGCCATCTACCACCACGCCTACCGCATGCGCCTGCTGGACACGCTGCGCGACAGCTACGGCCACACGCTGGCCTACCTGGGCGACACGGCATTCAACGAGGCCGGGCTGGCCCATGTTGAAGGCCATCCGTCCGCGCTGCCCAGCCTGCGCGGCTACGGCGCGACCTTGCCATTGACCCTGGCCTTGCGCTTTGAACAGCAGGGTGAGGTGGCGGAACTGGCCACGCTGGACTGGGCCTTGCGCCACGCCTTCGACGGCCCCGATGCGCCGGTGCTGACGCTGGCGGACCTGGCCGCGCTGCCGCCCGCCGCCTGGGGCGAGGTGGGCTTTGCGCTGCACCCCACCTGTGCCCGCTTGCGCCTGCAGCACAACACACTGGCCTTGTGGCAGGCGCTGGACCGCGACGAAGACCCGCCGCTGGCGGCCCGCCTGGCCGAAACCGGCGATGTGCTGATCTGGCGCCGCGGCCACAGCCCGCATTTCCGCAGCCTGCAGCCGCTGGAAGCGGCGGCGCTGGACAGCCTGCAAGCGGGCTTGAGCTTCGCCGCCACCTGCGAGCAGTTGTCGCTGACCTTTGACCGCCCGAACATGGCCGCCGACACCGGCGCGCTGCTGCGCCGCTGGGTGGACGACGAACTGCTCAGCGCGGCTCGCTACTGAACCGCCGCCGTGCTGGGCGGCTGGTCGCGGCCCGGCGTGAACATCTCGCCCACGTCCACGGCGTCGAAGCGGTACTGCAGGCCGCAGAACTCGCAGCCCACTTCAACCAGGCCGCGCTCCTCGATCAGGCCCACGCTCTCGGCCTGCCCCAGGCCGCGCAGCATGTTCTGCACCCGCTCGCGTGAACAGGTGCAGGCGAAGCGCGGATGCTGCGGCTCGAAGACGCGCACGGTCTCTTCCCAGAATAGGCGGTGCAGGATCTTCTCGGGCGTCAGCGTCAACAGCTCTTCGCGCGTCAGCGTGGCCGCCAGCATCGAAATGCGGTTGTAGGCCTCGCTCAAGCCGATGTCGTCTTCGTTGCGCCGCCCGCCCAGATTGCCCTGCCCTTCCACGGGCAGGCGCTGGATCAGCAGCCCTGCCGCCACGTGGTCGTCGGCCGCCAGCACCAGTTGCGTGTCGAGTTGTTCCGACTGCAGCATGTAGTGCTCCAGCACCTGCGACACCTGCTGCAGCGGCTCGCGCTGATCACCGTGCAGGGGCACCACGCCCTGGTAGGGCTGCTGGCCCGGGAACTTGTCTTTCGGGTCGAGCGTGATGGCGCAGCGGCCCTGGCCGTGCACGTTCAGCAAGGCTTCCAGGCGGGCACCGGCCGGCACCTCGCCCACCACGGTGGCCGTCGCGCGGAAACTCAGTTCCGGCTGCACTTCCACCACCGCCAGCTTCACCGGGCCGTCGCCAAAAATCTGCAGCACCAGCGCGCCGTTGAACTGGATGTTGGCCTGCATCAGCACGCCCGCGGCGGCCATTTCACCCAGCAGCACGCGCACCTCGGGCGGATGGGCGGTGATGGTGGCCCGGCGCCGCAGCACCTCTTGCCAACTGTCGGTCAAGCGCACCAGCATGCCGCGTACCGGCAGGCCTTCGAACAGGAATTTGATGACTTCGGACATGCCGTTTCAGCCGATCTTCTTGAGCTGGTCACGGTGACGCACCGCGTTCTCGACGTAGTGCGCCGCCGCCATGCGCACCCGTGCCGCCTGCTCGGGTGACAGTTCGCGCACCACCTTGGCGGGGCTGCCCAGGATCAGGCTGTTGTCCGGAAATTCCTTGCCCTCGGTGACCACCGAACCGGCACCCACCAGGCAGTTGCGGCCGATCTTGGCGCCGTTCAGGATCACGGCCTGGATGCCGACGAGCGAGCCTTCGCCGATGGTGCAGCCGTGCAGCATCACCAGATGGCCGATGGACACGTCATTGCCCAGCACCATCGGGTAGCCGTGGTCGGTGTGCAGCACGCTGCCGTCCTGCACGTTGACGCGGTCGCCCAGGGTGATGCGGTCGTTGTCGCCGCGCAGCACCGCGCCGTACCAGACGCTGCTGTTGGCGCCCATGACGACACGGCCCAGTACGGTGGCGCTGTCGGCCACCCAGGCGGTGGGGTCGAGCTGCGGTGCGCAGTCGGGGTCGTCCCCGAGTTGGTAGATGGCCATGCTGCACCCCTTCAGGCAAAGCCGATAATTCTAAGGATGGAGTTGAGAGCCGCCGCCCTGCAGGTCTTGTGCATGCCTGACCCGCCCACGAAGGCGGCCGCAGCGCGCGTGTTGGCGGACACGCCAGGGGCCACGCTGGACCCCGCTGCGGCGCTGGCCCACGAAGGCACATTGCCCGGCCGACCCGACCGCCCGGTGCTGGTTGCGCACACTGCGCTGGCCCGCCGTTCGCCCTTCACCACGGCCGGCCGTGCGGCATTGCTGCATGCCGTCACGCACATCGAAATCAATGCCGTCGACCTGGCTCTGGATGCCGTTTGGCGCTTTCCCGGCATGCCGCAGGCCTACTACCGCGACTGGCTGCGCGTGGCCTCGGAAGAAGCGCTGCACTTCACGCTGCTCAGCACGCACCTGGCCACCTTGGGCCACGCCTACGGTGACTTCGACGCCCACGACGGCCTGTGGACCATGGTCGAGAGGACCGCCCACGACATCACCGCCCGCATGGCGCTGGTGCCGCGCACGCTGGAAGCCCGCGGGCTGGACGCCACGCCGCCGATGCAGGCCAAGTTGCGCCAGGCGGGTGACCTGCGCGCGGTGGAAATCCTGGACGTCATCCTGCGCGACGAAGTCGGCCATGTGGCCATCGGCAACCACTGGTTTCGCTGGCTGTGCGCACGCGACGGGCACGAGCCGGTGGGCCACTACGCCGTGCTGGCGCAGCGCCACGGCGCACCGCGCCTGCGGCCGCCGTTCAATCTGGCAGCACGCCGGGCAGCGGGCTTCACGGCCGCTGAAATCGAAGCCCTGGGCGCGGCGGAACCCGCAGCACGGGCATAAAAAAGGAGCCCCGCAGGGCTCCTTGGCCGGACCGGGCCGGGCTGTCCGTCAGGGCACGGGAATGAAGCGGATCAGGCTCGGCGTGGTGGTGTCGCAGATGGCACCCCCCGCCACCGTGTTGGCGCCCGAGCGGGGCGCCGCCAGCACGGCGGCCATGTCCACCACCGCCAACCGGTTCGGCGTGCTGCCCGAGTAGCCCACCATCACCGAATACGCACGGCCGTTGTTGCCGCTGGTGTAGGCCGAGATGGTGTGCGGGTCGAAACCGGCACTGAAGCCGCAGATGCCCGACACGTAGGCGTAGTCGACGAGGGTCGGTGTGCCGCTGCCCGAAGTGGCCGGCAGTTGCATCACGGCAAATGAACTCCCGCCGAATTCACCGGTCACGATGGCCAGGTGGCTGCTGCCCGGGGCAACCGTGATGCCGTTGGTGCCCGCCGCGTAACTGCCCGTCAGCGTGACGTGCGAGAACGGCGCCGACCAACTGCCCGGCGAGCCGGGCACGAAGGTGGCCTGGGTCAGGTCGGTGATGAAGATGTTGTTGGTGAACTCTTCCGACGACAAGGCAATGCCGGTGCTGCAGTCTTCAGCGGCGGAATCGAATTCGCCCACACTGCCGGCCGGTGCGAAGTTGTATTCCGTGCCCAGGACACCGCTGGTTGAATTGAACTGGATCAGGTTGTAGCGGTTGTTCTCGGAAGGCGACAACACATAGCCGCGGGTCGGATCGATGGAGATGTTTTCCGAGACCTGCTGGGCCAAAGGCTTGGGCGGTTGGAAGGTTTTCGTCGCCAAGTCCAGCACCTGCAAGGCAGAACCCGAGGGTGAGGGCGTGAAGCCCATGTTGATCACCGCCTGGTTGGTCAATGCGTTGATTGCCACACCGCAGTTCTGGCAGGTACCGCCGGAAAAGCTGGTGCCTGCGTTTGCAGCGCTGGCCAGCGTGTGGGTCAGCGCCCCGGCGGCATTCAGCACGTAGACCGCGTTGGTGTTGGCAACGCAAACCGACTCGCCCGTGGCCGGGTTGGCCGCGCAGGAATTAACGACGGCGGCCGTGGGTACCGATGCATTCGTGCCCGCGCCTTCAATGGACACCATGCGCACACCCGTTGTGCCACCGCTCCAGTACCCCCGCGGCACCACGGCCGTGACGGGGCCCGGCCCGGCGGGCGCATTCAGGCCCAGGGAACTGCCCGGAATGCAGGCCGACAAGGTGGTGCTGGTGCGCGTCACCTGGATGGCCGCGCAGGGCCCGCCATTGCTGGTGAAAGCGACCGGCGCTGTGGTCGCGCCGTCCAGCGACACGTAATAGGTGCCCGTGGCCAGGCTGCCCGGCACCTGGAACTGCACGCGGCGCGTGCTGCCCAGTATGGTGGTCACCGCCAAGGCGGGTGTGTCGGCCAACGACGCCCCCCCGCAGCTGGCCGCCAGGTGCACGGAAACCGCTGCCGGCAGGATGGTGCCCGCCGGGTAGCCGGAGCCGTTGACATTAACGTTTGAAATGCCGGCCACGCCGTTGCTGGGCGAGGTGGCAGCGGTCAGGGTGACGGCGGCTGCAAACAGCGGTGCCAGCGCACCCGCCGCCAAAGTGGCCAGTAAACCCAGCCTGCGCAAATTCAGTGTGCTCATCGAAATCTCCTGGTAGGACTTGGTATCGAGAGACGTTCAGTTCAGGGCCAGGCGCAAGGCGCCCGGTGGCCGCTTCGCCGTGGACCACTTCATCGCGAGCGCCACCGCCAGGCCCACCAGCAGCAACGAACCCGGCTCGGGGACGGTGCCACCCGTGCCACCGGCGGTGGTTTCCACGTTGATCAAGGCAAAGTCGAAGTCGGAGAGCGTGAAGCCGATGGCGGGCAGGATGGTGGCCGAGAAGGTCGGCAGGATGGTCTGGGCACCGATGCCGTCGACGATGATGCTGGTGGTTGAAAACGCACCGGTCAGGGTGGCGTCGGTGGGCAAGGGATTCGCACCACCTATGGCAATGTCACCCCCGTTGAACGACAGGCCGTCCAGGTTCAGCGTGAAGTAGGACGAACCGAACACCGTGGTGCCGCCGCCCGCGAAGTGCACCGTCAGGCTGAGGCTGGACAGGCTGAGCGCGGTGGTGATGGGGAAGTCGGGCGGCGCGGTATTGACGCCCGAAAAGTTGGCGATGTCGAATTTGCCGACACTGCCCGGGATGTTGACGTCCCAGCTGACGTAGCCCAGCGGTATGGATGTGGCGAACGCTGACGGTGCACACAGTACGCAGGCAGCGAAGACACCGAGTAATCGGCTCACGATTTTCAACATGGCGCAGGTCTCCTTCATCCGGTTGGGAAATCCAAATCCAGGGTTTGCCCGCACAGCGAAAAGTCCGCAACGGCATCCGTTGCCAAGGGCCGACCCTTGACCGAAAAAGCTGCATCAGCCATGCCAAAAAACAAATCAATCGGAAAAACAAAGGCTTGCCGGACATGTGGCCCCAGCCTGTGGCGGAGCTGTAAAGTTTTTCGTCATTGCTCGATATGTCGTTGAACACAGCATGGACAAAACGTCAGCAGCCGCCCGCGCTGGGCCGGCCGGAGAGTCCAGAGGCTGGCGGTAGAGTACGAAGCACCGCAGCACAGACTCAGCCTTCAACGCCATGACCGCCATCAGCCTTCGCCGTTTCCTGCAGCTCACGGGGGTAGCCGCCGCCAGCCTGCTGCTCGCCGCCTGCGGCAAGCAGGGCCCGGCGGCCGACGGGGCCGCATCCGCCGCCGCTTCGGCTGCCGCTGCAGCACCGGTCGCGGCAGTCAGAAAGGTGACCGTCGGGACCGACGCGGCCTACGCCCCCTTTGAAAGCCAGAACGAAAAGGCCGAGATCGTCGGCTTCGACATCGACGTGGTGCGCGCCATCGCGGCGAAAGCGGGTTTCGAAGTGCGGTTCATCAACACGCCCTGGGAAGGCATCTTCAACGCGCTGCAGCAGGGCGACCGCGACCTGGTGGTGTCGGCCGTGAGCATCACGCCCGAACGCCAGCAGACCATGGATTTCAGCGAACCCTATTTCGACGCGCAACAACTGGTCGCCGTGAAACAGAACAGCAAGGTGGCGAAGTTCAACGACCTGAAGACCTTGAAGGTGGGCGTGCAGACCGGCACCACCGGCGACGAAGCCATCACCAAACTGCAAGGCAAGACCAGCCCGAACATCAAGCGCTTCGAGTTGACGCCGCTGGCCCTGAAAGAACTGGAAGCTGGCGGCGTGGACGCCGTGGTGGCCGACAACGGGGTGATCGTCAATTACGTGGCCAACAACCCGGGCGGCCATTTCAAGACCGTCGCCGACCCGGCCTTTGTGCCCGAGCGCTATGGCGTCGCGCTGAAGAAGGGCAATGCCGACCTGCTGGCCCTGGTGAACCAGGGCCTGGCGGGCATCAAGGCCGATGGCAGCTACCAGGCGATCTACGCCAAATACTTCGGCACGGCCGCCGGCGCGGGCGGCGCTGCGACGGCCGCATCGGCTGCATCGGCCACAGCCCCGGCTGGCTCGAAGTAAGGCCGGCGCGCGATGGATCTTCGGTGGGAGATCCTGGTCGGCTATGCGCCGCTTTTTGTCAGCGGCTTGTGGATGACCCTGCAACTGACTGCGGTGGCCATGGTGGTCGGCCTGGCGCTCGGGACTGTTTTCGGACTGGTCAGCAGTTCCGGCGATGCCCCGCCGCCGCGCCGCGCCTGGGCGCGCGGGCTGTTGCACGCCGCCCGCGCGGTAACGCTGGCCTACGTCAGCTTCTTTCGCGGCACGCCGCTGTTCGTGCAGATCCTGCTGGTGCATTTCGCGTTGATGCCGGCCCTGATCCAGCCCGACCACGGCCTGCTGCTGGCCGGCGAAGCAGCACGCACCTTTCGGCAAGAGCACGGTGCGTTGTTCTCGGGCTGCCTGGCGCTGTCGCTGAACGCCGGCGCCTACATCAGCGAGATCTTTCGCGCTGGCATTCAAAGCATCCACCAGGGCCAGACCCAGGCCGCGTACAGCGTGGGCCTGACGCATGGACAGGCGCTGCGTTTCGTGGTGCTGCCGCAGGCCTTCCGGCGCATGGTGCCGGCGCTGGTCAACGAGGGTGTCACGCTGATCAAGGACTCGTCGCTGGTTTCGGCCATCGGCCTGGCCGAACTGGCGCTGGCGGCACGCACCGTGGCCGGTGCCTATTCCCGCTACTGGGAGCCCTATCTGGCGATCTCGGCGGTTTACCTGGTCCTGACCCTGACGCTGTCGCTGCTGGCCAAGCGCCTGGAAGCGCCGGCCCACCTGCGCGGGCGTTGACAGGCCGGGCGACCCGTTCAGCCGCGCGGGTGGTGCGCGGTGTGCAGCTGGCGCAGCCGCTCGCGCGCCACGTGCGTGTAGATCGTCGTCGTGCCGATGTCGGCGTGGCCCAGCAGCATCTGCACGGCCCGCAAATCAGCGCCATGGTTCAGCAGGTGGGTGGCGAAGGCATGGCGCAGCGTGTGCGGTGACAGCGGCGCGTGGATGCCAGCCTGCACGGCATAGCGCTTGATGAGACGCCAGAACATCTGCCGCGTCATGCCGGCACCCAAACGTGTGACGAACAAATCGTCGCTGGCCTGCGGCCCCAGGATGACCGCGCGCGACTGCGCCAGGTAGCGGCGCAACCAGTCGTGGGCTTCGGCGCCGAAAGGCACCAGGCGTTCGCGCGAGCCCTTGCCCATCACGCGCAGCACGCCTTCGTCCAGGCCCAGGTGCACCGTCTTCAGCTGCACCAGTTCACTGACGCGCAGGCCGCTGGCGTACATCACCTCGATCATGCTGCGGTCGCGCAGGCCCAGGGGCGTGTCGGTGTCGGGCGCGGCCAGCAGCGCTTCCACCTGCGCTTCGCTCAGCGTCTTGGGCACGCGCAGGGGCTGGCGGGCGGCGGTCAGCTTCAGCGTGGGGTCGGCCACCACCAGGTGTTCACGTGCGGCCCAGCGGAAGAAGCGCTTGAACACCGTCAGGCGGCGGTTGGCCGTGGTGGCCTTGGTGGCGGCGTGGCGTGCCGCCATGAAGCCGAGCAGGTCGGGTTCACGGCTGTCGGCCAGCGCCTTGCCGGCGTCGGCCTGCAACCAGGTCGCGTACAGGGCCAGGTCGCGGCGGTAGGCGGCCAGGGTCAGCGGCGCCAGGCCGTCTTCGATCCACAGCGCATCGATGAAGCGGTCGATCACGGCCTGGCTGGCCGCGGCCACGCCCGCAGCATCGTCTTGCACCGGGTCTTACTCGATCTTCAGACCCTGCTTCACCACCACGGTCTTGTAGACCTCCAGCTCGGCCTTGATCTGCGCGGCGAACTGCTCGGGCGTGTTGCCCACCAGCAGCGAGCCCGTGTCCTCGATGCGCTTCTTCACGCCCGGGTCTTCCAGCGCCTTCTTCACCGAGGCTGCCAGTTTGTCGACCACGTCCTTGGGCATGCCCTTGGGCCCGACGATGCCGTAGTACGCCATGCGGTTGACCGGCTCCAGGCCGACTTCCTTGAAGGTGGGCACGTTCGGCAATTGGCTCAGGCGCTGCGGCGCCGCCACCACGATGGGGATCAAACGGCCGTCCTTGATGAAGGGCAGCGCCGAGGGCATGTTGTCGAAGATGATGGGCACCTGGCCGGCCACCGTGTCGTTCAGCGCCGGGCCGGCCCCGCGGTAGGGGATGTGGGTCATGAAGACACCGGCCAGGCTCTTGAACAGCTCGGTCTGCAGGTGGCCGATACCGCCGGTGCCCGAACTGGCGTAGCTGTATTTGCCGGGGTTCTTCTTCAGTTCGGCCAGGAAGCCCTTGAAGTCGCGCGCCGGAAAGCTGGGGTGCACCGCAATGACATTCGGCGTGGCCGCGATGTTGATGACAGGCGTGAAGTCGGTCAGCGGGTTGTAGCCGATGCGCGGGTTGATGGCCGGGTTGGCGGCCGTGGTGCTGACCGTGCCCATGCCGACGACGTAGCCGTCGGCGCTGGACTTGATGACTTCCTGCGCACCCACCGAACCACCGCCACCGGCCTTGTTCTCGACCAGCACCTGCTGGCCCAGCGCCGAGCCCATGCGTTCACCGACGATGCGGGCCACGATGTCGGTGGTGCCGCCGGGGGCAAAGGGCACGATCAGCCGCACCGGCTTGGTGGGGTAGCCCTGTGCGCTGGCCCCGAACGGCGCGCCCAGGGCCAGCGTGGCGGCAAACAACAGGGTGATGCGGGTGCGTTGCATGGTGGTGGTCTCCAACGTGTGGTTGTGCGGGATGGGGCGCAGGTGCCCGGTGAGCCGGATCAGGATGCAGCCCCGAGCAGGCCGGCCTTGAGCTTGGTGTCCGAGGGATGATCGCCGATAAAGACGCGCAGCAAAGCGCCGTAGAAGTCGTCGCCCGGTATCGGTTCGCCGCGCAGTTTGCCATTCAGCTTGAAGAGCAGACCCTTGGCGGGGTCGAAGTCGAGGTCGATGGTGTCGGTCTCGTGCAGGGTCTGCAGTTCGGCGATGCGAGCGGCCAGTTGGGCCTGGCGGTCGGCCACTTTCTCGGCCAGCGCGGGCTCGCTGTTGCGCGGCAGGCCGACGTTCAGCGCCTTGACGAATTCCGCTGCCGGCAGGTCGCGGTAGAAGCGCAACTGCAGGCGCTTCGGTCCGGGCATGTTCGCCGCCTGCTCGGCGGTGGTGGCGCGCGCACCCAGGTAGAGCGCCGCTGCGTAGGCCTTGAACCAGGCCACGGCGCGCAGCCCCGTGCCGTTCAGCAGCAGATCGCTGCCGGCCAGCTGCACGCGCCGCTCGAAGACCAACCCGCTGACCGTGATGGTGTTGTCGGCCGCCATGGACCGCAGCGGGGTCAGGAAAATGCTGAGGATCAGGGCCAGGCCCAGTGTCCCGGTGCGCCACGTCGGCGTTTGTCGATTCGGTTTCATCAGGGCTCAACGCGCACGAGGCCTTCGCCGCCGACCGCCCCGCCCTGCGCCAGCGCCCAATCGATGTGTTCCCGCAGCATCGGGCCAACTTGTTCACGCCGGGCGGACAAGGCCTGCGCCAGCGCCACATCGCCCGTCGTCCGCCAGGCGTTGCCCAGTGCCACCGCCAGGTTGCGTTGCCAGCGCGCGTGGCCGATGCGCCGGATGGCACTGCCCTCGGTGCGCCGCAGAAATTCGGCTTCGTCCCAGGCCCACAGCTGCAGCAGCGTGGCCCGACCGAGTGGCGCGCGCTCGTCGAAGTCGGGCAAGGTCGCCCGGCAGGCGTACTTGTTCCACGGGCAGGCCAGCTGGCAGTCGTCGCAACCGTAGATGCGGTTGCCCAGGGCGCGGCGAAATTCAAGCGGGATGGGCCCGTCGTGTTCGATGGTCAGGTAGCTGATGCAGCGCCGCGCGTCCAGCCGGTAAGGCGCCACGATGGCCTGCGTGGGGCAGATGTCCAGACAGGCGCGGCAGGTGCCGCAGTGGTCGGTGACGGGCGGGCTCGGCGGCAGCGGCAGGTCGATGTAGATCTCGCCCAGGAAAGCCATGGACCCGGCTTCGCGCGACAGCAGCAGCGTGTGCTTGCCGCGCCAACCCAGGCCGCTGCGCGCGGCCAGTTCCACCTCCAGCACCGGGGCTGAATCGGTGAAGACGCGGTGGCCCAGCGGGCCGACCTCGGCGCCCAGCCGGTCGGCCAGCGTTTGCAGGCGTTGGCGCAGCACCTTGTGATAGTCCCGGCCCCGGGCATAGACCGACACCACGGCGCGCTGCGGGTCGGCCTGCGCGGCCCATTCACGGGCGATCCAGCCCTGCGGCGGGTCTTCGGGCGAACCGCGCGGCAGGTAGTCCATGCGCGCGGTGATGACACGCACCGTGCCGGGCACCAGTGCAGCCGGCCGCGCGCGTTTCAGGCCATGCGCCGCCATGTAGGCCATGCTGCCGTGGAAGCCTGCGGCCAGCCAGTCCTGCAGGCCCGGCTCGGCGGCCGACAGGTCGATGTCGGCGATGGCGATCTGTGAGAATCCCAGCTCGCGGGCCCAGGCCTGCAGGCGCCGCACCAACGCCTGCCCATCACCGTGTTCAGCAGCCTGGCCTTGCCCGTCATCCCGTTCACTTCCGGTACCGTGTTGCAGCCTGTACTCCAACCCGCAGTCGAAGCCTTGATTCTAGGAAGCCGGAACACCCGCTGGCCCGATGAGGCCGCGTGCGCCGAATTCGCGCGGCAGCTGGCCCGCCATCCGCAATTGCTGCAGGCCTGCATCGAACTGCACGGCCCGCTCGGTGCGGGTAAGACCACGTTCGTGCGCCACCTGCTGCGCGCCCTGGGCGTCGAAGGCCGCATCAAGAGCCCGACCTACACGGTGATGGAGCCCTACACCTTGCCCGCGCAACCCGGGCGGCCGCCGGTGGCGGTTTCGCACTTTGATTTCTACCGCTTCAACGACCCGCGCGAATGGGCCGACGCGGGCTTGCGCGATGTCTTCGCCGCGCCCGGCCTGAAGCTGGCCGAATGGCCCGAGAAAGCCGCGGGCATGCTGCCGACGGCCGACTTGCGGCTGCACATCGACGTGGACGACGACAGCCCACAAGGCAGCCCCGACGCCCGCCGCGTGCGGCTGGAGGCCGGCACCGCGCTGGGCCTGGACCTGCTGGCATGACCAACACCAGCCGCCGCCAGGCGCTGCGCACCCTGGGCCCGCTGGCGCTGCTGTTGGCCGCCCCGCAGTTGGCCTGGGGCGCTGCCATCGTGGCGGTGCGCGTGTGGCCGGCGCGCGACTACACCCGGGTCACCATCGAATCCGACCAGCCGCTGGCCGCCAGCCATCTGCTGACCGAAGCGCCGCACCGGCTGGTGGTCGACATCAACGGCCTGGAACTGAACGCCGCGCTGCGCGAACTGGTGGGCAAGGTGCGGCCTGACGACCCCTACATTGCCGGCGTGCGCGTGGGCCAGTACCAGCCGCGCGTGGTGCGTCTGGTGTTCGACCTGAAGCAGCCGGTGAAGCCGCAGCAGTTCACGCTGGCCCCGGTGGCGGCCTACAAGCACCGGCTGGTGTTCGACCTGTACCCGCAGCAGGACGTGGACCCGCTGCTGGCTCTGCTGCGCGAACGGGAAGGCGCGGGCCTCGCATCGGCACAGGCCGCGCAGGCCATGCAGGACGCACTGGGCGAGCTGATTGCGCGGGTGGACCCGCCTGCGTCTGCTGGGTCGGCCACATCGGGGGCAGCGGCCGCAGCGGGGGCCGCAACTGCACCAACCGCATCAACCGCCTCGGCCGCATCGTCAGCCCATGCCTTCGTGGCCGCGACACCGGGGCTTGCCGTGCAGCCGGTGCTGCCGCGCCCACCCGTCATCGACCTGCCGCTGGCCCTGGGCGTCACGCCCCCGCCGCTGGTGATGCCCGAGCACCCTGCGCTGCCCACGCCACTGGCCTTGCCGGCCCTGCCCGCAGCGCCCACGCCAGCCGAGCAGCGGCGCGTGGACAGACTGGTCATCGTGGCGCTGGACCCCGGCCATGGCGGCGAAGACCCGGGTGCCGTCGGTCCCACCGGGCTGCGCGAAAAAGACGTGGTGCTGGCGGTGGCGCTGGCGCTGCGCGAGAAGCTCAATGCTCTGCCCGGCATGCGCGTGATGCTGACCCGCGACGCCGACTTCTTCGTGCCCCTGCAAGACCGCGTGCGCAAGGCGCGCCGTGTGCAGGCCGACCTCTTCGTCAGCATCCACGCCGACGCCTTCTTCCGCCCCGAAGCGCGCGGTGCCAGCGTGTTCGCGCTGTCCACCCAGGGCGCCACCAGCAACGCCGCGCGCTGGATGGCGAACAAGGAAAACGCCGCCGATGCGGTGGGCGGCGTCAACGTGAAAACCGTGCGCGACCCGCAGGTGCTGCGCGCCATGCTGGACATGAGCACCACCGCGCAGATCAAGGACAGCCTGCGCCTGGGCCACGAGGTGCTGGCGCGCATCGGCAAGGTGGGTCGGCTGCACAAGGGCCAGGTCGAACAAGCCGGCTTCGCGGTGCTGAAGGCGCCCGACATCCCCAGCATCCTGGTCGAAACGGCTTTCATCTCGAACCCGGAAGAAGAAGCGCAATTGCGCGATGCCGCCTACCGGGCGCAGCTGGTGCAGGCGCTGGCGGCAGGCATCAAACGCTATTTCGAACGGCACCCGCCGCTGGCGCGTCAACGGCCGCTGTCGTAGGCCGCTGTTGCCAGCCGTTTCGTTGGCCATTTCGTCGGCCACTGAGGCCGTTGAAATCAACCCCGCGTGCCGATGTAGCGCTTGCGCTTGAAGAACACGATCAGGCCCACGCCCACCGTCACCATCGCGCCAAAGGCGATCCAGAAGCCGCCTGAGGAATGGATCAGCGGCAGCGCTTCGAAGTTCATGCCGAAGAAGCCGGTGATCAGGTTCAGCGGCAGGAAGATGGCGGTCAGCACGGTCAGCGTGCGCATGATGTCGTTGGTGCGGTGGCCCAGCGCGCTGAAGTGCATCTGCACCGCCGTTTCGGCGCTTTGCTCCAGGCGCCGCACATGGCCCAGCACGCGCTCGATGTGTTCCAGCACATCGCGCGACCGCACCCGCAGCAGTTCGCGGTCGCGGCGGGCCTGCGCATCGGCTTCATCGGGCCATTCGTCCAGCGCGTCTATCCATTCCTGCACGGCCGTGTGCTGGTCTTCGCAGGTGTCTTCCAGCAGGTGCAGCGAGTTGCGCGACTCCAGCAGGATCTGCCAGTCGTTGAAGCGACTGCGCGGGTCCAGCAGCTGGGCCTGCAGCGTGCCCAGTTGGCGGGTCAGCAAGCGACGCAGGTCCAGGTAGCTGTCGACCATGTGGTTCAGCATGCGCAGCATCAATTCGGCCGCACTCAGCGGCAAGCGCGCTGAACCGCGCGTGTCGCCACCGGCGGCCAGACCGCCCAGGCGCTGCGCGAAATAGTCGCGCACCTGGCAGTCGGTCGGGTGCACGGTGACCAGCACGCGGTCGAAGAGGGCGAAGCCCACCGGGCTGGTGTCGATGGCCGCCAGCGCCTGCCGCGCGGTGCTCGCCGTGCCGTGGCTTTCGTCGAAGAACATGCCTTCACTGCCAGCGCCCGCAGCCAGGCGGCGGAAGACCATCAGGTCGTACCAGGACGTGTAGTCGAAGTGGCTGGGCAGCTGGTTGTTCAACAGGTCGGAAATGTGCAGGTCGACCAGCGCGCCACCCGTCCAGCGCTGCAAGGCAGACTGCACCTCGGCGCTGCCGACTTCGAATTCGCGGCGCCCGCTGCCCACCCACAGAAAGCCCTGCGCGGGCAGCGCCTCGGGCAGGGCGTCGAGCTCGGTGAAGTGATCACCGGCGATGTGGAAGACGCGCATGAAGGCCAGCGCCTGGTCGGCCGGTCAGCGCGCGCGCAACAGGCGGGCAGCGTCCAGCGCAAAGTAGGTCAGCACGCCGTCGGCGCCGGCGCGCTTGAAGGCCATCAGGGCTTCCATCATCACGGCGTCGTGGTCCAACCAGCCGTTGGCGGCGGCGGCCTTCAGCATCGCGTATTCGCCGCTGACCTGGTAGGCGAAGGTCGGCACCTGGAATTCGTCTTTCACGCGGCGCACGATGTCCAGGTAGGGCATGCCCGGTTTGACCATCACCATGTCGGCGCCTTCGGCGATGTCCAGCGCCACTTCGCGCAGCGCCTCGTCGCTGTTGCCGGGGTCCATCTGGTAGGCCTTCTTGTCGCTCTTGCCCAGGTTGGCCGCCGAGCCCACGGCGTCGCGGAAGGGACCGTAAAACGCGCTGGCGTATTTCGCGCTGTAGGCCATGATCTTCGTGTGGACCAGCCCCGCGCCTTCCAGCGTGGACCGGATGGCGCCAATGCGGCCGTCCATCATGTCGCTGGGGGCCACGATGTCCACGCCAGCCTGCGCGTGCACCAGCGCCTGCTGCCGCAGCACGGCCACCGTGTCGTCGTTGATGATGTAACCCGTCTCGTCCAGCAGGCCGTCCTGGCCGTGGCTGGTGTAGGGGTCCAGCGCCACGTCGGTCAGGATGGCCAACTGCGGGAAGCGCGCCTTCAGCTCACGAACGACGCGCGGCACCAGGCCGTCGGGGTTGGTGGCTTCGCGGCCGTCGGGGGTCTTCAAGGCGGCGTCGATGACCGGGAACAGCGCCATCACCGGCACGCCCAGCTTCACGCAGTCTTCGGCCACCGCGTACAGCCCGTCGAGACTGCGCCGTTGCACCCCCGGCATGCTGGCCACGTCCTGCGTGCGGCCGTGCCCGTCGAGCACGAAGACCGGCAGGATGAAATCTTCGGGCGCCAGGCGGTTTTCGCGCACCAGGGCGCGGATGGCGGCATCGCGGCGCAGGCGGCGCGGGCGGCTGGCGGGGTAAGGCGGGGGCGTGAACAAGGCGGTCTCCTCAGGACGCAAGCGGCAGGTTTCAAGCCCGTCGTTCTGCATGCCAGAACCCGAATGCAAAGCGCGTGGCGCCTACGTTTTGGTTCTGATAAAGTCGTTTTCGGATGATAGCGGCGACGCTGTCATTCCCTGCTTTTCCTCCCTGAGCAGGTGCCTTCCGGTGATGACATCGAAAAGGCTTCTGGGCCCCGGCTTGAAGCCGGGGCCTTTTTTTGTGCGCCGCCATAATCGTTCCATGAGCAGCGCTTACCTCTGGATCAAGGCCTTCCACATCGTTTTCGTGGCCAGTTGGTTCGCCGGGCTTTTCTACCTGCCCCGCCTGTTCGTGAACCTGGCGATGGTGCCGGCCGACAGCCACGCCGAACGCGAACGCCTGCTGCTGATGGCGCGCAAGCTCTACCGCTTCTCCAGCATCCTGATGGTGCCCGCGCTGGCCCTGGGTCTGTGGTTGTGGCTGGGGTATGGCGTGGGCCAGGGCAGTGGCTGGATCCACGTCAAGTTGCTGCTGGTGGTGGGCGTCATCGGCTACCACCACGTGTGCCGCTCGCTGCTGCGCCGCTTCGAACAATCCGGCAACCAGCGCAGCCACAAATGGTTCCGCGTGTTCAACGAGGTCTCGGTGCTCTTGTTCGCCGCCATCGTCGTACTGGTGGTCGTCAAGCCTTTCTAGGCGCAGCCAGGTGGCCAAGCCGCGCCATCGCAGTTCAGCCACGCCGCTGGTCTGGTCGTATGCGCTGCTGGTGGTCTACGCCAGCCTCTACCCTTTCGCCGGCTGGCGCTGGCCGCCCGGCCAGAGCCTGCTGGCGCTGGCCGCCCTGCCCAAGACCAACTGGCTGCTGTCCTTCGACATCACGTCCAACCTGCTGGGCTACTTGCCGCTGGGTGCGCTGCTGATGCTGGCGCTGCGGCGCAGCGGCTGGCGCGTCGCCCCGGCCCTGCTGCTGGCCGTGGCGCTGCCGACCGCCCTGTCGTATGCCACCGAGGTGCTGCAGCACTTCGTGCCCGGCCGCGTGCCGGCCATCGAAGACTGGCTGATGAACAGTGCCGGTGCAGTGGCCGGCGCGCTGCTGGCGCTGTTGCTGCACGCGCTGGGCCTGGTGGATGTGTGGCACGCGCTGCGCAGCCGCTGGTTCGTGCGCGACAGCGCGGGCGCGCTGGCCCTGCTGGCGCTGTGGCCGGTGGGCCTGCTGTTCCCGGCACCGGTGCCGCTGGGGCTGGGGCAGGTCAGCGAGCGGCTGCGCGAATGGCTGGCGCAGTTGCTGGTCGATGTGCCCTGGGCTGCGGATGCGCAGCTGCTGCTGGCGGCCCCGGCCACCGACGCCGTGCCGCTGCGGCCCTTGGCCGAGGTCCTGATCGTCGCCCTGGGCCTGCTGGCGCCCTGCATGGTGGCCTACGCGGTGATGCCCGCCGGCTGGCGGCGCATCGCCATCGCCGCAGGCGCGCTGGCGCTGGGCGTGGGCGGCATGACGCTGTCCACCGCACTGAACTTCGGCCCCGTGCACGCCCTGGGTTGGCTGGCGCCCTCGACGCTGCCCGGCCTGGGCCTGGGCGTGGTGCTGGCGCTGCTGGCCGCCGCCCTGCCCCGGCGCATGGTGGCCGGCGCCGGGCTGGTGGCGCTGACGGGCCTGGTGGTGGGCGTGGCGCAGGCCCCGGCCGACCCCTATTTCGCGCAAAGCCTGCACGCCTGGGAACAGGGCCGCTTCGTGCGCTTTCACGGCTTGGCGCAGTGGGTGGGCTGGCTGTGGCCCTACACCGCCATGGCCTGGCTGTTTTCGCGCCTGGGCCGCCGCAGCGGGGCTGGTCCTTCCTTGGGCGCTGCTTCGGGTCATCCCTAGTCGGCTGCCTACAATCTGGCGATGAGCTATTACAAGCACCACATCTTCATCTGCCTGAACGAGCGCAAGGCGGGCGAAGCCAGCTGCGCCAACCACGACGCACAAGGCGCCTTCGACCACTGCAAGTCGCGCGTCAAGCAGGCCGGCCTGGCCGGGCCGGGCGGCGTGCGGGTCAACAAGGCGGGCTGCCTGGACCGCTGCGCGGGCGGCCCGGTGGCCGTGGTCTACCCCGACGAGACCTGGTACACCTGGGTCGACCACAGCGACCTGGACGAGATCGTCGAATCGCACCTGAAGAACGGCCGGGTGGTCGAACGCCTGGTGCTGCCGGCGAATGTGGGGCGATGAATGTGGGCCGCTGAAGGTGGACCAGTGAAGGGGCCGCGATGAATGCGGGCACCACGCGCAGCACGGTCGTCGGGCCGGCGGGCGCCATCGAATGCGCCATCGACGCACCCACGCAAACCCCACCGCGCGGCGTGGCGGTGCTGTGCCACCCGCACCCGCTGCACGGCGGCACGATGGACAACAAGGTCGTGCAGACGCTGGCCCGCGCTTTCGTCGGTCTGGGCTACACCTCGGTGCGCTTCAACTTTCGCGGCATCGGCCAGTCCGCAGGCGGGTGGGACGAAGGGCGGGGCGAAGTCGATGACGCGCTGGCCGTCATCGCCGCGCACCGGCAGCCGGGCCAGGCGCTGGTCGTCGGTGGCTTTTCTTTCGGCGGCTATGTGGCGTCACAAGCCGCCGCGCGTTTGCCGGCCGAACAAGCGGCCGAACGCCTGGTGCTGATCGCACCGGCGGTGGCCAATTTCACGATGGCGGCGGTGCCTGCCGACACCCTGGTGGTGCACGGCGAAACCGATGACGTGGTGCCGCTGGCCGCCTGTTTCGATTGGGCCCGCCCGCAAGCCCTGCCCGTCACGGTGTTGCCCGGTGCCGGCCACTTCTTCCACGGGCAATTGCCCGTGCTCAAACAAATCGTCGTTGGCGCGTGGCTGTCCCGCGCCGCGAACTAGGAACCCATGAATCCGTTGATAGCCCCGTCCCTGACGCGTGGCCTGGCCCGCTGCCTCGCCATCGCGGCGAGCACCCTGGCGCTGGCCACCCACACCACCGCGCAGGCCCAGGCCCCGCAAGCCCCTGAAATCGCTGCCCGCCAGTACGTGCTGCTGGACGTGTCCAGCAACCAGGTGCTGGCCGAACGCGAAGCCGACATGCAGGCCGAGCCCGCGTCGCTGACCAAGCTGATGACGGCCTATGTGGTCTTCAACGCCATCCGTGACAAGAAGCTGAACCTGGACCAGACGCTGCCCGTTTCGGCGCGCGCCTGGGCCGAGCGCAAGGGCGGCGGCAGCCTGATGTTCATCGACACCACGATGACGCCCAAGGTCAGCGAATTGCTGCGCGGCCTGATCGTGCAAAGCGGCAACGACGCGGCCATCGTCCTGGCCGAAGGCGTGGCCGGATCGGTCGAAAACTTCGTCGCGATGATGAACCGCCAGGCCCAGGCCTGGGGCCTGAAGAACACGCAATTCAAGAACGTGGCCGGGCTGACCGAGGCGGGGCACTACATGAGCGCGCGTGACGCGGCCATCATCGCCGCGCACATCATCACCGACCACCCCGAGCACTACCCCATCTACAGCCTGCGCCAGTACACCTACAACAACATCAAGCAGGACAACCGCAACATGCTGCTGGGCCGCGACCCCACGGTGGACGGCATGAAGACGGGCTACACCGACGCCGCTGGCTACTGCTTGGTGGCCAGTGCGGTGCGCGACACGCCGGCCGGCAAGCGCCGTTTGCTGAGCGTGGTGATGGGCACCACCTCGAAGGAAGCCCGCGCATCTGAAGCGCAGAAGTTGCTGAACTGGGGCTGGCAGGCCTGGGACGGCGTGCGCCTGTTCGAAGCCGGCAAGCCAGTGGCCACGGTGCGCGTGTGGAAGGGCGCCCAGGCCGAAGTGAAACTGGGCGCGGCCGGCGCGCTGATGGTCAGCGTGCCCAAGGGTGAGGGCGACAAGCTGAAGACCACCGTCGAACGCACCGACCCGCTGCTGGCGCCGCTGACGCAGGGCCAGCGCGTGGGCAGCATCAAGATCACCACCACCGCCGGCACGGCGGTGGCCACGGTGCCGCTGGTGGCGATGGAGGCGGTGCCGCTGGCCGGCATCTTCGGCCGTGCCTGGGACGCCATACGCTTGTGGATCAAATAGGGGGTGCTGCCATGAACGACGCGCTGGTTTATCTCAACGGCGAGGTGCTGCCCATCTCGCAGGCCAAGGTCAGCGTGCTCGACCGGGGTTTCATCTTCGGCGATGGCATCTACGAAGTGGTGCCGGTCTACGGCCAGCGCCTGTTTCGTTTCGACGAACACATGGCGCGCCTGAACCGGTCGCTGAGCAAGCTGCGCATCCCCAACCCGGCCACGCGCGACGAATGGCTGGCCCGCTGCCGCCAGCTGGTGGCGGCCACCGCCGAGGCCACCGGGGCGCAGGACCAGCTGGTCTACATCCAGCTGACGCGCGGTGTGGCACCGCGCGACCACGTGATGCCGGTGGGCCTGACGCCCACCGTCTTCATGATGGCCAACCCGATGAAGCCGGCCACGCCCGAGCAGCGCCACAAGGGCGTGGCCTGCATCACCGCGCGCGACTTCCGCTGGGAGCGGGGCGACATCAAGAGCATCAGCCTGCTGGGCAATGTGCTGGCGCGGCAGATGTCGGCCGACCACGGCGCCGTCGAGACCATCATGTTCCGCGACGGTTTCCTGACCGAAGCGGCGGCCAGCAATGTGTGGATCGCCCACGAAGGCGCGCTGCTCGGCCCGCCCAAGAGCGACCATGTGCTGGAAGGCATCCGCTTCGAGCTGCTGCGTGAACTGTGCGAGGAATGCGGCATCGCCTACAACCTGCGCCCCATTCCGGAGGCCGATGTGCGCGCTGCCGACGAAGTGATGCTCAGTTCGGCGACCAAGGAGATCATCGCCGTCACGCAGATCGACGGCGAATCGGTCGGACACGGCGCGCTGCGCGGCAAGCCCGGCCCGGTCTACGCGAGGCTGTTCGAGGCCTACCAGCGCGCCAAGGCGACGATGGCGATCTGATGGCGACGCTGCCCCCCGATCAAACCAGCCTGATCGAATACCCGAGCGCCTTCCCGATCAAGGTGATGGGCGCGGCTGTGGACGGCTTCGAGGCCGCGATGGTGGCGATTGCGCTGCAGTTCGACCCGAACTTCGACGCCGAGGGGATCGAACGCCGCCCCAGCAAGGTCGGCAACTACCTGGGCCTGACGCTGACCGTGCTGGCGACCAGCCGTGAACAGCTCGACGAGCTGTACCGCACGCTGTCCACGCACCCCATGGTGAAGGTCGTGCTCTGAGCTGACCGTCGGGCCCGGCATGGTCCAATCCGCCATGGCCGACCGTCCCAAACTCAGCATCAAACCCCTCGCCCCCGGGCGCGACCCCTCCCGCGCGCGCGTGCGCGCAGCGACCGCCCCGCGCGCTGCGCCCAAGCCGCGCGAGGCCGCGCGTGAAGACGCCCCCGGCGCCCCGCCGCGCGGCCCGGCA
>JANPHI010000156.1:0-7100 GCA_031424355.1 Betaproteobacteria bacterium
TGGGCGGGAACTTCGACGCGCGCGGCTCGAACTCGAAGCTGACCTTGCCTTCCTTCGCGTCATAGGCCAGGAAGGCCTTGAACTTGCGCCGCGTCTTGTTCGACACGAAGTTCTCCAGCAGGCTGGTCTTGCCGGTGGTCAACAGCTTGACCACTTCTTCCGGCGCCACCGGCTGCTGCAGGATGATCTTGCCGGTCTTGAAGTCGCAGGTCACCGGTGCGCCCACGCTGTGTTCGCAGACGTAGTTGCTGCCGTGCTCGAAGACGTGGCCCTTGCATTTCGGGCAGGCGCCCAGGCTCTGCTGCCCGCTGAAGTCCACCGGCTCGCCGTCGCCCTCGGCGTTCTTGGCGTCGTCGCCGAAGTCGAATTCCAGCTTCCAGTTGTTGATCTCGGCGTCTTCCACCAATTTCAATTCGGCGGTGAAAGGCCAGCCGGCCTTGCTGCGGAAGCCTTCCAGCGGGCCGATCTTCTTGTCGCGGATGAAGGCGTCGGCCTCCACCGTTTCGAAGGCCCGGCCGGCCGGGATCTTGGTGATCGAAAAGCCGCAGCCCTCTTCCACCCCGCTGGCGCCGCAGCAGGCGAAGCGGCGGTAGTTTTCCTTGATCACGCCGCCGCAATGCGGGCAGGGCGTGGCCAGCGTGGCGTAGTCGCCGGGGATGGTGTCGCGGTCGTATTCCTTGGCCTTCTTGACGATGCGCTCGGCCATCTTCGCGATCTCGGCCATGAAGGCCTCGCGGCTCAAACGGCCGTGCTCCATTTCCGACAACTGGTATTCCCAGTTGCCCGTCAGGTCGGCGCGCGTCAGGTCTTCAATCGCCAGGCCGCGCAGCAGCGTCATCAGCTGGAAGGCCTTGGCGGTGGGCACCAGTTCGCGGCCGTCGCGCAGCATGTATTTCTCGGCGATCAGCCCTTCGATGGTCTGCGCGCGGGTGGCTGGCGTGCCCAGGCCCTTTTCCTTCATCGCGTCGCGCAGGTCTTCGTCCTCGATCATCTTGCCGGCGCTTTCCATCGCGCTCAGCAGCGTGGCTTCGGTGTAGCGCGCGGGCGGCTTGGTCTTCAGCGCGTTGACGGCCACGTCTTCGGTGCGCACCAGTTCACCCGGTTCCACCGCCACCAGGTTGGCGTCGTCGTCCTGCGCTTCCTTGCCGTAGACGGCCAGCCAGCCCGGGTTGTTCAGCACCTTGCCGTTGGTCTGGAAGGTGTAAGCCTTGCCGTCGTTTTCGACGGTGCTGGTGCGCGTCGTGACCATGAATTCGGCCGACGGGTAGAACACCGCCAGGAAGCGCTTGACGACCATGTCGTAGAGCTTCAGTTCGATGTCGGTCAGGCTCTTCGGCGCCTGCAGCGTCGGGATGATGGCGAAGTGGTCCGACACCTTGGTGTTGTCGAAGACGCGCTTCATCGGCTTCACATAGCCTTCCTTCAGGCCTTTGGCGGCGTGTGCGTTCAGCTCGCGCAGCGGGCCGGGCAGGTCCTCGGTGGCCAGCATCTTGAAGGTGTCCTTCACCGTGGCCAGGTAGTCCTCGGGCAGGCAGCGCGAATCGGTACGCGGGTAGGTCAGCACCTTGTGCTTTTCGTACAGCGCCTGGGCCAAAGACAGCGTGGTCTTGGCGCTGAAACCAAAGCGCGAATTGGCCTCGCGCTGCAGCGTGGTCAGGTCGTACAGCAAGGGTGACGCCTGCGTGCTGGGCTTGGCTTCGTCCACCACCTTGGCCGGCTGGCCGCGCACTGCAGCGGCTATCGCCTCGGCCGACGGCGCGTCCCACAGGCGGTCTGAACGGGCCTCGGCGTCGTCCGGGTTCTTCTTGAACTTGGGGTCCAGCCATTTGCCTTCGTACTGGCCGGCCTGCGCGTCGAAGGTCGCCTTCACCTCCCAGTAGGGCCTTGAGATGTGCTTGCGGATCTTCTCTTCGCGTTCGACCACGATGCTCAGCGTGGGCGTCTGCACGCGGCCCACGGTGGTCAGGAAGAAGCCGCCGTCGCGGCTGTTGAAGGCCGTCATCGCGCGGGTGCCGTTGATGCCGACCAGCCAGTCGGCTTCACTGCGGCTGCGCGCCGCGTCGGCCAGGCCCTGCATCTGGCTGTCGCTGCGCAGCTTGTCGAAGCCGTCGCGTATGGCCTGCGGCGTCATGCTCTGCAGCCACAGCCGCTGCACCGGTTTGACGGTGGGCTTCTTCTCGCTGTTCTGCGCGTACTGCACGATCAGCCGGAAGATCAACTCGCCTTCACGCCCCGCGTCACAGGCGTTGATCATCGCCGTCACGTCCTTGCGCTTGACCAGCTTCACGACGGCATTCAGCCGCGTCTTGGCCTTGTCGATGGGCGCCAGGTCGAAGTGCGGCGGCACCACCGGCAGGTTGGCAAAACTCCACTTGCCGCGCTTGACGTCGAACTCTTCCGGCGCCTTGATTTCGACCAAATGGCCGACGGCTGAGGTGACGACATAGCCGTCGCTTTCGAAGTGGTCGGCGAACTTCTCGAACTTGCCGGCCACGGGGGTGAGCGCGCGCACGATGTCCTGCGCCACGCTGGGCTTTTCCGCAATGATGATGGTCTTGCTCATGGTTCCTTGACGTTCTGCCTGGCTCGGGGTCGGCCGGCGGGGCTTCGGAAACCGATCAGAAATCGATGCCTACAATCCGCCGGTCTCGTGCGCACACACGCGCGCTCGTACGAAACCAATGTACCGAATGAGCAAGACCGCGCAAGCCGCATCGTCAGACACCCGTCGCATCCAGATTCGCAAGAGTGGCATTCACGGCAAGGGCGTCTTCGCGCTGCAGCCCATCGCAGCGGGCGAGATGGTCATCGAATACAAGGGCGAAACCATCAGCTGGCCCGAAGCGCTGCGCCGCCACCCGCACGACCCCAGCGACCCCAACCACACCTTCTATTTCAGCCTGGACGACGGCAGCCACGTCATCGACGGCAAGGTGCAGGGCAACTCGGCACGCTGGATCAACCACGCCTGTGAACCGAACTGCGAAGCCGACGAAATCGACGGCCGCGTGTTCATCAAGGCGCTGCGCGACCTGCAGCCCGGCGAAGAACTGTTCTACGACTACGGCCTGGTGATCGACGAGCGCTACACCGCCAAGCTGAAAAAAGAATACGAGTGCCGCTGCGGCAGCAGCGGCTGCCGCCGCACCATGCTGGCGCCGAAAAAGTGAACGGGCCGGCGCCGGTGTCGCCGCTTGTGCCGACCCGCTGGGGCGCCGAAAACCTGTGGCTGCAGCTGGTGCCGCTGCTGCCGGGCTTGTCCATCGAGGTGTTGCCGCAGGTGGCTTCAAGCAACACGCTGCTGCTGGACCGTGCGCGCGGTGGTGATGCCCAGCCTTGTCTGCTGGTGGCCGAAGAACAGACTGCGGGCCGGGGCCGCCTGGGGCGCGAGTGGCACAGTCGCGCGGGGGCGTCGCTGACGTTTTCGCTGGCGCTGGCGCTGGCTCCGGCCGACTGGTCGGGGTTGTCCCTGGCCGTGGGCCTGGCTTTGGCCGAGGCGCTGGACCCGCTGCCGGGTGGGCCCGGTCTGGCCGCCAGCGCCGCCCCGCGCATCGGCTTGAAGTGGCCCAACGACTTGTGGCTGCTGGACGGGCCGCTGGGGTCGGGGGCCGGGCGCAAGCTGGGCGGCATCCTGATCGAAACGGTCAGTGCAGGTGCAGCGGTAGGCGCGGACCGGCATGCCGCTGTGGGTGCGCCGCGCCTGGCCGTGGTCGGTGTCGGCCTGAACCTGTTGCCGCAGCCGGATGAGGGCTACAGCCAGGGCTGCGCCTGCCTGCAGGAACTGGACGCGCGCGTGACGGCACCCCAGGTGCTGGCCCGCGTGGCGGCGCCACTGCTGCGGGCGCTGCTGCGTTTCCAGGCCGAGGGCTTCGCGCCGCTGGTGGCGGCCTACGCGCGGCGTGACGTGTTGCGCGGTAGCGCCGTCAGCACCACGCAGCCCGGCCTGCCCGACGGCGTTGCCGATGGTGTGGACGCGCAAGGCGCGCTGCGCGTGCGCCGCGACGGCCTGCACCGCGTGGTGAGCGGTGAAGTCAGCGTGCGGCCCATGGCCCAGACGGCGGCCCGTTGATGCTGCGCACCCTGGTTGCTGCCTTGCTGCTGGCCAATGTGCTGTTCTTCGGCTGGTCGCGCGGCTGGCTGGCGCCGGCCCTGCCGCCGCCGCACAGCGGCGAACGCGAACCGGAACGCCTGGCCGCGCAACTGAACCCGGAGCGCGTGCTGGTGCTGCCTGCCCCGGCGGCCAGCGCGGCCATCTCGGCGGCGCGCGCAGCGGCCATCGCCTGCCTGGAAGCCGGGCCGCTGGGCGACGCCGACATCGCCGCCGCCGAAGCGGCCGTGGCTGCGGTGAAGCTGCCCGAAGGCAGCGTGCTGCGCGACGCGGCGCCGTTGCCGCCGCTGTGGTGGGTGTATGCCGCGCGTGCCACCGATGCGGCCGTGATGAAGGCCCGCACCGAAGAACTCACGCGTTTGCAGATCGCTTTCGAAGCGGCGGACCAGCCGGCCGATCTGGCCGGCGGCCTGGTGCTGTCGCGCCACGCCACGCGGGCCGAAGCCGAGGCGGCGCTGGCCGCTGTCGCCGCCAAGCCGCCGCGTTTCCTGCGCGTGGTGAACCTGCCTGCGCCGCCCGCACAGCTGTGGCTGCGCGTGGCCAAGGCCGACGCAGCGCAGCAGGACAAGCTGAAAGCCCTGCCGCCCGAGCCGCTGGCCGGGGGCTTCAAGGCCTGCACGCCGCGCACGCGTTGAAGCGCTGAAGCGCGGGCCGCAGCGCGGGAACCGCTGCCGCGCTGCCACCGGCCGACCGCAGCGCGAAGTCAGGCCAAGGTCAGGCCGGAGTCAAACCGGACGCGCGCGCCGCAGCGCGAAGGCCGCCACGCCCAGCAGCGCCACCCAGGCGCCCGACATCGCGCCGCCACCACCCGAAGACGGCGCGGCGGTGGGCGTCACGACGGGCGCCGCCTGCACGCTGACCGTGCTGCTGGCGCTGCCCGTGGCACCGGCGTTGTCGGTGACCGTCAGGCTCAGCACCACGCTGCCGGCTGCGCTGGTCACCAGCGTGGCGCTGGCGGCGTTGGTGGCACCACTGAAGGCCGCGAAGGCCCCGCCGCTGGTGATCTGCCACTGGTAGCCGGCGATGCTGCGCCCGCCGTTGGCCGTGGCGTTGCTGGCGCTGACCGTGATGCTCTGCCCGGCCGTGGGCGCGCTGTTGCTGACCGTGATGCCGGTGGTGGGCGGGGCCGCAGCCGGCGGCACCACCGAGGCCACGGCCGCGCCGGCGTCCAGCAGGCCGGCGCCGCAGGTGCTGGTGGTGCAGTAGCACTCCAGCTGCTCGGTGGCCGTGGGCGCCCGGCAGGCGGTGACGGCGGCGTCGCTGGAGCCGCTGGTCGGGAAGGCGCGGGCCGTCGATTTGATCTTGGCCGCGATGGTGGCTGGCGTCAGCGTCGGGTCCACCGACAGCATCAGGGCCACGGTGCCGGCCACGATGGGGGCGGCGAAGCTGGTGCCCACCGAGATGTCGGTGCTGTCGCTGTAGCCGTTGCTGCTGGGCGTGGTGGTGCCTTTGTTGATGGTCGTCAGGATGGGGTACAGACAGGCGCCGGTGGTGTTGACGCAGTTGCCGGCCGGCGCGGCGATGGTCACCTGCGGACCGATGCTGGAATAGCCCACCTTGCTGCCGATGTGGCGCACCCCCGCCACGGCCAGCGCGCCGCTGCAGTTGGCCGGTGCTTCCACGGCCAGGCCGTTGGTGTTGCCGGCGGCGATGACCACCGTCACCTTGGCGGCCGCCAGCGCGGTGAACACGTCGGTGTAGCTGGCCGGGCAGCTGCCGGCCTTGCCCAGGCTCATGCTGATGACCTTGGCCGGGTGCGGGTTGGCCGGCGTGCTGGTGTCACCCGGGATGGCAATGCCCGCTGACCAGTACATGGCCGCGATGATGTCGCTATCGCTGCCGCCGCATTTGCCCAGCACGCGTACCGGCAGCACCATGGTGTTGCGGCCGCTGCCGGCCATGCCCACGCTGTTGTCGGTGGCGGCGCCCACCAGGCCGGCCGTCTGCGTGCCGTGCCAGCTGCTGGTGCTGGCGGCGGTGCCGCTGCCGCACTGGTTGGTGATGGTGTAGTCGCCGGGATCGGTGGCGTCGGCGTCGCGCGCACCGCCGTCGCCGGCACTGGTGCTGTCGCTGACGAAGTCGTAGCCCGGCCACAGCTTGGCCGTCAGGTCGGGGTGGTCGAAGCGCACGCCGGTGTCCAGCACCGCCACGGTGATGCTGGCCGAGCCGGGCGTGGTGAGCCAGGCGGCTGCCGCGTTGATCGACGAGACCACCGTGGTGGTGGATGTGGATGGCGACACCGCCGCGTCGGGCGCCCGCAGGTACCACTGGCCCACGGCCGGGCTGATGCTGGCGTTGGCGGCGTACAGCGGGTCGTTGGGGGTGCCGCCGGCGATGTCGCGGATGCTGCGCCGCTCGTCCACCACGGCCCATTCCACGTCGTCCTGCAGCCGCAATTTGGCGGCCAGTGCGCTGGACGACAGGCCCTGCCCGCGCAGCGCCTGGGTGCGTTCGCCCAGCACGCGGCCGTCCTGCATCGGCAGGCCCAGGCGGGTGCCCAGCGTGGCGGCGTGCTGCGGGCGGACCTGCCGATTTCCGGTGGCCGCGCTGGTGGCCGACAGCGCCTGCATCAGCCCGCTGGTGCTGCGGTACTTGACGATGACGCGGGCCTGCGTGCCGTCTTCGGCGGTGGCGCCGGGGCGCTGCAGCGGTCCGCGCTCGGTGGCGGGCGTGCCGGCGAAGGCGGGCAGCATACCCAGCAGCAAGGCGAGCAGGGCCGGGGCGGGGCGCAGGATGGACATCGGGGAGCTACCTCGCGGCCGCAGCCGCAGCGGGGTTGGGTCGGCGCAGTGGTGTGCTGCATCCGTTAAAAGTGCATTTCACCCATTTTATCAGGCGGTCTGTCGCCATCATGGCCCGAAACGTGACACCGTGTTCGCCAGACAAAAGGCCGCTTGCGCGGCCTTTTGTGCGGGGTGCAAACGCGCGGGCGTCTGCCGTCAGGCGGCCATCAGGCGGCGATCACGCGCACCATTTCCAGCACCTTGTTCGA